>JBBQRQ010000013.1:0-73154 GCA_038214755.1 Verrucomicrobiota bacterium
TTTAACGATTCAACGATTTAACGATTCAACGATTTAACGATTCAACGATTTAACGATTCAACGATTTAACGATTCAACGATTTAACGATTCAACGATTTAACGATTCAACGATTTAACGATTCAACGATTTAACGAAACCATGTTCGAAAAAATTCTAGTCGCCAACCGAGGAGAAATCGCTGTTCGCATCATCCGCACTTGCAAAGAACTGAATATTCGCACCGTCGCGGTTTACTCGGAAGCCGACGCCAACTCCATGCACGTGCAAATGGCTGACGAGGCCATTTGCATCGGCAAAGCCGCCAGTTCAGAAAGTTATTTGCGGATCGATCGGATCATCAGCGCCGCGGAAATTGCGGACGTGGATGCCATTCATCCCGGTTACGGATTTCTTTCGGAGAATGCGCATTTCGCGGACGTTTGTGAAAGTTGCAACATCCGTTTCATCGGGCCGAGTTCTCGCGCCATGAATGCGCTGGAGGACAAAGCCATCAGCAGAAATCTGGCGAAAAAGGCGGGGGTGCCGACTCCTCCCGGTTCCGAGGGCACGGTGGAAACGGAGCAAGACGCGCTGGCGGCTGCAAAAAAAATCGGTTATCCGGTGATGATCAAGGCCGTGGCTGGCGGCGGCGGACGCGGCATGCGCGCGGCGCACAATGACGTTTCACTAGTGAAGGGCTACCACACCGCTCGAAGCGAGGCGGAGAAATCCTTCGGCAATTCTGGCGTTTACATCGAGAAGTTCATCGAAAATCCGCATCACATCGAGTTTCAAATCCTGGCCGATACTCGCGGAAATATCATTCATCTCGGCGAACGCGATTGCTCGATTCAGCGCCGCAATCAAAAAGTCATTGAAGAAACGCCCTCGCCTCTGATTGAAAAAAAATTTCCGAAGTTGCGCAAAGAAATGGGCAAGGCCGCGGTCAAGATCGCGGAGGTCGCCCACTACACCAACGCCGGCACGGTCGAGTTTATTGTGGACGACAAAGGCCATTTTTATTTTCTCGAAGTCAACAAACGCATCCAGGTCGAGCACCCTATCACCGAAGAAGTCACCGGCATTGATTTGGTCAAACAACAAATCATGATCGCGATGGGAGAGCCGTTGCGCCTTTCCCAAAGTGACATTCATTTTAAAGGCCACTCCATCGAATGCCGCATCAATGCCGAAGACCCGTTTGATGATTTTCGTCCATGTCCCGGCCGCATCGAAATGTATTATCCGCCCGGCGGTCGCGGTGTCCGGCTCGACAGCCATGTTTATGCGGGCTACACCATTCCGCCGACTTACGATTCGATGATCGGCAAGCTCATCACGACCGGCAAAGACCGCCGCGACGCGATGGACAAAATGAGCCGCGCCCTCGGCGAATACATGATCACCGGCATCAAAACGACCATCGCCTTCGAGCAAGCCATTTTGCAGGACCCGAATTTCCGTCGCGGCGTTTACTCGACCAATTTCATCGAACAACTTTTAGGCAGTGGGCGGCGGGAGTTGATTGAGGAAAAGGCATGAAATCCTTTTGAATTAAATCTCAATTTGCGTTAAACAATGGTCATGCAAAAAACGCTGGACACCAATTTAACCGTCACTGAAGCCGCGAAAATAATTTCAGCCATCGAAGAATATGACCGGGCGATCCTGCGCCTTTTCAAAAAAATGGATAAGGATCAAGTCGAAATTGAGCGATTGAAGATTGAGACGCGACGAATGCTGGCGCAAATGAGGTCCGCTTGATCATGTGGCAAAAGCTGCTCAGTTATTTTGTCCGGCTTCTGACCCTTGTTGAAAAAACCGAGCAGAACAAAACGGAAATCAGAGAAATTCGCCAGGAGCTTCGCGAGTTAACCGCCACCGTTCAGAATTTATCTTACGAAATCCACCTACTCCGAAAGGAGCAAAATCATAAAATGGAAAAGCTCGCTCTGCGTCTGGAAAATGAATTGTTAAAATTTGAGCGCCGGTTGCCGTCTTCCAAACATGACAAAGGCAAATAAGAAATTCAGCTTGTCACGTCGATTCCCCAAGCAAGCCGTTTTGCAGGACCCGAACTTCCGACGCGGTGTTTATTCCCCGAATTTCATTGAACAGCTTTTAGGTGGCGCGCGTCGGAATTGATTGAAGAAAAGACGAAGTCACTTTTGCCAATTAAAATAGGATTCTGGGATAAGAATCCAAAAAGCGGGGGCGATAAGTTATGTGGACTTGTCCAAAATGTGGGGAACATCTGGATGAGGTTTTCGACTCTTGCTGGAATTGCTCGAGATCAGAACCTGCGCCGGTAGGAAAATCCCAACCGCGAGCCAAACTGCGATGGTTTAATTATCTGAACGCGGCTTTGATCTCTTATCTGAGCCCTTGGGTCGTTTTGCTTCTCTGGACTGGCGCGACGTGGAGGCAGGAAATGCACTTCGCTTCACATGGACACGTGCCCCGATTTTTCGATCCGGGTGTTTGCATGTGGATGACTCTTCCCGGAACTTTGATATTCTTGATACTGCTACGCATTTTACCTCATCCAATCGGACGGAGAATAGCGCTGCTCTGCCTATGGTTGATTGCGGTTTCGGTGCTTTTATACTTTTCCCATTGAAATCTATTTTTGATTCTCGCCTCTACACCTTTGTCGATACCGCTTACTTGAATGGGCGCGATGTGGCTTCCGTCGCTCAACAACTTTGCGATGGTGGGTCGGACATCATTCAACTGCGGGCCAAAAATTCTTCGCCTGACGAAATCCGGCGCATGGCGGAAATCATTTTGCCCATCACCCGTCGCGCGGGAATTCCTTTCGTCATCAACGACCATTTGCAAATCGCGCAGGAAATCGGCGCAGAGTTTTGCCATCTCGGCCAGGAAGACTTCTTTGAAACGCGAAATGCGGAACGCGGAACGCGGAATGTTTCTGAATTAAAAATTCAAAATTCAAAATTAAAAATTGGCCTTTCAACCCACGCGCCTGCCCAAGCCGAACGCGCCATTGCCGCTGGCGCAGATTACGTCGCCATCGGCCCGATTTACGCGACGGGAACGAAGCCAACTGCGAAACCCGTCACGCTCGAATACATTCGTTGGGCGGCGGCGAATGTAAAAATCCCGTGGTTCGCCATTGGTGGAATCACTTTGGAAAATCTCGATGAAGTTCTGGCCGCCGGTGCGAAACGTATTTGCGTCGTCTCCGCTATTCTCAACGCGTCAAACGTTTCTGAAGCTTGCCTCGCTTTCAAGAAGCGCCTACTGTCCGCCGCTCAAAAATAAATTATTTGCATGAGCGTTCTCATCGTCGGTTCCACCGCACTCGATTCCATCAAAACTCCCAAGGCGGAAAATCCCCGCCTGCTCGGCGGCTCAGCCAGTCACGCCGCGGTCGCCGCCAGTTTTTTTGCCCCGGTCAAACTCGTCGGCATCGTCGGAAAAGATTTTCCCAAACGCTACGTCTCGCTCTATCGCAAACACAAAATTGATCTGGAAGGTTTGCAGATCGTCGATGGCAAAACCTTTCATTGGTCGGGCGAATACGAAGTGAACATGAACAATCGTCGCACGCTCGAAACTGAACTCGGCGTGTTCGAAACGTTTTTGCCAAAACTTCCCGCGTCCTATCAAAAATCCGATTTCGTTTTGCTGGCCAACATCGCGCCATCGCTGCAAAGCCATGTCCTCGATCAGATGCGTCGCCCGAAATTCGTCGTCGCCGACACCATGGATTTGTGGTTGAACATCGCGCTGCCTGATTTGCTCAAGCTGCTCAAGCGCGTCGATGGTTTTGTGCTCAACGATTCCGAAGCGCGCCAACTGACGAAGGAGGACAACATCGTCGCCGCGTTGAAAAAAATTCATAAGCTCGGCCCCAAATACGTCATCGTAAAAAAAGGCGAGCACGGCGCAATTCTTTCCTCGCGAGATGGGTTGTTTCTTTCGCCCGCTTTTCCGCTGGCGCGCGTGGTCGATCCGACTGGCGCGGGCGATTCGTTTGTCGGCGGCATGATGGGTTATCTTTCGACGGCGGACGGCTCGGTGGATTCCAACATTCGTCGCGCGATGGTTTACGGAAGTGTGGCCGCGTCCTTTTGCTGCGAAGGTTTCGGTTTGAAATTCACCACGCGCATCACGCGCAAAGCAATTGATGATCGTGTGAAGCAATTGGAAAACCTAGCGCGGTTTTAATCCTTTCTTGATATCCGCCGACTGAAACGTAATGTTAAATCACTCAGGCACGTTATGTTTGAACAAGAAAACAAAGCTTTTGAGGAACGCAAAGTTGAATTGCTGAAGCTGTGTCCTGGAAAATACGCCGTCTTCAAAGGCAGCGAATTTGTTGGGACGTTTGATACGGCTCAGACTGGTTATGCTGCGGGAATCGAAAAATTTGGAAACGTTCCGTTTCTCGTTGCTCATGTGGTCGAGCATAAGAGAGTTGCTCAGATGCCGGCTCTTTATCTGGGTTTGATTCATGCCTGTTCATAACGTTCATCCTGACGGACATTCCAACGCTTCGTTCGATTTACTTGAATCCCAAGGTTTGCTGTTGGGCATTGAAGTTTCAATTGGCGAAGCCCTCGCCGCCTCCTTAAATTCCACTGGGCTGCCTATTCCTCAACCCCGGTCGGGTGCGGCGTTGGTGGATACCGGAGCGAGTTGTTGTTGTGTGGAAGAGTCTCATCTCATTTCCCTGGGATTACAGCCGATCGATCAAACGGAGGTTCACAGCCCAAATGGAAACAGAACCCAAAATATCTATTTGGCTCGTTTAACTTTTCCCGGAACTTTGATGCCCACCCTGGAAATGCCGGTGGTTGGCATTCAAATGAATCAAGGCAATACCATTTCATTGATTGGGAGAGACGTTCTGCGGTATTGTGTTCTTATCTACAACGGGCCGATGGGTTGTTGTACAATTGCTTTTTAATTTGAATACTTCCCGCAACTTGCAATCCACCCCAAGCCAATCCATTCTCACCCGCAATCTTTCGAGGCGCGCGTCGCCTGACGTATCATGAGTAACACTCCAGAAACTGAACTTGATTTAGAAAAACTTTTTCTGCCGGCCTGGGCGCAGGAATCGCCCAACGTAAATAAATATGCCAAACACGCCGGCGACGACCGACCGCAACGTGACGAAGGCCGGCGCGAAGGCGCTCGTCCACCACGTCGAGATTTCGGCGGCCAACGCAGCGCTGCGCCAAATCGTGCATCCGGCGGAAATCGTCCCGGACCATCGCGTGATGGAAAACATCCGCCGGGCGGGGGCGGAGAAAGATTTCGTCGTGACGAACCGCGCGAGTACCGCCCACCCGAACCGTTGCCGCAAATCAATGTCACCCTTTTGCCCGATGAAAAAGGAGTCGAGTCACTGGCGCGCCAAATCAAAATGACGGGGCGCGCTTATCCGCTTTTTGAGATTGCGAAATTGGTCTTGCAAAAGCCCGAGCGCCAACTGGTCAAGTTTGATGTCATCAAAAATGCCGAGGGCAAAATCGCAGAGCCGCTTTTTCTTTGTGCGCTCGATGATTCGCTTTGGCTCTCCGAGGACGAAGCCGTGGCCCACATTCTTACCAAACATTTCGCCACTTTTTACCAGGCGGAACGCACGCCGACCGATCCGCCCAAAGGCACTTACACTTTTGTGGCGCAGTGCGGCATGAGTGGAACCATTCTCGGTCCTCCTAACTATCACGACTATCAAAATCAATTGCGCAAACTTCACACCGACCGGTTTTCACGAATGCCATTCGAGGCGTTCAAAGCTCGCGTGAAAATTGTCAAAGACGAAGCCGTCGTAAAAAAATGGATCGAGGAGCAAAGTTTCAAAACGGAATTTGTTTGTTTGAACGTGCCCGAAACGACGCGCCTGCAAACTCGCGAAGAGGTGGAAAAACATTTTCGCGAAACGCATTTGCCGAACGTCGTCAAGCAAGTCGAGTCGCACACCATGACTGGATTGGCGAGCCGGCAATTGCGTTGCTCGCCGCTGCAGCGGCTGCTTCGTGAAGCCTGGGAAGAGCAGCGCCGTTTTCCGATCAAGCTGGCGACGATTCTCAGTCAATTGTTTGCTCAGCACGGGTTGCAATTTTTCAAGGTGAATAAAACGATCACGCATGTTTCGGTGGCGCGACCGCACTTTCTCGATTTGGAAACGACCCCGGTTTCCGACGGCGTGAAAAAAATTGTCGAGTTCATCAACGCGCATCCAAAATGTTCGCGGAGAAAATTAATCGAAAGCCTCGCTCCGTCCGGCGCCACACCTGAAGAACAAAAAAACAGCGAGCCGACGCTGGAACAAACCCCGATTATCGGCGATTTGCATTGGTTGATTCATCAAGGCCACGTCATCGAATTCGCGGACGGACTTTTGGAGACTGCGAAGAAACCCGCCGTTCGACCGCCCAAGCCCCAACCGAAAGCGCCGGAGCAAGGGGACAACTTACCCGGCAGCAAAGACGGAAAAATTCCCAACGCCAGTGTCGAAGACATCGAACCGAAGATTGCCGAACTGGAAGCGCGACAAGTCGAGACCTCCAAAAATCCTTCCGCTGAAACCGCCGGGACTGCAGATGAGGAAAGAAATAGTTCTGAAACTTCTCTCGCGCAAACACCACCGGAGAATTCCGCCACCACTCTGCCGACTGAAAGTCGGCAGCACATTCCTTCGAGCGAAGTTTCCGTCGAAAAATAAATTATGCCTTTCAGTAAATTTGGACTTTCTCCCGCGATGCTCGATGGCGTCAAAGCGATGGGCTACGTCGATCCCACGCCGATTCAACTCCGCGCCATTCCCATGATCATGGCGGGAACAGATGTCATCGGCAGCGCCCAAACCGGCACGGGAAAGACCGCGGCCTTCGCACTACCCATTCTCTCCAAGCTCGGCCAACACAGCCAGGCCACGCGCGTTTTGGTTTTGGAGCCGACTCGCGAATTGGCCGCGCAAGTTGAAACGGCCATTCGCGATTTCGCGCGCTTCACCAATTTGCGCGTCGCGGTGATTTTCGGCGGCGTTGGTTACGGCAAACAAATGGACGCGTTGCGAACCGGCGTCGATATTCTCGTCGCCACGCCCGGACGACTTTTGGATCATTTGGAGCGCGGCACTTGCCGGCTCGACAAGGTCGAATACCTCGTGCTCGACGAAGCGGATCGAATGCTCGACATGGGTTTCCTTCCCGATGTTCGGCGCATCGTGGAACGTTGTCCGCGCCAGCGACACACCTCGCTTTTTTCGGCGACGATTCCGCCGCAAATCGAGACGCTCATCAAATGGGCGATGAGAAATCCGCAGACGATCGAGATCGGCGCGCGGCAAACTCCCGCCGAAACGGTCAAGCACGTGATTTATCCCGTCGCTGAAGATCAAAAATCCGATCTACTCCGCGCGTTGCTTGACCAGGTGAAATATGAATCGGTCATAATTTTTTGCCGCACGAAACATCGGGCGGATCGCATCGCAAATTTGTTGAAGAAAAATAATCACGCCGTCGCGGTGCTGCATTCCAATCGCACGCAACGCGAGCGGGAAGAAGCGTTGCTCGGTTTTCGAAATGGGCGTTACGAAGTTTTGGTGGCGACAGATATTGCGGCGCGCGGACTGGACATCGCCGACGTGAGCCACGTCATCAATTACGACGTGCCCCAACATCCCGAAGATTACATCCATCGCATCGGGCGCACCGGTCGCGCCGAAGCGAGTGGCGATGCCTTCACCTTGATGGTTGCGGAAGATTCCCAGCATGTCGCCGCCATCGAACGGTTCATCAGCCAAAAAATTTCCCGGATAAAATTGGAGGGTTTTGATTATCACTACACCGCGCTTTTTGAAGAAGGGAAGCCGGGGCAGCCGCAGGGGTACGAGCGCAAGGTCAAAGGCGTTCGTTTGAGCGGCGGATATTATTTCGGCCCGGCCAAACGGCGGAGACGTTAACACCGGGACTGTGCGTAAAATTTCATTTCGATTTTACTAACACACGCAGAGCGAACTCCGCCTATACCGATTGCCAAAATAAATTTCGGGATAGGAACGCCGATTTCCCAATCGGCACGCCAACGCTCGACGGTGACGAGCCGAACCGGAGTTCGGCGTTCCGTTCCCAGGACGCCTTTCCGCAAATTTATTTGCGCAATCAGTTTAAGCATTTTATGAAAAAAATATTCGTTTCCATTTGTGGAATTTTTCTTTTGTCCGCTTTCGCCAGTTTCGGTTGGGACTACGAGGGCCATCGCATGGTGAATCAAATTGCGCTCGCCTCTTTGCCAACAAGTTTTCCTGCGTTCGCTCGCCATCCTGCGGTGCAGGAACGTATCGCTTTCCTCGCCGGCGAAGCCGACCGCTGGCGCAACACTTCGGAATTGCCGCTCAAACATTTTAACGGGCCCGACCATTACATCGACCTCGACGAATTGAGCCTCTACAAACTCACGCCGAATTCACTGAGCCATTTTCGCTACGAATTCGTCGGCCAGCTCGCTGTCGCCCGCGCGTTGCATCCGACAAATTTTCCCGCGATTGATCCGTCGCGGAACGAAGATAAAACGCGCGAGTTGGTGGGACTGCTGCCGTGGGCGTTGACCGAATATTACGGAAAACTGAAATCGGGTTTTTCTTATCTGAAGACTTTCCAGGAAAATGGCGGCACGCCCGAGGAAATCGCCAACGCGCAACAAAATATTATTTACATCATGGGCGTGATGGGACATTTCGCGGGCGACTCCTCGCAACCGCTTCACACCACGATTCATCATCATGGCTGGATGGGCGCGAATCCAAAAAACTACGCCACCAACAGTTCCATTCACGCCTGGATCGATGGCGGCTACATCCACAGCGCCGGGATCAATTTTTCCGAACTCAAACCGCGTGTCAGACCCGCGCGCGTTTTTTCCGCCACGTCCCCCAACGCGCAATCGCCGGATATTTTTCCAACGGTGATGGCGTTCATTATTGAACAGCACAAATTGGTCGAGCCGCTTTATCAATTGAACCAGGAAGGAAGTCTCTCGGATCACGGCGACGCTGGTTCCAAAGGCCGCGCTTTTATCGATCAGCAATTGCTGGCGGGCGGACAATTTCTGGGTGACTTGTGGATTTCCGCGTGGCAATCCGCGTTGACCGACACGTTTTTAAAATCGCAATTGTCGAAAAGAAAATTGCCGGAGCCGGTCGGCGTCCCGGCCAAACCGTAATTTCACCCTCGTAAAAAATAAAAATTTTGCTTTGCTTCCGGGCAAAAGCAGTCCAAATAACACCCATGCCAAAAGCAACTACTAAAACTAAACGCAAACCAAACGCGGCTTTTATGAAACCGGTCCAACCGGATGACAAGCTCGCCGCCGTCGTCGGCTCCAAGCCGCTGCCTCGCACCGAACTCACCAAAAAACTCTGGGAATACATTCGCAAGAATGGATTACAGGACAAAAAGAAACGCACCATGATCAATGCGGACGCTGCGCTCAAAGCTGTTTTCAACGGCAAGGGCACCGTCAGCATGTTCGAAATGACCAAGCTCGTTTCCGGTCACGTCAATAAATAATCGGATCGGTTCTTCACACCGACACCAGAATTGCGTTGGCAATTCTGGTGTCTTTTTATTCCTTCTGCGCTAAATTCTGCGCCACAGTGTCAACTCCGTTTTGCATCGGTAGCTCAATTGGATAGAGCTTCTGACTTCGGATCAGAAGGTTGGGGGTTCGAGTCCCTCCCGATGCACCATTTTCCCTTTCAGAAAACCGCATATTTCTCTGCGGCAATTTTTTCTTGGCTACCGCGCCACGGACTCGAGGGCGAACTGGGCAACGGAACTGACCGTAAATTTGTTCGCGCCAAAGTGCTGCGCGCGGGAAAGCGAGATAAAGTCGTCGTCGAACCAATCGGCCATTTTCAGCTTGCCGCATCTGGTAATCCCGCAAAAAGTGCGCCCGACAATTCCATGAATATCGTTGGGTTCATTTTCTTAATCGCGTGGCTGGGCGCAATGGGCGGTTTGGCCAGTTGTTTTCGAGTGGCGGAAAAATTCTGACGCTTCTGGCCCAGAAGGAAGCGGACAAAGTGGCGAAAGATGAATTGGCCAGCGTCTCGAAAAAATTATCTGCTAAAACCAAAAAATAAGTGTAAGGTGCATCCATGACCGAGCTTCAAGAAACGCAAAAACAGTTGGACGAGGTGCTGGATCGGATTCCGATAACCGGCTCGTTTGAATCGGCGCGGCTCGCCAAGCAGGCTTCCAAGCTTGCAGATAAAATCGTCGAGCTTTGCGCGGATGGTAACGCTCCTTACAACCGCGAACTTCAATTGGTTGCTCAGAAATAGCCCGTATCATGTTTGGGGGATTGTGGCCGCTTCTGCTCCACCAAAATGGATCGGCCGTTACTGATCTAATTTTTCCAACCGACTGCGATGAAAAATTTGGTTCAGGATTTTTCCACTCATCCGTTTTTGTCCGGCGGCGTCCTGGCTTCCATCATCGGCGACGCGCAAATCCGAAAACTCCAGCCGCTCGATATTGATTCGATCCTGACGTTCAATAAACGGAGCACGACGGAAATCGTCCGCCATTTTCAAAACGGCGCGATGCTCGACGAAGCGCAGGCCGCGAAAATTTTAAATTCCGATGCGCAATTCGTTCAGGCTTTCAAACTCCTTTCCGTGAATCTTCCGGAGGTCGCAGAAGTCGCGGGCTGCGATCTGGATGCCGCCACACGACTCGCCCGCGCTTTGTTCAGCGCGCGATTGATGTCGGACTATTTGGAAATTTTGACATCGCCGGAACTTTCCTACGAAAAGACCGCGACCGGCACGACGGATTTGCTGGAGGCGCTGTTCGATTCCTTTCGCCAGATTGTCGGAGGCGCTTGGTCGGAATTTTTCCCGCGCAACAATTTTGATTTGCTGGCTGACGCCTCCGCCCAATTTTGGATGGCATGTCTTTACAGCAATCGCCCCAGCGATATGGCGAATGAATTCGTCGGCATTTATCGTCGGCCATTTCGCGACCGTCTCCTCGCGCTGAATCAGAATCACAAAGCGGACCGTCGCTTGCAGATCAAGGACGCCGTCACCGACTACATCGACAACGCGAAGGAAAAATTTTCAAAACTTCATGACGTGGTGGACAAACAGGTGAGCGTTGGACTGGATCAGGCGTTTCGGGAAATCGTGCGCATCATCACGAAACTCGAACTGCCACCGCTCGTGGTTTTTTATTACCAATTTCTAACCGAGGAAATTTGCGGAGCGTTTTCGCGAATGGATTCCACCATCTCGTCGAAGGAAAATCGCTTCAATCAATATTTGCTGCGGCAAATCGCGACGATCGTGGATGAATACGCCGGGGCCAATGATTCTTCCCACGCGCAGGAAAATCTGGAGGAAGTTTTAGGGGAGTTGGAGGAACTCATCGGCATCAACGAGGTCAAAGAAAAAGTCCGGCAGACCGCGAACTTCGCGAAAATTCAACAGCTTCGTTTCACGCAAGGTTTAAGAAAAATCCCGACGAGTTATCACTCCGTTTACACCGGCAATCCCGGCACAGGCAAAACCACCGTGGCGCGATTGATGGGGCGGATTTTCAAATTGCTCGGCGTCTTGAAAAAGGGGCACGTGGTCGAGTGTGATCGCTCGGCGCTCGTGGCGGAATACGTCGGACAAACCGCAGTGAAAACCAACGCGGTGATTGATTCCGCGCTCGACGGAATTTTGTTCATCGACGAAGCCTACAGTCTGGATAAAGGCGAAAAAGATTTCGGCCCTGAAGCCATCGAGACGTTGTTGAAACGGATGGAGGACAATCGTGATCGGCTCATCGTGATCGTCGCGGGCTATCCCGATTTGATGGAAAAATTTATCGGGTCCAATCCGGGATTGCACTCGCGCTTCACGCGCTTCATCGAGTTTCCCGATTACCCGCCGCTCCAGCTTTGCCAAATCTTCGGATCGATGTGCCGGAAAAATGGGTTGGTCATTGCGCCCGATTTGAAAGAGCGACTGATCCATCATTTTTATTTTTTGCACAACGAGCGCTCGGAAAATTTCGGCAACGCCCGGCTGGTGCGAAACACTTTTGAAAACGTCATCACCGCGCAAGCCTCCCGCCTTGCCGCGCTCGCGCAAATTGATCCAAAAACTTTGGCGACGTTGGAATCGAGCGATTTGATTTCACCTTCCGATGCGGCTCGGGAAAAGTTTTTGCGCGGGAAAGGGAATTACGTCGTCCCCTGCCCGAACTGCGGAAAAATTTATAGTTGGAGCAAAGACCTGGAAATCCACCTGGCCGAATGCGCGCAGTGCAAAAAAATCTACGATTGCGAGTTTGGGCAATTGGTCGCGTCTCAGTGAAATACTTCCGTTTCCTCGGCCCGCAAAACATTCTTTACCCCTGATGCGCGCCAATCGTATCGACAGTTTGTCGGAACGGAGTAAACTTCGTGGTGCCATGAAAGGTTTTGTTCGCATCGCAATTTTTGGTTTCGCCACGATCATTTTGTCGCAGATCAGCGACGCTGCCGATACAAACCTCCATGCGACAAACCACTGGGCTTTCAAATCTCCTGTTTATCCAAAAATTCCCGGAACCAAAAATAAAAATTGGGTTCGTAACCCCATCGACAATTTTATTCTTGAGAAACTCGAACGCGAAAAACTTTTGCCTTCGCCGTCGGCGGATAAAATCACTTTGCTGCGCCGGCTCTCGCTCGATTTAATCGGCTTGCCGCCGACGATTGCCGAAGTGGATTCGTTTCTCACCGACAAATCTCCAGACGCGTATCAAAAACAAGTCGAGCGTTTGCTCGCCTCGCCGCATTACGGCGAGCGCTGGGGCCGCAACTGGCTCGACGCCGCGCGTTACGCCGACTCCGACGGTTTTGAAAAAGATAAATCGCGCGCGGTTTGGCCGTACCGTGATTACGTCATTAACGCGTTCAATAAAGATTTGCCCTACGACCAATTTGTCATCGAACAAATCGCCGGCGACGAACTTCCTAACGCGACGCAGGAACAAATTGTTGCCACCGGATTTTTGCGCAATTCGATGTTGAACGAAGAAGGCGGCGTCGATCCCGAACAGTTTCGCATGGACGCGATGTTTGATCGCATGGAAGCCATCGGCAAAGGCGTGCTCGGCCTGACGATTCAGTGCGCGCAATGTCATAACCACAAATTCGATCCGCTGACGCAGGAGGAATATTACAAAATGTTCGCGTTCCTGAACAACGATCACGAAGCGTCGCGCGTCGCTTATTTGCCGAGTGACCTGATGAAGATTGATGAATTGCGTCGCGGCATTTCTGAAATCGAAAATGATTTGAAACATCGCTCGACCGATTGGCAGGAAAAAATGGCGCAATGGGAAGCAGCGATGAAAACGAACCAACCGGCGTGGCAAGTCGTCGTCGTGACGAACATCGGGGACAACGGCGAACGCTTTTACCAATACGCCGACGGCTCGATTCGCGCGGCCAGTTACGCTCCGACAAAATGGACGGCGCAATTTCGCGGGACAAATAATCTGCCGGGCATCGGAGCGTTTCGTCTCGAACAATTCACCGATCCAAATCTTCCGTGCAACGGGCCGGGGCGTTCGTTGAAAGGAATGTCGGCACTGACGGAATTTAATGTCGAAGCGATTGACGCAAATAATCCCACGAACAAAGTCGAAGTAAAATTCGTGAAAGCGACGGCGGATTTTTCCAACGCGGAAAAAGAGTTGGAAGCCGAGTTCGATGACAAGTCCGGCAAGAAAAGAATTTATGGGCCGGTGGATTTCGCCATCGACGGAAAAGGAGAAACCGCTTGGGGGATCGACGCCGGGCTAGGCCGGAGAAACCAGGCGCGCAAAGCGGTTTTCCTCCCGGACAAACCCATTGCGTTCACGAACGGGACGACTCTCGTTTTCAAGCTGCAACAAAATCACGGCGGCTGGAATTCCGACGACAATCAAAATCATAACCTCGGCAGATTTCGTTTGAGCGTGACGAGCGAAACAAATGCGGTGGCCGATCCATCGCCCGCAACCGTCCGTGAAATTTTTGAAATTCCCTCTGAGAAACGCTCTCCCGCGCAAGTCGCCGCCCTGTTCAGTTATTGGCGAACGACCGTCGCCGATGGGAAAGAGGCGAATGAAAAAATTGAAGTGCTGTGGAAACAATGGCCGGAGGGAACGGCGACGTTGGCGTTGGTCGCGCGAAACAACAGCGGCGTTGGAGACGAGAAGCGGGCGACAAAAATGTTGAAGCGCGGCGATTGGCTCAATCCGACAAGCGAAGTCGCAGCAGGCACGCCGGCTTTTCTCCACTCGCTCCCAAAAAACTCAGATGATTCGCGGCTCACTTTTGCGAAATGGCTCGTCGAAAAAAAATCGCCGACGACCGCGCGCGCTTTGGTCAATCGCGTCTGGCAAACTTATTTTGGCATCGGCCTGTTGGATACGCCGGAAGATTTTGGCATGCGCGCCGAAAAACCGTCGCATCCAGAGTTACTCGATTGGCTCGCCGTCGAATTGATGGATTCGGGTTGGAGTTTGAAAAAAATTCATAGGCGGATCGTCAGTTCCGCGACCTACCAACAATCCTCCAAAGTGACCCCGCAACTCTTCGCGCGCGATCAATACAACCGATTGCTGGCGCGCGGGCCAAGATTTCGCGTCGAAGGAGAAATCGTGCGCGACATCGCGTTGGCTTCGAGTGGATTGCTCAATGACAAAGTTGGCGGGCCGAGCGTATTTTCGCCTGCGCCAGAATTTCTTTTCAAGCCGCCCGCGAGCTACGGCCCATTCACGTGGACGGAAGCGACTGGCCCGGACCGTTACCGCCGCGCGCTCTACACCTTTCGCCGTCGCTCCACACCGTATCCGATGTTGCAAGTGTTCGACGCGCCGAATGGAGATTCGTCGTGCATTCGCCGAATGCGTTCCAACACGCCGTTGCAAGCGCTGACGACGCTGAACGAAATTGTGGCGATGGAGTGCGCGCAATCGCTTGCGCAAAAAATTGTGGCAGAAGGTGGCAAAACTGATGCAGCGAAAATCGAATACGCGTTCCGGCGCACGCTCGCTCGAAAACCCACCAGCCGTGAAACGACTGAACTTCTAAAACTGATCCAGAAACAGAAAAGACGCATTGCCGACGGTTGGATCAATCCTTTGGAGATCGCGACGGGAAAAAATGAGAAGCCAAATTTACCGGAAGGAGCAACGCCGACTCAACTAGCCGCTTACACGGTGGTGGCGCGTGTGCTGTTGAACCTTGATGAGACGATCACGAAGGAATAATTAACCAGTGCTTCTCTCACGCTGGCTTCGCTCTGGTCAATGCAGCTTTAGCTTGAACAAAAGAATTTGATTTGTCGCTGAGACCGTCTGACAGATTTCATTTCCTATGACTGACTTTGGCCCGCTCGCGACATTCCATGGACCGGCGATATTTCCCGCCCCATTCAAAACAGCATTGGTAAATTCGAGTGACCAATACACCTGAACGAATGAACCATTTGGCGCGATTCTAATCGGTGGCTTGAAGATAAGCTCAATCCACTCGGGATGGTCGATGAATGGATTCCGGTTGTGCTGATACATTTGAAAAATCCGGTCGTTGCGCAATCGCTCGGCGTCATCAATCGGATCTTGTTCGTTCCAAAGCAGCAAAGTGCTCAATCGCCCCATTAAGTTTGTCGCGCTACTCACGCCCGTTGTAATGTCTTTGAGGATCAAATCCTGTTCATTCGTTCTATCCCCCTCATAGCGGACATCCATGTAAAAAAGAGATCGCGCGATATCGCCCTTGACTAGATCGGGTGGTTCCCACGAATCGGTATCCGTCGAAGTCAACGGCGCTTCAGCATGACCCGGTTTTTTGTAACCCGGAGAGTTGGTATCGCTGATGTCGTAAAACTTGTTGCCGCGCGCGCTGTTTACGTTGGCATCTTCAGCCCGCAGATTAAACAAGTCAGTGTAGGATGGGCGGATGTCATCCAGGCCGTATGAATCGGGCCATTGATGTTCGCGGTTCCAACCTGTGGTCGTGCCAAAGTTTGTCTTGGGCTCGGAACGCTGTTCGTAAAGCAGGATGACGCTGTTCGTATTGGCAGGGTCTTCATCCAATCGTTTTAACGCCTCCTCGGTATTGTTTGTTCCGCTGCTGCTGTAAGGAAGGTTGGTGTGATCGTTGATAATTTCGTGCAACGCGCTTCGGAGTTCCGGGCCTTTCTTGCCAATCGCAGAATCGTAATAGCCAATCGGTGGAGCGCCTGAAGCTGAAAGCACCGAGCCTATCAGAAATATAAAAAATGATTTCAATGAACGGACATCATAGCATATCCGACGCTTGAAACGAGCGGTGTTTTTCGCAGGAGATCTCCACGCAAATAAAGACGTTGTCAGGGAGAGATTCGATGATCCATCGCTGGGAGTGAAATTATTTGCTCATTAAACCCAACTCGGTCGCCATCGCTTTTTCTTCTTTCAACTCATTCACCGTCGCATCGATTTTTGATTGGCTGAATTCGTTGATGGACAAGCCTTGAACAATTTCGAGTTTCTCTCCATCGCTGCGAATTGGGAACGAGCAAATAATATCTCGTTCGATTCCGTAACTACCATCGGAGCAAACACACACGCTGTGCCAGTCGCCAGCATTCGTCGGCGTCGCGATGGATTTCACACTGTCAATCACGGCGTTGGCGGCACTGGCTGCGCTGCCCGCGCCGCGCGCTTTCAAAACCGAGGTCCCGCGTTGCGCCACCGTTGTAACAAAATCATTCTTCAACCAATTCTCATCCTTGATTACTTCGGTCGCTGGCTTCCCGCCAATCTTCGCGTTGTAAAAATCCGGGAACATCGTTGGGCTGTGATTTCCCCAAACCGCCAAATTTGAGACTGCTGAAATGTCAACCCCCGCTTTTCTTGCGAGTTGAGTTTTGGCGCGGTTTTCGTCGAGGCGCGTCATGGCGAACCAGCGATCGCGGGAAATCTCCGGCGCGTTGTTCATCGCGATGAGGCAATTCGTGTTGCACGGATTTCCCACGACGAGAATCCGAATGTTTTTCGCCGCGTTTTTCTGAATCGCTTTGGCCTGTCCGACGAAAATGTTGCCATTGATTTTCAACAAATCTTTTCGCTCCATGCCCGGCTTGCGCGACACGCTGCCGACGAGCAACGCCCAATTCACGTCTTTAAAACCTTCATCAAGATTTGCCGTCGCGACCAAACCCTTCAACAGCGGCGACGCGCAATCTTCCAGTTCCATCACGACTCCCTGCAAAACGGCCAACGCCTGCTCGATATCGACAAGGTGAATGATGACAGGTTGGTCCGGCCCGAAAACTTCACCCGACGCGATGCGGAACAAAAGTGAGTAACCAATGGCGCCCGCCGCACCCGTGACCGCGATACGAATTGGATTGTTCATAAAATTTTAGAGCGCGAAGTATGCGAGTCCGTTTTCAGCGTTCGCAAGTGGAATGTCGCGGCGAACGCTTCAGCATCTTGCAGACAAGTTTATGTTGCATATTCAACATGAACTTGTCCAATGGGGATCGAACACGCCCGAGTCATCCACAAAAGTTGAATCACGAAATCGCCGTTCGCTCTCAGTGCTCCACGATTCGATAAAAGCGTTTCGGAAAATTCACCGTGTTCGTGTCGTTGAACAGCAGCGACCCGTTGGTCAGGGCGGGCGCGATGGGTAACGCAATCCAATCGGTGAGATCGGTGCTGGCCTGGATTCCAAACGCGGCGAGGTCTTCGGGCAAAAGTGTTCCGCCATCAACATCGCGTGAAAGAAGAAACACGCTGCCATCCGCGAGATGCTGAAGTGGATTCAACTGTTGCGGGACGAGCACTTTCAAAATGGCGTTGCTGCTCGTGACGCTCCCTCCGGCATTGGAAACTTTCAGCGCATACGTCGCGGAGTCCCGCCTCGAGACGCTCGTCAAAGTGAGATATTGATTCGTCGCTCCGATTAGATTGGTGCCATTTTTCAACCATTGATAGTTCAACGGCGGAGCGCCCTCGGCAAAGGCCGGGATCGTCACATTTGCACCGAGCGAAACGGTTTGATTGAAAGGATGGCGAATGATCGTGGGCGAGAAGCTCACTTCGTCAACCCACCCCGCGTCACGGCCGCTGCTGACGGTGGCGTCCTTGGCGTAAGTCCAGTGTAAGACATGCGAGCCGGATGAGATCGAAACGGTTTTTTGTTCCCACTCCGTTTCTCCTGATATACCGGCAAAAGGATTTTGATTATCTACCGTCAACCGAAGAAAATCGTAGCCCGCCTCAGAAGAAACTTTCCACCAAAAAGTCAATGTTCCCGGACCATTCACCATCGTGGTCAAAACGGATTGTTGGTTGTTGGAAATCGCACCGCTTTGCGCGGCCGCGTCGCCATCATGGGTCTGGCGGATTTGCGCGAACCACACTCCCGTCGTTTTGCTCGTCCCGCCCGCTGGGTTCAGCCAGGAAAAAGTATCCCAGATAAGATTGGTCGCATTGAGCGCCGCCGGGAGATTCGTGCTGAACGGAATCGCGATTTGCGCCGTCATGCTGAAAACCGAGCCGAGCGCGTTGGACGCCAGCATCCGATAAGCGCCGGTGTCCTTCCCCTGAAAATTCGTGATGATTAAAGACCCATTCGTCGCGCCGGGAATATTCACAGTGTCCAATTGCCATTGATAGGCGATGGGCTGGATGCCCGCCGCGCGCGAATGAAGTTGAACCGCATCACCCTTTTTCACGATTTGACTGACAGGCTGAATCGTGATGGCTGGCGCGCCATCGCCAATCAACGCGACGCCAAAATCTGTTTGCACACCGCCCACATCAATCGCCGTGACGTTGCTCAAGACCGGAAGAGGAGTTTTACCAAAGGCTCCTGAGGAAACTAAAGTGCCATCGTTTTTCAACACCAGTCCCACAGTATTGTTGGCGGCGATGGCAATCACGTTGGACAAATTGGTGGACAACAGAATTCTGCCGGTGGAGTTCCAAATCGTTCCATCTTGTCTTAACGCCAGAATGCCTGAAGAACCGCCCGCAATCGCGATGGCATTTGACAGTCCCGTCACATTGGTCAACGTGAGAAAAGTCGCCCATGTCACAACGGTGCCGTCTCGTTTGAGCGCAAAGCTCGCGCCATTTGCGGAAGTTGTCGCGGTGATGGCAACCACGTTCGATAAATTTGAGGGAACTATTCCATACGTTCCCCATCCGGCCACCGAACCATCGCTCTTGATCGCGAATCCACGACCCGGACCCGCTGCAATCGCCACCACATTGGATAAACCCGCAGGCACATTGGTTTGCCCGGAAGCATTTCCTCCCCACGCAATGACGGTTCCATTGGAACGCAACGCGAGGTTGTGATCCGGCCCGGCCGAAATCGCAATGATGTTCGTCGCACCGGCAGGAACATTCGTGACCGCAGCCGAACCAAAAATATAGTTCGCGTTCGCCAGCCACACCTTGACCGTCCCATCCGATTTCAATGCCGTGATATGCGACCCGCCCGCCGCGATGGCGACGACGTTACTCAATCCAAAGGGGAAGTTGGTGTTGCCCGTGAATGGATCTCCGAACGCCACTACCTGGCTCACGTTCAGAAATATTTTAGCGCTGTTCGTTTCGCCGAACGAATTAGAAACCGTGACCGAATAAAATCCGATCTGGTCATATCGAAAGTTGGACAAAGTCAGTGTCGCGTTGGTCCGGGCAGGAATTTCCGCGCCATTGAACCTCCATTGATAACTCAACGGCAGGGAGCCTCTCGCGCCGACATTGAGGGTCACGCTTCCACCAATGGGAACGACGGGATTGGTCACGATACTTTGATCAGACTGGCGAACATAGGGCTGCTGCACGAAGTAGGGCGCGGCATTGGTTACGGTGAGATGGAGGTCGGCTTGAACGTCGCCATAGGGATTAGTCACCCGCAGAAAATAAGTGCCGGAATCACCGGGTTGAACATTCAGGAGAGTGATTGAACTAGATGTTTTACCAGGAAGATTTGTTCCATTGAAGAACCATTGGAAGTTGAGCGGCGGTGTGCCATCGGCGAATACGGCGAACGTCAAATCCGTTCCCGCCGCTACCGTGCGATCAGGCGATTGCGACGTGATGGAGGGAGGGCTGATGACGGTGAGAACCGCGCCAGCACTGGTCACGGAACCAAACGCGTTGCTGACCACCACGGTGTAAGCGCCGATGTCCGCGAACTGCGCGTTGGAAATACTCAACGAAGCACTGGTCGCGCCGGAAATCCGCGCCGCGTCGTTCACCGGATTGCCATTCAAAAACCATCGATAAACCAATGGCTCCAATCCACGCGCTCTAACGGACAAGAGGATGTTTGATCGATACGGAATATCCCTGCTCGCCGGTTGTTGAAGGATTTCCGGGGGGCCATCGAAAACCAGCGCGAGACTGTGACCCTCGCCCGCCGCGATGGCTTTGACGTTCGTCAGTCCAGGCGGCACAACGGTTTGGCCGTAGTCTGGAATCCCGTTATGCCCTGCCCACCACGCAACGACCGTGCCGTCCGCTTTTAGCGCCATGCTGTGATAAGCGCCGGCCGCAATCGCCACGACGTTGGATAATCCCGGCGGAACTTCCGGCGCTCCGACCGAACCCCAAGTAACAACTGTCCCGTCAGCCTTGAGCGCCAGACTGTGGTAAAACCCAGCAGTAATCGCCACCACATTTGACAAGTCGGACGGAACATTGGTCTGGCCGTAAATATTCCATCCCCACGCCGCGACCGTTCCATCGGACTTCAGTACGATGCTGTATTCAATGCCCGCTGCAATGGCGACAATATTGGAAAGTCCTGGTGGAACGTTCGTCGGAGTATAACTCGCGGCGCCCACGCCCGCCGTGACAATGGTGCCGTCTGATTTCAGCGCCAGCCAATGATACCAGCCCGCCGCGATGGCAACGATATTGGAGAGGCTTGAGACGGGAGGCACGGTGGTTGAGCCGCCCCAACTAACAACGGTTCCGTCCGCCTTGAGGGCCAAGCTTTGACTGCTGCGCGCCGAAATGGCCGTAACATTATTCAAACCCGGCGGGACATTCGTCGCACCGCCATCATTATATCCCCAGGCGACGACGGTGCCGTCAGTCTTGAGAGCCAAACTGTGTCGCCAGCCCGCGGCAATCGATTTCACATTGTCCAATCCGTTGGGAAGGGAAGTTTGTCCGTAATGGCTGTCTCCCCATGCAGCCACCTTGCCGCCCGCATGGCAGATGAGCGGCGCACAGACGCCCGTCAGCACGATCATGAAACCGAAGTCCCTTTTTATGCAGAATGGATTTTTCATAAAACACTTTTTTTCTCAGACTTTACACTCGTTGTTCTTGGAACGGTGCGTCTGACTTTGCGCCTTGCTGGTGGTTGATGCAGTAGAAGTAAATCACAAACCACAGATGAACGCGAATGGATACGAATGAGAACAACAGGTGCACCGTGAAACTCAGCCCACAGAAAGTTAGTGTGCAAAAATCCGACCGACGACTTCATTTCGCATTCACCATCTGGATTTATCTGCGTGGTATCTGCGGTTTCGACAACAGGGTTCGTTTAAGGTCGCCGGGGTTCATGTGAAAAATATTTAGCGAACTCGATATTGCTCGACTTTTTTTTCATCCAACTCCACGCCAAGTCCTGGCTTCAAACTGGCCCTCGCGTCTCCACCAAGAATCGGAAGTCGCTCGGTCAGCAAATCGTGTTCGTAAAAAAATGGACCAATGATATCGCAGGGAAAATTTTCCGCATCGATTCCGCGATTCGCCATCGCCAGATGAATCATCGCGGCGCTGCCCACGCCCAATTCTAAATTGCTGCCGACGGTGCATTTCAAATTTTTGCTTTCGGCGAACTCCGCAATTTTTTTCGCGGGGGCGATCCCGCCCGCCTTGCCCACGTAAATCGAAAAAATATCCGCCGCCTGCAACCGCGCCAAAGTCTTCGCGTCCTGCAAAGTGTAGAGACTTTCGTCGGCGATGATCGGAATGGAAATTCGGGCGCGAAGGTCCCCCATGCTCGCGACGTCCTCGGGGGAAACCGGCTGTTCGGCGAAATAAATATCAAACTCGCTCAACCGCTCAATCGTGCTCACCGCGTTCTCCATCGACCAGCCGCCATTGGCATCAACACCCAATTTGATTTCCGGCCCGATTGCTTCGCGAACCGCTCGCACCCGCGCAACGTCTCCGTCGGGGTCGATCCCCACTTTCACTTTCATTGAGCGAAAGCCTTGCTCCACCGCCCAGCGCGCAATCTCCGCCGCTCGCGCCGGCTCGACGCCGGAGACCGACCACTTGGTTGGAATCACCTCCCGCACTTTGCCGCCGAGCAATTCGTAAACGGGTTTGCCCGCGGCTTTGCCCGCGATGTCCCACAAGGCCATTTCCACCGCCGCTTTCGTAAAAAAATTTCCAGCGAACGCCGTGCGAAATTTTGCCGTCAGCCTTTCCATCTCAATTGGATTTTCGCCGACCAGGATCGGCGCAAGATAATTATTGATGAAATGCGCGGCGGTGACCTGGTCTTCGCCACTCCAGCGCGGCGTGCAGGAGGCCTCGCCCAGTCCGACGATTCCCGCGTCCGTAAAAACTTTTACCAGCAGAAAGGGCGAAACGGTGTGCGACCCGCCGCGTCCGCTGCGAATGGCCAGTTCCGGTTTGATCGGAACATTGACCGGGATGGTTTCAATGCGAATAATTTTCACGGTGGCCGGGTAGCATCTGCCTCCGGCGGGTGCGAAACGATTTATTAATTCGATGTTCGATGTTGGTGGTTCGATGTTCGATGTTCGAAAAACACTCGCCCCCTGTGGCGAAATTTGGGAAAGTTCCCCAGAGCGCGGCGCACCGAATCGCGCTGCCCAAAAAAGGAACGTGAAGATCCTCGACGAAATCCTCCAGCAAAAAAAAATCGAAGTGGCGAAACTTCCCGCCCGCCTTATCGCTGCCGGTGATTTGCGCGACGCTATCCTCGAGCGGAACGAGAGGCGCGATTTTTTCTCCGCGTTGAAAGATTCCAAACAAGGATCGATCGCGCTGATCGCCGAGGTTAAGAAAGCCTCTCCCTCCGCTGGAATTATTTGTGAGAACTTTGATCCGGTTCGTATCGCTCGGGAATTCGAAGTCGCTGGCGCAAGTTGTTTATCCGTTCTCACCGACGAAAAGTTTTTCCACGGCTCGCTGGATTATCTCAAACAAATCCGCGCTGCCGTCTCAATTCCTCTCCTGCGAAAAGATTTCATCATCGACGAGCGACAGATCCTGGAGTCCATCGAGTGGGGCGCGGACGCGATTCTCCTCATCGTTGCCATTTTGTCGGATGAAAAATTAAAACAATTTCACGCGCTCGCCGTCGAAGCAGGTTTGGCCGCTCTGGTTGAAGTTCATGATGAAAGCGATTTGGCTCGCGCGCTGAAAATCGACCCGCCGTTGATCGGCGTGAACAATCGCGACCTGAAAACGTTTCAAGTCGATCTGGCGACGACCGAAAGGCTGGCGGCGAAAATCGATTTGAAAAATAAAATTCTCGTGGGCGAAAGTGGAATCCGTTCTCGCGCCGATGTGGAACGGTTGGAACGATGCGGGGCTGGAGCAATTCTGGTGGGAGAATCTTTGCTGAAAGGTGGAACTATCTCCAAAAAAATAGAAGAACTTCTTGGTCAGTGATGGATCTGCCTCCGGCGGGTGCGAAGACGTTCTGGATTCGACGTTGGTTGTTCGATGTTCAGAGTGGGATGTTGGTTCGCATTTTCAAACGTCGAACATTAAATATCGAGCGGATTGTTTTCGCACCGACCGGAACCAGACGCTCCCCGGTCTTGGTGCGAATTTTTCTGGCCGCGATTTGGGCCGAGGATTTTTCCGGAACTAACAACTGGTCGGAACCTCCTGCAAAACTTCTATGCAATGCGGAATTGCGCCCTGAACGAAGCCGAGACATTCCACCGCTCCGCTGGGTTTTCCGGGAAGACAAATCACCAAACTTTTTTCCACGACGACGGCGAGATTGCGCGAGAGAATTGCATTCCGGGTAATTTTCATCGACTCGATTCGCATGATTTCGCCGAAGCCGGGCAATTCCCGAAATGCGATTTCGCGAACGGCTTCCGGAGTCACATCGCGCAAGGCAACGCCCGTTCCGCCTGTGGTCAAAATAAGTTGGCAAGCTTGATTGATCTGCCCGCGAATGGCGCGTTGGATTTCCCGCATTTCATCGGGCACCAAAATTTCCGCCAGAACTTTCCAGCCGTAACTTTCCGCCGCCTTCTTCAAGGCCGGCCCGCCGAGATCATCGTAAAGCCCTTTCGAGGCGCGATCAGAAATGGTGATGATGCCCGTTTGGATTTGCATAGGGATATTTAACCACAGAGGCCCAGAGGCACAGAGAAAAGAAAATCAAATCTGCTTTCGCTCTGTGTCCCTGTGACTCTGTGGCTCCACTTTCGTTTTGGAAATGAGTTTTATGTCTGTGATCAGCATATTTTTGTCCACCGCTTTGCACATGTCATAAATCGTCAACGCCGCAACGCTCACCGCCATCAACGCCTCCATCTCAACGCCGGTTTGCGCGATGATTTTTGCGGAAGCGGTGATGACAATGCGGTCGGCGCTTTTGGGAATTTCAAAATTAATCTCGCAATGCGAGATCGGCAGCGGGTGACAAAGCGGAATCAAGTCGCCCGTTTTTTTTGCCGCCAAAATCCCGGCGATACGCGCCGTCGCCAAAACATTTCCTTTGGCAATTTTGTTTCTTTGGATCAGCGCAACCGTCGATTTTTGTAAAAGGATTTGGCCGCGCGCCACGGCTACACGCTGGGAAACAGGCTTGGGCGAGACATCGACCATTCGGGCCTGACCGCGCGAGTCGATATGCGAAAGTTTTTTCATTTCCGGGGCTGGAGAGTAGAACAACCGGCGCGATGCCTGGAGCTAATTCCTGGAGCGGCGCGTCTGCGACCGCTGAAGACAAATCCGCGAGTGAAATAAATTTCGCTCATTTCTTTTTTATTTTCGCCAGACTCCGCTTCAAAATTTTTTCCAAAGGCTCTTTCTCCTGCCCGAGTCGACGTTGCAACAAGTTCAGGACGACAGCCTCCTCCGGGCGCAACTTGCTCACGGGTGTTTTCCCTGGCTCGATGCGCTGCTTCACCCCGTCCAACATCGAGCCGTCGAGATACGAAGCAAAAACCGCCGGATGCACGTAACATTTTTTGCAAATCGCCGGAGTGTTGCCCAGCTTTTGCGCAACCGATTCAATCGCTTGCGCCAAATTTTTTTTGGCCTGAGTTTGCGTCGCAAATGTTTCCAATTCCTTCAACGCGGTCAGCGCCAGCACCGTTCCGGCCCAGGTCCGAAAATCTTTCGCCGTAAAATCTTCTCCGCTGATCTCGCGCAAATATTCGTTTACATCTTCTGACTTCACGTCTTCCCGTTTTCCATCGAGGTGGATGCATTGAAAAAGTTTCTGACCGGGAAGCTCCTGGCAGCGCTTGACAATTTTCGCGAGCCGCTTGTTTTGAACAGCAATCGAGTGGTGTTTGCCGCCTTTGCCGCGAAACTCAAATCGCATGGCCGAGCCTCTCACCGTCACGTGCTGATCCCGCATCGTGCTTAAACCGAAGGAATGATTCTCCCGCGCATATTCATCGTTGCCGACGCGGATGAGACTGGCTTCGAGCAATCGCACAATAGTCGCCAAAACTTTCTCGCGCGGCAATCCGCGCCGCGCTAAATCCCTGGCCACGCGCCGCCGAATTTTCGGAAGCGCTTTCGCAAAAATAATCATGCGATTGAATTTGGTTTCATCGCGCACGGCGCGCCAACGGCGATGATACCGATACTGCTTGCGCCCGCGGTCATCACGGCCCGTCGCCTGTAGATGGCCGTTTGTCAGCGGACAAATCCACACGCCCGCCCAAGCCGGTGGGATGGCCAAAGATTTGATGCGGCGAAGATGTTCGGGATTTGAAATCGTTTTCCCGCCGCGACCGATGAAGCGAAAGCCTTTGCCATTTTTCTCGCGGCGAATTCCAGGTATTTCGTCGGAGACATATCTCAGCCCGGCGACCTGCGCCGATTTTTTTGGATCCGTGACAATAGGGATTGGTGAAATGCTTTTATGCCTGACCTCCATGCGTCCTATTATTCTCGCGAAACAAAAATGTGCAATCGGTTGATTCTCCGTTCGACACCGCGCCAAAAGAAATTTAATCTCGTCTCCATGCGACACACTTTTTTCCTTCTCTTCGGCGGAGCCATTTTATTTTTTCTCACCGTGATGGAGACGGGCGCCGCCAACCCGCCGCGTGTCGTCTTCGTCACAGGCGACCACGAATACGGCTCCGAGCGAACGATGCCGGCGCTGGCCAAAGAGTTGGAGAAAAAATTCGGACTGAAGACGACTGTCCTTCTGGCGACGAATGAAAAAGGCGATCGTGATGAGAGTTACGAAAAAAATATTCCCGGATTGGAAGCGTTGGAGAAAGCCGATCTGGCCGTTTTCTTTTTGCGCTGGCGTCTCCTGCCCAAAGAGCAGGTCGCGCTCATTCAAAAATATTTGGATAGCGGCAAACCGGTGGTGGGGTTCCGCACGACATCGCATTCGTTTCATTATCCCAAGGGCGATGAATTGGAGCGATGGAATGCATTCGGCGAATTTGCGTTCGGCACGCCGCCGGGCTGGGGCGCGTCCGGTCACACTCATTACGGCCACACTTCCAGCACGGATGTTTCAATCATTCCTGCGGCGGCGAAAAATCCGATTCTGACTGGAGTGGAGCAAAATTTTCATGTCCGCTCCTGGCTGTATCACGTATTGCCCAATTATCCGCCACGTGGCGCGACGCAATTGCTCATGGGGAAATCGGTGGGACCGGAACATCCCGCCATCGAGAATCCTGTGGCTTGGACTTATCACACCGAGAAAGGCGGACGCGCTTTTTACACTTCGCTCGGGCATCCCGAAGATTTTCAAGTCGAGTCTTTTCAACGCCTGGTCGTTAACGCGATTCATTGGGCGCTGGGAAAACCGGTTCCAGAAAAATGGCCGGGCAAACTCGACCTCAACGTTTCCTACGAGAAGCCGAAGAAAACTTGATGTAACTACCGTTGGGATAAAACGAGAGTCGCGCGAAGATATCCTCAATGTTTCTGGCCTGATATTTTTTTTGTTCGCAAACTTGAGCACAAAACGTAAAATTCAACATGAGCGTGAAAGAACTCGAGAAACAGGTGAAGCATCTTACCCCGCGCCAACTCGACAGTTTCGGTCAATGGTTCGAACAATATCGTGATGGTGCATCGCTCGGCGGAGAGACCGGTGAGGATTTGACAGCAGATCAGAAAATGGAAATCCGCCGCCGCCGTGATGAACTTATCGCCAACCCTGGCCTCGCCCAACCAGTGACCGATGAAATGTTCGAGCGGTTGAAACGAAAACTCGCTCATGCACGCCCTCGAAAAACATCCGCTTGTTGATTGTGATTTGGAAGAAGGCGCGCTCTGGTATCATCAACGCGAGCCGGAAGTTGCTCTGCGATTTATCGACTCCGCACGAGATGCGATGCGCGCAGCGGCAATTCGACCGTTGCACTTTTCCCGGCGATTCGACGACATCCGCCGGGTGAGAATGCGTGGTTTTCAGCACAGCGTTTATTTTCAATTGCATCAAGACACAGTTTATGTGCTGGCCATCGCCCACGGCGCGCGAGATCTAACGCGGCTACTCGGGGCGCGGAAAACCTCTCGTTAGTTTTTTAGTTCAATACACCACCCCAACACCACCGCGTGTTCGGCAGAGTTCAGTCCTTTCGCCCATTGCGCCGGCACAACAGTTCATCGCGCCGCGGTTGGTTGGGACGACACAGCCGCGCTCGCAAAATGTCAACTTGGGCGCGGCGGATTTCGCGCTTGGCACGGTCAATTGATGCGCGGCGGGAACAACGATTATTTTTTATGGAGTTTTCAATACGCGAAAAAATTGCCGCGCCGCTCCCGGTGTCGCGAAGCCGCTGTAGCTCGCATTGGTGACGATGGGCGTGACGGGATTTGTCGCCAGAGTCCACGAAGAAAAATCTGGTGAGGTTTGAATTTCGTAAACTTCATAAGGCTTGGCCAGGAACTGGAGATTGGACGTGGAGAAGCTGGTGATTTTCAAAACAGAGGCGGCGTTGGTGGGATTTGTTCCGGAAATAAATTCGTTCAAGTTGGAAATTTTATCTCCGTCAAAATCGTCGCTGGCATGGTGTTTTGTTCCCACATTGGGATCGATATTTGTGAAGTACTGCATCATCCAGGAATCGGGCAGGCCGTCGCTGCCGCCGTTGGCCGCAGTCGGTCGGCTATCGTCTAAAAATGAAATCACTTTGACCTGAATAAAAGGAGACCAGTTCGTGCCGTCGAAAAATCTCGCATAAGCTCGATCATAAGCGCTTGTGCCCGCCGGGTCGAATCGAGCGGCGCCGTAAAAACCGGCGGCACTATATTTCAAAATCTGACCCGCCAGAGAAAATGCGCCGTTGCTTGCGGTCTGGTTGGTTACGGCCAATGTCAGCGCATTGTTCTGCAAATCGTATCCGCGCAAAGTCACTTCATTGATTCCGGGAACATTGGGTTGGGACGGCGAAGAAGTGACAATATCCATCACTCGGCTGTAGCCGTAGGGCGGCGTGTTGAAGGGATGGACCAATTGAATTTTCGGTGGATCATACGCGCCCAAAGTCGCGCCGCGCCCGCCGCCATGCACTTGAAAGTACATCATCGCGTTATTCAGAGTTGTGTCGGGTTCGCTCGGATTTTCACTGCTGTGATCCAGGCTCAAGACGTGACCGAGTTCATGGCACAAAACTTCTTCGAAAAATGAAAGCGTTTGCATGGAGACATTCGTATGTTTGAGCATCAAATAGCCGCGGCTGCTTAAGAAAAATTCCTGGCCGGCGATATTGCCTCCAAACCCGCCCGCGCTGCCGAGGCCACCGGGAACCGAATAATTTCTTCCGCCGATTCCCAGAACATTCACGTTGGTGATGTATCCATACAGATCGTGCAATTGAATGCGGATTTTTCCGTCGTTGATCAACACATTCGCCGCGCTCGTTCCGAAGTTTTGCAAACCTTCAAAAACAAATTTCGCCGAACTCACCTGGCTCCAGGCGTTGAGCGCGTTGCTCACCGCGCCCAGTGCTTGCGACAACGTAATTCCAGCGGGCAAAGTCTGGGCATCCACGATGTAACCAATTTTTTCTCCGCGATCCGCCGTGGTAAAACGGCTGGAAATTCCGCTGCCATTGTCGATGAGTCCGCCGACGACCGATGGGAGCGGTGCGTTGGAGGAACTCGCGTTGGCGGCCTGGCCGGTTGTGTTGATTCCTTGTGCAGAAGGTTGGGGAACGCGCTGGCGAATTTCGTCGAGCAACGAATTTTCCACGGGAGTAAAATTCGCGACAACGCCCTTCTGTTGACGGTGCAATAAGATCGCGCTCGGACGCCCATCGTAGGCCATGAGAGTTCCGTCGCCGCGCGCATCCAGAAAAACCAAACGCTCTTCCCCGACCTTGAACTGCGGCGACAAGCCATCCATTTCTCCCTCGCTGTCCACGACCCCGCCGCGATGAATCAGTTGAATGTTCTTTGGGAAAATTCCTTTCAACCCTTCGTCCACGCGAAAAATTGTTTTGGTATAAATTCCATGGTCCGCCGGATTGCGGAAGGAAGTTTTCTCCAAAACCGTTCCACGAAAAATCGCTTGCGCCAGATCGATCCGCTCGCCCCAATTCAATGGCAGGGTGGACGAAGCAAAAAGCAGCGTTGAAGAAAAAAGAGCAACCAAATTTGCCAGGAGGAAAAATAAGAAACGCATCCTCGGATAGTAGGAATCAAAAATTGCTCGAGCAAGATTGTTTGGTTTGTCCAATTTTCTGGTTGGGGGACAGCGCGACGTAATCCTCGTCCGCTTCCGGCAACAGAAGTTTTTGTTCCCGCAGTAACCCGCCAAATGATTCATGCTTGTTGCAAGCGCGCCCCGGACGTAAAAGTTTCACCGTGGAAAAGTTTTTCCACCGGCGCGCGACGCATTAGTTGTCCGCCCATTTCATGAAAGCAAAAATTATTATCACGCCGAAAAAAGCCGTGCTTGATCCGCAGGGAAAGACCGTGCAGGGCGCCCTGGAGCACATGGGACTCAAAGTGGGCGCCGTGCATGTTGGAAAATATTTGGAGATCGAATTGCCCGGCGACGATCAGGAAGTCTGGCGAAAAAAAATCGACGAAGCGTGTCATAAAATGTTGAGCAACCCGGTGATTGAAGATTACAAGGTTGAGATGGAATAACTCTGCGAAATTTACGATCTGTGATTTACGATTGACGCGCCGAATTTAAATCCGCAAAAACTTCCGGTCGGCCTGTAAATCCGAAATTGTAAATCCAAAATCCCGATGAATTTTGCCGTTCTCCAGTTTCCCGGATCCAATTGCGATCAAGACGTCGTCCACGTTTTGAAAAATGTGCTCGGCCAATCCGCGCTACTCGTCTGGCATAAAAAAACTTCACTCGGCGATTCCGATGCGGTGGTTATTCCGGGCGGTTTCAGCTATGGCGATTATCTCCGCACCGGAGCGATTGCTCGATTCAGTCCCATCATGCCAGCCGTCCAGGAGTTTGCGGCCAATGGCGCGCCTGTCCTGGGCATTTGCAACGGATTTCAAATTCTTTGCGAGGCGGGGCTTTTGCCTGGCGCGCTCATTCGCAATCGCTCCCTGCGATTCCGCTGTGAAAATATTTTTTTGAAAACGCTCGCGAACGACTCTCCGTTCACGAACAAAATCCCGGCGGAAAAACTTTTGCGCGTTCCCATTGCCCACGGCGAAGGCTGCTATTTCGCCGATGAAAGCACATTGGAAAATTTGCAAGCGAACAAACAAATTCTCTGGCAATATGTGAATGAAAAAGGCGAAGCAACTGAACAATCCAATCCGAATGGTTCGGTGCTGAACATCGCCGGAATTTGCAACGAAGCCCGCAACGTCGCCGGACTCATGCCGCATCCCGAACGCGCCAGTGAATCCATTCTCGGTTGCGCTGATGGAAAATTTATTTTTGAAAGTTTGATTGGCTGGTTGGAAAGGCGAAACGTGCCGAAAGCGCAAGCTGCATAAGTTTTTAGAAATGTCGCCCGAGGAACTCAACCTACTGCTGCCTTCGCTTCGTGCTTTGCCGCATGAAACGGAATGGGTGGAATTCAAACATAATGATGCTGATCCAGAGGAAGTCGGCGAATACGTATCTGCCCTTTCAAACTCCGCAGCGCTTCTTGGAAAAGATGCGAGTTATCTTGTTTGGGGCATCCAGAATCTGACCCATCACGTTGTCGGAACAAACTTCCAACCGCGACAGCGTAAAGTCAGCGGGCAGGAATTGGAAAGCTGGCTAACTCTCCATCTGACGCCGCGAGTTCATTTTGCCATCCATGAATTTGAGTGCAACAGCCAGGCAATTGTTCTTTTTGAAATTCAGCCGGCCAGTCATACACCGGTTCGGTTCATGGACACAGAATTTATCCGCGTCGGTAGTTACAAGAAAAAACTCAAAGACTTTCCAGAAAAAGAGCGCGCATTGTGGCGGCAGCTTTCTCGCACCCCGTTTGAGAAGGGCTTGGCTAAACGCGGAGTATCGGGTGACGATGTGTTGGCACTTTTGGAATATCCGAAATTTTTTGAATTGGTCGGGCTTAACTTGCCGGCAAACAAACAAGGCATCCTTGAACGATTGATAGTGGACCAACTCATTGTCGAGCGTGGGAGCAATCACTACGAAATAACCAATCTTGGCGCTATCCTTTTTGCAAAGCATTTGAGGGACTTCGAGGGGCTGGCGCGCAAAGCAATTCGTGTCGTCCAATACAAAGGCACGAATCGGGTCGAGACGGTAAAGGAAATGGTGGGAGCTAGAGGTTATGCCGCAGGCTTCGAGGGTCTTGTTAGATACGTCAACGATCAGTTGCCACGCAACGAAATCATTGAAAAGGCACTGCGAAAAGAAGTCCCAATGTTTCCTGAACTCGCCATTCGAGAACTGATACCTAACGCTCTGATTCATCAGGACTTCTCCATCACCGGCGCTGGCCCGATGGTGGAAATTTTTGGCGACAGGCTCGAAATAAGCAATCCGGGATTACCGCTCATTGATACGCTTCGTTTCATTGACCATTCGCCCCGTTCGCGCAATGAAGGCCTTGCAGATTTGATGCGGCGGCTGCACATCTGCGAAGAGCGTGGCAGCGGAATTGACAAGGTGATTTTTCAAATTGAGTCCTATCAATTGCCAGCACCTGATTTTCGGATTGATGAAACGCACACGCGAGTTGTGTTATTTGCCCAGCGCAAACTTTCAGCAATGGATGCGAAGGACAAAGTGCGAGCGTGTTACCAACACGCCTGTTTAGAATCTGTTTCAAACCGTCAGATGACGAACACGTCGCTGCGAAAACGATTTTCCATCACCGATGAAAACTACTCCATCGCTTCGCGGGTGATTTCCGATACAATTGAGGCCGGTCTGATTAAGCGGCATGACCCCGACAGTGCGTCAAGGAAGCACGCCAAATACATTCCGTTTTGGGGATGATTCTTATGTGATTCTTATGTGACTCAATATGCCTCAAGATGCCTCAATATGACTCAAAACAGCCTAAAACACGGAAGATTCTTATGTGATTTCAAAACTAGGAACTTAGGAATCTAGGACTTCATCTTTGAAATGACCGAACCCGCCATCACTCTAGACTTGGTTGCCAAACACAACCTCACGCCCGACGAATATGCCCGCGCCAAGGAAATTCTGGGGCGCGACCCGAATTACACGGAACTGGGAATTTTTTCGGTGATGTGGAGCGAGCATTGTTCTTACAAAAATACGAAGCCGCTGCTGAAAACATTTCCGACCAAGTCTGCAAAAATTCTTGTCGGCGCGGGCGAAGAAAACGCCGGCATCATCGACATCGGCGACGGACTGGCCATCGCCTTTAAAATTGAATCCCATAATCATCCGAGCGCGGTCGAGCCGTTTCAAGGCGCAGCCACAGGGGTGGGCGGAATCATTCGTGATATTTTTACGATGGGCGCGCGTCCGGTTTGCGCGCTGAATTCTTTGCGCTTCGGGCCGATTGCGGGAAATGGAGAAGTGGGTGGGAAAGTGGGAAAGTGGGAAAGTGGGGCAGAGGCGACAAATTCTGAAGCCTCACTTTCTCACTTTCCCACTTTCCCACTCGCCCCAGTCTCCAACGAAATTCTTAACAACCGCCGCCTCTTCGCCAGCGTCGTCAGCGGCATTGCGCATTACGGAAATTGTTTCGGCATTCCAACCGTGGGCGGCGAAATTTATTTCGACGAATCCTACGAGGGCAATCCACTCGTCAATGTGTTTTGTCTCGGCGTTTTGCGGCACGAACAAATTGCCCGCGGCGCGGCGAAAGGAATTGGCAATCCAGTTTTCTATGTTGGCCCGGCCACAGGTCGCGATGGGCTCGCGGGCGCGGCCTTTGCCTCCCAGGATTTAACGGACGAATCAGCCCAAGGACAACGCGGCGCTGTGCAAGTCGGAGATCCGTTCATGGAAAAATTGGTCTGCGAAGCGTGCCTGGAACTTCTGGCGACCGATTGCGTCGCGGGAATTCAAGACATGGGCGCGGCTGGTTTGACTTGTTCGACGTGCGAAACCGCCGCGCGCGCGGGAACCGGAATTGAGATCGAGTTGAGCAAAGTTCCGCAACGCGCCCCGCACATGACGCCTTACGAAATTATGTTGAGCGAATCGCAGGAACGGATGCTCATCATCGTCAAACGCGGTCGCGAAGCGGAAGTGCAACGCATCTTCGACAAATGGGATTTGCCGTGGGCGGAAATTGGTTTCGTGACCGACACCGGAAAAATGGTCGTCAAAAATCGCGGCGAAATTGTTGTCGATATTCCAGCGAAAAAATTGGCCGATGAAGCGCCGGTTTATTTTCGCGACGCAAAAGAGCCGGAATATTTGAAAGCCGTTCGTGAATTTACTTTGGCTCAAATTGCCGATTGCCAATCGCCGATCGCCGATTTGAAAACTCTGCTGGCGTCGGCGAACATTGCTTCCAAGAATTGGGTCTATCGCCAATACGATCACATGGTGCGCGATGGCTCGGTGGTTTGTCCCGGCTCGGATGCGGCGGTCATTCGCATCAAGGAAGATTCGCTGCCGATGAGTTCTTTGCAGTGCGGTAACTTGTCACCGCTTTCTTCCGCGGGCGACTTGTCGCCCGCGACTGCGCGAGAACTCGCGCAGTCAAAAAGCGGCGAGAACTCGCCGCACTCCACGTTTCCGGAGAAGTACGTGGCGATGACCGTTGATTGCAACGCCGCTTACGTTTATCTCGATCCGTACGAAGGCGCAAAAACTGTCGTGGCGGAAGCCGCCCGAAATCTCGCTTGTTCTGGCGCGACTCCACTTGGTTCAACCGACAACCTAAATTTTGGAAATCCGCACAACCCGGAAATTTTCTGGCAACTTAAAGAATCCGTTCGCGGCCTGGCCGAAGCCTGCCGCGCATTCAACGCGCCCGTCACTGGCGGCAACGTCAGTCTCTACAATCAAAATCCGAGCGGACCGATTGACCCGACGCCGACCGTCGCGATGGTCGGCTCGATCGAAAAACCGGAACACATCACGACCCAGTGGTTCAAGGCGGAAGGTGACGTAATTATTTTGCTCGGAGAAATCGTGGATCAACAAGATCCGTTGCTCGGCTTGGGCGGCTCGGCGTATTTGCAAAAAATTCTCGGCCTGAAAACTGGCACTCCGCCGCGTTGCGATTTGGAAATGGAGAAAATTCTCCACACGACGCTGCTCGGTTTTATTTTTTCCGGCATTGTTAAAAGCGCGCATGATTGCAGCGAAGGCGGTCTGGCCGTCGCCTTGGCGGAAAGTTGCATCTCACAACAAATCGCGCGCCATACGCCGCGCCTCATCGGTGCGCAAATTGATTTGAGCGCGGTTGTTCCACCAAGCGCTGCCGAACTCTCGGCAGATGCTTCTTCCGCGAAAGATATTGGCGACCAGAATTACCGACAGAATGTCGGCGGCCCTTTGCGCCTCGACGCTCTGCTCTTTGGTGAAACGCAGAGTCGCGTCGTTGTATCTGTCGCGCCGCTGGATGCGGTCAAAGTTTTAGAGCGGGCAAAAATTTTGGGAGTTTCGGCCACCAGAATTGGAATCGTTGGCGGAGTTGATTTGAAAATTAAAACTTCTGACAAAGAATTTTCGTGGCCGATCGCTGAACTCCATGACCTTTGGTGGAACTCCATCGCGCGTGCCATGGCCTGAAAAAACATCGTCCCAATTTAAACTTTTCCAGACGAGGGAGCTTGAACTCCAAATTTTCACGAGCCGTTTATCGCAAATCCAGGCGGCAGTGGTTATTCCCAAGAATTTCTTTGACGCCCCAATATTTAGTATGCTACCTACCGTCGCGACACCTTTAGCAGTATGCGGCGAAATTTATGCGCTGTCCGAAATGCGGAAATCAGGATGACAAAGTCATCGATTCTCGAACCTCCAAAAAAGGCTCGACGATTCGTCGGCGGCGCGAGTGTTTAAAATGCGAACATCGTTTCACAACTTACGAAGAAATTGAGCATGAAGGTTTGGTCGTCGTCAAACGCGATGGACGGCGCGAACAATTTTCCAAAGAAAAACTTTTATCCGGCATCCGCAAAGCATGTCAAAAGCGCCCCATCAGTCCGAAAGCCATTGAGGACCTCGTCGAGAAAATCGTCGATGAAATAACGGATAAGTTCGACAGCGAAGTTCCGGGCAAGGCGATTGGCGAGCGCGTCATGGAAGGGTTGCGGGAGCTGGATGAAGTGGCCTATGTGCGTTTCGCCAGCGTTTATCGCCGCTTCCAGGAAGCGACCGAATTCGTGCAAGCCGTAAAAAATTTAGAGGAAGAAACATGATTCAACTCAATCCCGATTACCTTATTTTCAAAACCGCGGCAGGGGAAAATATCCCTTGCGCGGTGGAACTGGTTGCCATCGAACTGATGGGGGACGCCATTTCGCTGGTCGATCCAGATTTGATTCGCAACGCTTCCGCCGCCATCCTCCACTATTTTAAAATTGAACTGGGATGCCACTCCGTTTCCGTGGGAGAATTTTCTCTGGCGCTCGAACGGGTGCTGCGCGGCTTTGGCCTCAACATCCAAACCGATGGCGACACGGAGGAATTTCACATCGTGGAATCCGATTTGCGCGAAGTGGCGTCCTCGGCTGGCAAAGGTTTTGAATTATTTTTCTTTCCAAATCTTCGCGACGAGATGCGCCGCAACATCAACGAAAAGCCGCAGGTCGTCCGATTCAAAGGGTTGCGCGGCTGCGTCAAGCAAATCATCGGCGCGCAACGTTGGAGCGGACGCTGCCAAATACTCAGCGATCAAATTGTGGAATATCTTCGCACTTGTTTGAGCGCGGAATTTCTACCATCGCACCACTCCAAAAGAGAAACCTGTGCGCTCGTGGTGTTGTGAAGCGGAAATTCCGTAACCGTTGAATCGTGAATCGTTGAATCGTGAATCAAGCGGCCCATGACTTTATTTGAAAAAATCATCGCGCGACAAATTCCTGGCGACATCGTTTACGAAGATGACCTCGTGCTGGCGTTGCGCGACATCAAGCCGGTCGCGCCCGTCCACATTTTGATTCTGCCAAAGAAAGCGATTCCGCGCATCGCCGACGCATCGCCGGAGGATCACAAAGTTCTGGGCCATTTGCTTTTGAAGGCGGCGGAAATCGCGGCAAAAGAAGGATTGGAAAAAAACGGTTACCGTCTCGTCATTAATAACGGCCCTGACGCTGGAGAATCAGTCCCGCATCTGCATTTGCACATTCTGGGTGGACGAAATTTTAGCTGGCCGCCGGGTTAAAAGTTCTATCGCTCGTTCTGTCGATATTCCTTAGAGCGTGCGACGACCGCCGGCGAAATTCTGTCCGCCCACTCCGAACTCCGAAAACAACTTTGCTCCACCTACACCAATGAACTCACGGTTGTTGTTTGCTTTTTTTATTTTGTTTTCGTTCATTGGCTCCGCCATGAACCAGGAGGAGGCGATCGATGATCTATTTAAAGAATTTGACCGCCCCGGCTCCCCCGGCGCCAGCCTTACCGTGATCAAGAACGGCAAACCAGTTTTCGCCAAAGGTTACGGGTTGGCCAATCTGGAGAAGAAAATTCTTTGTTCGACCAACACCAATTTTCGGCTTGCCTCGCTGACAAAACAATTTACCGCCACGGCCATTTTAATTTTGGCGGAGCGCCGGAGCCTCTCGCTCGAAGATCACATCACGAGATTTTTCCCGGAATTTCCAGATTACGGAAAACAAATCAGCATCCGCCACTTGCTCACGCATACGTCAGGACTCGTGGATTACGAGCAAGTCATTCCTGCGGGCACGACGATTCCAGTGAGTGACCGCGATGTGTTGTTGCTCCTGTTGAAGCAGGACCACTTGAAATTTTCTCCCGGTGAAAAGTTTGATTACAGCAATACTGGATACTCCTTTCTCGCGCTGATTGTCGAAGCGGCGTCGGGGCAAAAGTTCGCCACGTTCTTGCGGGAAAATATTTTTCAACCGCTCGGCATGACGAACTCGCTCGCCTATGAGCCGGGAATTTCCTCCGTGCCCAATCGCGCCTTTGGCTACGCGAAAACTGAAAATGGTTTTGAGTTCAGCGATCAAAGTCTGACCAGCGCCGTTCTGGGTGATGGCGGAATTTATTCTTCCGTCGCGGATCTTTTCCAGTGGGATCAGGCTCTCTCCACGGAAAAACTGGTCAGCCGAAAAATGCTTGAGCAGGCATTCGCGACGCATTCCACAAACTCGGATTCACCAGGGAGCGGTTACGGATTTGGTTGGTACATTGGAAAATATCGCGACGCGAAAAAAATTTGGCATTATGGAAGCACCTGCGGATTCTCGACGAGGATGGAACGGTTTCCTGAAAAGAATTTGACCGTGATTATTCTGACCAATCGTCGTGATGCAAAAATTTCAGATGTCCCTCAAAAAATCGCCGACCTTTATTGGTAGGAGATCAAAAGTTATGCAGAAACAATTTCTCCCATTCGCTCTGGCGTTTTCCGCCCTCGCCAGCTTTGCCGCAGCCGGCGTGGAGCACAACGATTTGCGAGTGGGAATCGCGGGCCACGCTTTCGATCACCTCGGCGATATCGCTGAGCAAGCGCGCGCCGCAGTGATGAGTGGTTCGACGATTATTTACAGCACCGGCTTCGGCGCCTTGGGCTATCAAGGTTGGCCCACACCCAGCGAGGCCGAGAAAACTCATGACGCGACCTCTGCTTATTTGAGTGAAGCGAAAAAAAACGGATTGCGCCTCGCCCTTGGATATGTCTGCGCCACTTCGATCGTGAAGCTGGAAAATTTTGCGCGCAATTGGCCGGAAAAATTTTGCGCGCAATTCTCCGCGCCTCCGCAAAAATGGCTGCAGCAGGACCGCGAAGGCAAAGTTCTGGCCTCCTGGTACGGCGGTGATTATCAACCGGCCTGCATGAACAATCCGGACTGGCGCACTTACGAAAAATTTATTGTCCGCCAACAACTCGAAGCGGGTCACGACGGAATTTTTTTCGATAACCCGACCGTTCACCCGCAGGGATGTTACTGCCAATATTGCATGACGGAGTTTGCCTTGTTCCTCGTAAAAAGCGGGGAGAAAATTGCCGCGCCGTCGCAGAATTCTCTAAAGTTTCTGCGTGATCTCGCCGCGAGTCGGCCGACAGATTTCATGCGGTTTCGCTGCAGGATTGCGGCGGATTTTCTCGCGGAGATCCGAAGTTATGCGAGGACGATCAAGCCCGGCGCACTGATCACCTGCAACAATAGTTTGAATTCACCCGAGGTGTTTTTTTCGCAATGTCGCACTTATGGCTACAACATTTTTGAAATGAGCCAAGCGGAGGATTTGGTCGTGGTCGAAGACATGTCACAACAACCGCGCGTTTTGGCCGACGGAAATCTTATCGAATACGGACCGGTCTATGAACTCCTGCAAGCGATCTCGCACGGCAAGCCGCTGGTCGCGGTGACAATTGCCGACGGCGATTATCACACGCCGCCAAACTTGATGCGGCTCGCGATCGCCGAAGCCGCTGCGCACAACGCTTCGTATCTTTCTTGGCCAACGTGGCCGGCAAACCAGCGGACGCGAATGATTTCTGCCGTTCGACCGCAGGCAGATTTGCTCCGCCGAAATGCGACTCTGCTGAATGACACGGAGCAACGCTCCGACGCGCTTTTGTTTCTGCCGTTCCGTCGTTATTTGGAAACCGCCGATTGCCAGCCGTTGAAAATCGCCCGCGCTCTCAGTCGCGCCAATGTGCAATTTGAAGTTTTCTGCGAGGAAGATTTTTCCGAGAAATTGAAAGTGAAATCACCATCTGTCCTGCTGATAGAATCTCCTGCCGTTTTGCTCGCGCCTGAAATCAAGCTGCTTGAAACTTTTCAGCGTCGTGGAGGCGAAATCGTTTGGACGGAAAAAGAGAATTGGTTGGCGGAGTTGCAAAAGATGGTCGAAAAACCCTCCGTCGAAGTGCGAGGCTGGGCGACCATTCGCGCCACCGTGCGAGACCAGCCGAAAAAACGAATGGTGCATTTGCTCAACCTGAACGTCCAACGCGTCTCGTCATTTGAAGACAAAGTGACTCCCGCATCTGACGTTCAATTGAAAGTGCGCGTCCCATTTTTTTCCGTTCATTCGGTGAAAGCTCTCACCGCCGATTCGGCGGCGACGCAGGGTCTGATTCCGTTCAAACTTCAACGGGATAAAACGGGCGCTTCTTTGGAAATCAAAATTCCGCGTTTGGTGGTTTCCACCATTTTGGTGGTTGAATGATCGTAGCCGCCGACGTGAGGAGACGGATTTCGGCTGATAGTCTCAAATCCGCCTCCTCACGTCGGCGGCTACGAAGTTTCATCCCTGAACTGACGTTGAGTTCCGCTTCCCCGCTTGTTTCGGCGAAGTGCTCCGCTAAATTCTTTCCGTGATCTACGACGCATCACTCGACGAGTTGCTCCAAAAAGTTTGGGATGGAAACCGGATTGATTCCACCGAAGCGTTGCGTCTTTACCATTTGCCGTTGGAAGAACTCGGAGCGCTGGCGGACCAGCGCCGCCGGATCGCAAAAAAAACCGCTTACGAAAATCGCGGCAACGAAATCGTCACTTATATCGTTGACCGGAACATCAATTACACGAACGTTTGCAACGTCTATTGCAAATTCTGCGCGTTCTATCGCACGGAAAAAGACGACGACGCTTACGTCATCACCCACGACGAAATCGATAAAAAAATCGAGGAAACCATCGCGCTCGGCGGCACGCAGATTTTGATGCAAGGCGGGCATCATCCAAAACTTTCGCTGCAGTGGTATGTCGATTTGCTGTCGCACATCAAAACGAAATTTCCGCAAATCAATATTCACGGATTCAGCCCAAGTGAGTTCGTGCATTTTCAGGAGGTGTTTCAGAAACCGGTTGAAGAAATTATTCGTGAGTTTATGAAAGCCGGGCTTGGCTCCATTCCCGGCGGTGGCGGGGAAATTCTGGTGGATCGCGTGCGCAAAAAAATTTCGCCCTTGAAAGCGATGAGTGACGAATGGTTGAACGTGATGGATGTCGCGCACCGCCTCGGTTTGGCTTCAACGGCGACGATGATGTTTGGCCACGTCGAGAGCATCGAAGATCGCATCGAACATCTGGAGCGAGTGCGCGCGCAGCAGGACAAAAGTAGGGCAGGCGTCTCGCCTGCCCATCCGGTCGCGCGAGCGACGTCAGTCGAGACGACCGTGCGGGCAGGCGAGACGCCCGCCCTACCTTGTTTCACCGCCTTCATCGCATGGACATTTCAATCGGAGAATACAAAGTTGAAAGCGCCCACGGTTGGCGCGCACGAATATTTGCGAATGCAGGCGCTCTCGCGAATTTACCTCGACAACATTTCCAACATTCAAAGCTCGTGGGTGACGCAAGGCCAGGAGATCGGCCAGGTTGCATTGAAATTCGGCGCGAATGATTTGGGCAGCATCATGATTGAAGAGAATGTGGTCTCGCAGGCCGGAACGACTTTCCGCATGGGCGTGGCCGACATGCAACGGCTCATTTCAGAACTCGGCTACGAACCGCGCCAACGGGACAACTGGTATCGGCTGGTAAACTAAAAGGTGTGATTCAAACTGGCGGTCGGAACAAGAGCGCCAGAGGACTGGCGCAGTCCAAGACGCTGCGCGCCATTCATGCGCCCTCGAAATTCGCGCGAGCGTCTTGGAGTGCGGCGGCCCTCCGCCGCTTTCACAGCACCGGTAATGACCGCCACTGGGAATCACACGCTAAACTAAAAGCCGCGTTGCGCTTTCGCCAAAAAAACCTAGAATCATTTCCATGACACCGGATGAATTTTATTTGGATGTGCAAATCGAATCGCTGGAAGAAGGCGGCTATCTCGCCACCAGCAAAGATTTGCCGGGACTGATCGCGCAAGGCCGAACGAGGGCCGAGGCAATGGAAATTGCGCAGGATGTCGCTCGAAAATTAGTCGAATCTTGCTTGGAACACGGCGATCCCTTGCCCGCTAAAATTCGTGCGGCCCTTCGTCGATCCGTCAGGAAAGCTACCGTCAAAATTCCGATCGGCCTTTCTGCTCAAATTGCATGAGCCGTTTGCCGGGTTTGAATACCGCGAAGTCGTGGAACGTTTGCGCGCTCACGGATTTATTTTTGATCGGCCAGCAAAAGGCAGTCACGAAATCTGGTATAATCCTCAAACCAAACGCAGAACCACACTTCCTCATCATCCGGGAACTTTGCCACGCGGCACACTGCGGGCGATTATCAGCCAATGCGGATTGTCCGTTGAAGAATTTTTGAAATGATCCGAAATATGAATGCTGCTGACTGACCTCGCTTTCGGTTTAGATTTTTATCACATCGTGAATTCCGCGCCGCACCTGAGCATCGTCCTTCCCTGCTTCAACGAAGAAGGAAACTTGCGCGCGCTGGTCAGCTCCATTCGCGATTCGCTCGATCCACTCAAAATCGATTATGAAATCGTCATCACCGACGATTGCAGCGGCGATAATTCCTGGGCATTGCTCAAAGAACTCGCGGCGGCGGACAAACGAATTCGCCTTCAGCGTTTTGAAAAAAACTCCGGGCAATCCGCCGCGCTCTGGGCCGGAATGAAAGCGGCGCGTGGGAAAATTTTCGCGACACTCGACGCGGATATGCAAAACGATCCGCGTGAGTTGCCGAAATTTTTAGATGCATTGAAAGACTTTGATTGCGTGTGCGGCTCGCGGGTGGAGAGTCGCGCCAAAGGCGACAACAAAATCCGCGTGATGTCTTCGAGGATCGCTAATCGGGTGAGAAACCAGTTGAGCGGTGAAACGATTTCCGATTCCGGCTGTTGTTTCCGCGCCTTTAAACGCGAGTGCATCGCCGATCTGAAATTCTTCAAGGGCATGCATCGCTTCATGCCGACGCTGATCAAAATGGAAGGATTCAGCGTCACGGAAATTCCGGTTTCCACAAACCCACGCTTTGCCGGAAAGACGAACTACGGCGTTTGGAACCGGCTATTCTCCTCTTTCCATGATTTGCTGGCCGTGCGTTGGATGAAAAAAAGAATGCACCGATTCACCATTGCCGAACGCATCAACGACTAGGCGCTTATGCCGAACGCCGCCCTGACCGAATCTTCCCAGAAGAAATTCTTTTTAATTCTCTGCGTCTATTTTGGCCTGCATGTCGCGATTCGCACGTTGATTTCTGGAACCGCCGATCTCGATGAATCTGAGCAATTGGTCCTCACGCAAAAATTCGCGTGCGGCTACGGCTGGCAACCGCCGCTCTACACTTGGCTGCAAATATTTTTTTTCAAAACGTTTGGCGTTTCTATTTTCTCTCTGGCCCTGCTGAAAAATCTCTTGCTGCTCTCGATTTATCTTTTCACCTATTTCAACGTCCGCTTCGTCACGCGAAGCTCCCTTTGTGGAATCCTCGGCGCGACTTCGCTTCTCTTCATTCCGCAAGTCGCCTGGGAATCGCAGCGCGACCTGACTCATTCGGTCCTGGCTTCCGCCATTGTGACGGCGACGCTTTTTGTTTTCCTGCGATTGCGGAAGAATGCGTGGGGCGGTTACGTCGCTTTGGGAACCTGCATGGGTTTGGGCCTGCTTTCCAAATACAACTACGCCGCATTTTTCTCAGGGCTGGCTCTGGCAGCGGTGACGCTGAGCGAATTTCGCCCGCGTATTTTGAATAAAAAAATTCTTCTGTCGTTGGCGATCTGCTTTGTAATTCTGCTGCCGCATTTGCATTGGGCTTTTTTTAATCGCGCCGCGCTCGCCTCCACCGCTTATCAATTCCATCGGCACTCTGCTGGGGAATTGTTTTCAGACGCGACGCTCGGTGTGGGCCGCTTGTTAGCGGCAGTTCTATTTCACGTTGGGCCATTCGCCGCCATTTTTCTCGGGCTGTTTTTTCGGCGAATTGTTTCCGCCGGCTCGTTCGATAAAAATATTTTCGCTCAACTTTTTGCGCGCCAATATCTTTTCATCGTCGCTGGCTTGCTGGGTGCGATTTTGGTTTTGCGCGCGACGGGATTCAAAGACCGCTGGTTTGAACCGATTTTTATTTCGCTGCCGCTGCTCGTCTTTTCGTTGGCAGGAGATTGGATTCAACCACGCCAAAAAAATTTCCTGCTCCTTTTCGGAGGCGTTGTTGCGCTAGCCGTCCTCACCATTATTCCTGGCCGGATTTTGTTTGCGGAAAAGCTCAGCCGCGTTCCGCTGCCCAACGCCCCGTTTCAGAAAATGGGCAACGAGTTGGCGAAACAAATTCCTCGCGACGCGCTGCTCATCGCCGAGAACAAATGGATTGGCGGAAATCTTCGCCTGCTTTTTCCAGAGCGAAATGTCGTCACGGCAGACCTGGCAAAATTGTTTTCAGCGACGAACCGAACCTGCGTGGTGATCTGGGACGCAACTCGGCGGCAGACTCCTTCCTTGAAGCTCGATCAATTTGTTGGAGAGTTTTCAGAAAAAAATCCAAGCGAGGCCGAGATCCATTTCGCCGAGGCCGTTTATCAATATCACAACGCAAAAAAATTCCGCCTCGGAATTTCAACGCCGAATCCTTGAAGAATTAGTCGCTCGGGAGAACGCCACCTGGCTTCTCCGGGCCGCATCTCAGAGGCGTGGTGACCAAATGGAAAGGAGCGCGGACGTTCTTCGTCCGCGTGTTTCCAAAACGGACAAAACCACCGGGCTCTCGTCCCTCACGATTCACGCGGACGAGAACGTCCGCGCTCCTACTGGTTTGGGCAACACGCCCGTGAGATGCGCCCGCTTCTACGCCAGGCCTAATTCTTTCTTGCAGCGCAACCCAAAATGTTCAGAGTCGGTTTATGAAAACTGAGTCGGAACAATGGCGGGGACGTTTCGGTGATGGGCAATGGCCAGTTTTTTTCAGCCGCCTGTTTCCAGGATGCTGGCGAAAACAACCTCTTTGATCTTCCAGATCAGCGCCATCGTCATCGCGATCGGCATGAGAATAAGAAAAATAACCAGCCAAATTCCCTGCGGCTTTACTCGGTTGAGAATTGACGTCGCGAAATCCGGCAACGCGGGAAGGAATCCAAGGGAAAAATAAATCAATAACAAGACCGGAATCACGAGCAGTACCCGTCGATTGAACGTCGTAAAAAGCCCCGTTTCCAAGCGCAACGTTTCGTCCGGCAACATCGCGGCCAGCCGATCCAACACGCGATTCAAGATCAATAGAAAAACGAGGCTCGATGCGGCCAGCAGCAGGACGGCGACGTTGTAAAGCTGGACGAATGGGAGTCGATGCCAAAAAAAAAGAAAGGGAGAAAGGCCGAGGTTGACGAAGCCAAAAAGCCTGGCGCGTTCCAATGTGTCTCGCCAAATGCGCTCTTGTTTTTGGAAGTGTCCAAGGAGCCAAAGTCCGTAAAGGAGCAGGGCGCTGACGAGGAACGGCGGAACAACCGCGAAGAAACCAAGAGCGTTAAAAAAATCGGTGCTCGCGGTTTCGACATAAATCAGGAGCGTCAGCGGCAATCCCCAAAATAAGGCGGACAGGCCGCGCACCAATTTACCCATACGGCGAAGCAGTTCTGCTTTGGGCGCAAGTTCAGACATGGAAATAAGGAGGAGAAGTTGGAAATTGGAAAATGGAAGGTCGCGCAGAATTTTTTTCCGCTATTCTCCAACTTTCATCCTCTATCCTCGCGTTCATCAAATCGCGAGATAGGTGTATTCCTTCAACCCGCGTTCGTAGTCATCGAGCAACCGCATTCCTTCGGACGGTTTGAGCCGGTCGGATTTTATCGCTTCATCAATTTGAACTTTCATCAGGCGTTTCAATTCGTTGTCGTCGTATTGCACCGCCGTTAGCGCCTGCAAAATAGTTGTGCCCTCAATAATTTCTTCCACGTAATAACCAGCGGGCTCATCGGGATCGAGGAAGACGTGGACTTCATTCACGCGACCAAAAAGGTTGTGCAAATCCCCCATGATGTCCTGATACGCGCCCATCAAAAAAAAGCCGAGATAGTACGGCTCCTGGCCATTGCCGTTGGATTTTAATTTGTGCAAAGGCAACGTGTCGCGCACGTCGCGCAGGTCGATGAACTTGTTTATTTGCCCATCGGAATCGCAGGTGATGTCAACCAGCGTTGCTTCGCGCGTCGGCTTTTCGCTGTGACGATTGACCGGCATGATGGGAAAAAGTTGTCCGAGCGCCCAGTGATCGAGCAGGGATTGGAACACGGAGAAATTGCAAAGATATTGATCCGCGAGGCTGTCTTCGAGTTTGCGAATCTCCTCCGGAATGTAGGCTTGCCCCGCGAAACTTTTCACGACTTCGAGACTGATTTCCCAATAGAGCGTTTCGATCTTTGCTTTGTCGGGAAGCTCCATCAGGCCGAGCGTGAACATATTGTGCGCGTCTTCTTTTCGTTCGAGCGCGTCGTGAAAGGCTTCGAGCTTGTTGAGCTTGCAAATATTTTTCCGAATATCGAGAAGCTCCTTGACGAGCGCGTGATCGTTCTCGCCGTATTGTAAATTCCCGTTGTCGCGAATTTTTTCAATCGCGCCAAAAACTTCCACGATCAACACGCTGTGATGCGCGACGATGGCGCGACCGCTTTCGCTGACGATGTCGGGATGCGGAACTTTCTCAGCGTTACAAACGTCGGCGATGTAATAAACGATGTCGTTGGTGTATTCCTGCAATGAATAATTGGTCGAACTGTCGAAGGCGGAACGGCTGCCGTCGTAATCCACGCCGAGACCGCCGCCGACGTCGATGTATTCAATCGCAAAACCCATCTTGAAAAGTTTTGCGTAAAAACGCGACGCCTCTTGCACCGCTTTTTTCACGATCAAAATATCTGGAACCTGCGACCCGATGTGGAAATGAAGCAGCTTGAAACAGTGCGAAAGATTCTCCGCCTTCAACAAATCAGTCGCGGCGAGCAACTCAGCGGTGCTCAAACCGAACTTCGCATTTTCGCCGCCGCTCTCCGCCCATTTGCCCGCGCCTTTGCTGAGCAGCCGCGCGCGAATCCCGATCAACGGCTCGACGCCCACTTGTTTTGAGACGGTGATGATTTGTTTTAGCTCCTCCAATTTCTCGACGACCAGGATGACTTTGCGGCCGAGTTTCGTTCCCATCAGCGCCATCTTGATGAACGCGCAATCTTTGTAGCCGTTGCAAATAATCATTCCGTTCGGCTGATTTTGCATGGCGAGTCCGGCGAACAATTCCGGCTTGCTCCCGACTTCGAGACCAAAATTGTAGGGCTTGCCCGCGTCCAAAATTTCTTCAACCACTTCGCGCAGTTGATTGACTTTGATTGGAAAAACGCCGCGATATTTTCCCTGATAATTGAATTCGGCAATGGAATTGCGAAAGGCCAAATTGATCGACTCAACGCGGTGGCGGAGAATATCCTGGAAACGAATCAGCACCGGAAATTTTAAGCCGCGCCCCTTGGCTTCCTCAATCACGTCGGTAATGTCCACCGCTGCGCCGGCCTCCTGCAACGGTTTGGCCACCACCCGCCCGGCTTCGTTGATGTCAAAATATTTCGCGCCCCAGCGGTTGATGTTGTAGAGATTTCGCGCAGCCTCGATGTCCCAGGGCGGCGTGGAAGCGGGGGAATCACTCATGGAAAAATTTCAAATCGCCGCACTATACGGACGGCCCATGAGAATTCAATAGGTGGGATGAAAAAAGTTTTCCCCTCGGAGATTTCGCCAGCCCAATGTTACAAAGAAAGGAAGGCAACCTTTTGTTGCATATGCAACAAAAGGTTGTTGCAAGCGAAATCGTCGTGCAGGGAATTGCTCTCGAACTCCATTTGAAATTCAAAGTAGCTTTCGGGCATGGCAAAAACTTCTCTGACCTCCATCGTTGGTTATTGCGATAAAATTTTGCACACGGAAAAATTCACCGATTGGGACGGCGCGGCCAACGGACTTCAAGTGGAGAACCGCGGTCACGTCACCAAGATTGCGGCGACGGTGGATGCGAGTCTGGCGACGATCAAATTGGCGACAGAAGCGAAAGCGGATTTGCTTATTGTGCATCACGGGCTTTTTTGGAGCGCGACGCACCCGTGGACAGGCCAGCGGCGAGAGATGTTGCGCCTGCTGGTGGAAAAGAATTTGGCCGTTTACAGTTCGCATCTGCCGCTGGATGCGCATCCGAGACTGGGCAACAACGCGCAACTTTGTGCTGCGCTCGGTTTCAAAAATCTGAAGCCATTTTTCGAGAGCAAAGGACAGTTCATCGGCTGGCAAACCAAAACGAAAATTGCGCGGGGCGAATTGTCGCGGCGTCTTGGAAAAATTCTCGGCAAAACGCCGACACTCTTGCCGGGCGGTTCGGAAATTTGTGGGCGAATCGGAATCGTCACGGGCGGCGCGGGAGCGGATTTAAAAAAAGCGGCAAACGGAGACGTGGACACGTTCGTCACCGGCGAAGGTCCGCATTGGACTTATGCGCTGGCGGAAGAATTGAATCTCAACGTTTTTTACGGCGGCCATTACGCGACTGAAGTTTTCGGCGTTAAGGCGTTGGCCGCGCATCTCTCGAAAAAATTTAAACTGCCTTGGACGTTTCTCGATCACCCGACTGGATTATAGATCGTAACCGACGCCGTGAGGAGGCGGACTCCGGCCAACGGAACGCCGATCTCCAGATCGGCTCGCGCACAGTCGAGCATCTGCGGCCGATCGGGAGATCGGCGTTCCTGGCGCGAGCGAAATCCGCCTCCTCACGTCGGCGGTTACGGACTTCAACCTTCTTCGGCCTTCGGACTTTTCCGTTTTTTTCCGAAGGCGACGAAGGCGCAGACAACGATTCCCACGCACAGCGCGCCGAGGCTGACGTAGAGCGTGTTCACCGGCGGCTCGAAACGAAATTCAATTTTCTGATTGCCCGGTTCGAGTTGAACACCGCGCATGATGTAGTTGCAGCGCAGCAACGGTTTTTTCTCGCCGTTGACGAACACTTTCCAATCCGCGTCATACTTATCGTTCAGCAATAAAACAGACGGCGCTTTCACATCGGCAGACAATTCCACTCGCTTGGGATGATAGCTGACGATTTGGACTGAGCCGGCGATTTGATTTGTCGAAACAGTTTTTTCCCGCCCGGGAATCTCACTGCTGACGAGCACCGTTTGCTGCGGATCGAACGCGGGGTCGCTCAATTTCTCCAAAACACTTTGATCGTTGGTCACGACTTGCCATTGACTGAAAAGTTTGGCGCGCGGCAATGCGCCCGTGAACTCGATCAGGGCAAAGGTGCCGGCCGGATTGGTTTCAATGAGATAGGCGCCACTTTGCGGATCCTGAGAAATATTGAAAGCGGTGTGAAGCTTGAAACGTTTCTGCGCGGGGTCGAGTTGGAGATTGATCGAATCGACGAAGCCATCGGCCAACCCAAACAAGTAGCGCACATTCGTCAGTTGCCACATCCGAACAAGTCCCGGTAGTCCCGCTTTGCGAAATGCCGCGCGATAGATCGCATTGTCCGAGGCTTCCCGAGGTTCCTGCGACACGTCGATCGAGGAGATGTTGTAGTAAAGAAAATGGTGCTGGAGCCACTCGGTGTAATAAACATTGCGATGAAAAAATGTCGTCGCGTTGTTCACCTCAAACTCTCCCGGAAATGCGACGCGATGTTCGTAAGGCTTGTCCCGCAGTATATCGATCACCGGATTGGTCGCGTATTTTTCTTTGTAGTTGTGATAAACAATCCACGAGACATCGGCGTGCGAAAGATCGGCAATCAACAAAGCGATGATCAAGCCGCAGGCCAGTTTGATTTTCCCCGCAAATCTCCCTCGCAAAATCTGCGTAAGCAAAATGACGGACGCGGCAAAAAAAAGAACAAACCAGCCCACTTCGCCGATGCTGAATTCGGCCATTTGCGCGGGCAGCCCGGTGTCCGGTTTGTCGAAATCAAACTTTATCAGGTGAGCGACCAAAGTTTTCTTTGAGGAAGCATAGACCATCCAGCCCAACACGGCGGCCGCCAAGGCCACACCCGTTGAGACAACCCATTTTTTCTCGAAGGACGACGCCGTCGGAAAAAGTTTTCTCGCGCCATTGGTTTTGGCGGACAAGTCGCACAGGTAGCGTCGCACTAACGCTTCGCATCCGTAGCCGAACAAGAACAGAAGTGAGATGTGAAAGGGGTGCATGAATTTCAGCGGATTGCGGAAGGTGGAAAAATAAGGAAGCGCGAAAAGAAATTGGTAGAACGGAGCATGACGTCCCCAGGCCAGTAACAAAGCGGTGAAAGCAACGATGGCCCAAAACCAAACAAACTTTTTTTCCATCGCCGTGAAAGGGCTGTTTTGTTTCCGCAACGATTGGGCGATGGCAATAACAGCGACCAGGAGCACAAAAATTCCCCCGTATTCTCCTGTGCCGGAAAAGCGCGACAGTCCTTGTTTGGTCTCCGCGTACCCGGGCGATTGCGCAATCGAACCCCAATAAGATTTTTCGTAAAACCGGCTTTCCCCTGTGACCATGCGATAGCCGAAGACTCCGGGAATCAGTAAACCCAATGTTTCGATTTTGGGCAGACTCCATTGCGTGGCCCAGATCCATCGTTGCTCTTTGGTTTTGTCGTCTTGTTGAGCGATGGCGATATTTGTCACTTGCGTTCCTACCAACGTGGTGATGGTGTGCGCGGCAGTCAGCGCCGCGAACACAACCACGACCGCCATCAGGGAAAACGTTTTTAAAATCGCAGACTTCGAAATTTTTTCCGCTGCCAGTCCCGCGAACAATCCAAAGATGCCAACGTAAATACTGACGATGGCTCCAACATCGAAACCTTCCATTAACCCGATGCCAATGGCGGTTCCCGCTAGAATTCCTTTGATCCACAGTCGGGAGATTTTTCTCGTCACAATGACGGCGATGGCCAAAAACGCCATGGAAAAGGCAATGATCCACCCGCCCAAACCCCAGGCGGAAAAAGAAAACATGTGCATGTTGAGGGCAGCCGCCAAACCGCCGATCAGACAGACCCAGCGATGAAATGCCAGCTCGCGAAAACAAATCCAGACAGAGATGCCGAGCAGCAGAAGGGTGAAAGGAGCGTAGAGTTTCAGCAGAATTTCCGGCGGAAAAATTGTGGTGAGCAGGACAGAGATGTCGGGTGCGGCGCTGACGGATTTCCCACCGATCCAACTTAAATCCTGCCAGTTGCCGGCGAGAGTGGCGGGCGGGCGATTCATCTCCGCCTTCACCGCGCCGAGCGGGCCATCGTTGACAAACAGAACGTGTTTGGGATCGAAACTTTTGTAAAAAAGAAAGCAGAAGATGAGGAGCAGGAGACCCAGGAAAATTAGAAAATCCCGACCGGAAACTTTTCCCGCAGAATGATTGATTTGCATAAATGATGTCGAGCCGCGCGGCCAACAGACGTTAGCGGGAAATATTCCGAAGCCAACTGCCAATTGCTGCGCGGCCAAATTTCGGGTATGATTGAAACCGGGTGAGGCGGGATTTGGTTTCCGTGGACTGCGGCGGCATGGCGCCGCTTTTCCTGCACGTTACGCGATGGAGAAAGTGCTCAATAGGGACCTTCCCCGCTCTTCCACCGTGCAGCCAAAGCGGGGACTTGTCCCCGCAGTCCGAAATAAGATCGGTTCCCGCCTCACCCATTTTTAATCACACCCCTACATTTCGGAAGGCGGCGAGTCCGGTTCAATCGCTAGGCGTTTGGCAAAATCGATTTCCGAAACGTGTCAGTAACAGAACGGAGCGCAGAGCATTCCTCTGCGCGTTGATCCCTCTATTTTCGAGCGGAGCAATGCTCCGCGCTTTTCGTGGCCTTGGTTGGCTTGTGTTTTAATTGAATCGTCCTGGCTTATGTTTTATTTCGTTTCGCGATATGAAAATCGGAATCGTCGGTTGCGGCGCATTGGGAAGTTATTACGGGGCGAAACTCTGTCGTGACGGAAACGAAACTCATTTCCTTTTGCGTTCCGACTACGACATTGTCCGACGCAATGGAGTTCGCATTCTCAGCGACGAAGGTAATTTTCACGTGAACCCCAAGTGCGCGCGCGGCCCGCACGAAATTGGCATCTGCGATTTGATTTTGATCGCTTTGAAAACCACGGCCAACCATCAATTTTCAAAATTGATTCCGCCGCTCGTGGGAGAGAAAACCGCCATCCTCACCCTGCAAAATGGGTTGGGCAACGAAGCGCAACTGGCAAAATTATTTGGCGCGGAAAAAATTTTGGGCGGTCTCTGTTTCATTTGTTTGAATCGAATTGAACCCGGAGTCGTTCGGCAAACCGGCGCTGGAAAAATGGTGATGGGCGAATTTCAACGCTGGCCGGAGCCGCGCACGCATGACATCGCCGCCGCGTTTCGCCACGCGGGCACAGTGTGCAAAGTGGCGGATGATCTGGAGCGAGCGCATTGGGAAAAACTGGTCTGGAACATTCCCTTCAACGGCCTCGGAGTGGCGGGCGCGGTGGAAATTGATTCTGTGCTCAACGGAAAAATCGGATCGTCTGTGGTCGGCGCGTGTCTCGCCACCGACGCGTTGTTGTCAGATGCGCGTTGGGAAAAACTCGTTCGCGAATTGATGGCTGAAATCATCGCCACTGCGCAGGCGCTCGGGCTGAAAGTAAAAAATGATCGCGCAGAAAAGGAAATCAGCCGCACGCGAAAGCTCGGCTCCTACAAAGCATCGACGCTGATTGATTTCGAAAGAAGGCAACCGCTGGAATTGGACGCGTTGTTTCTTGAACCGCTTCGACAAGCGAAAATTTGCAAGGTTCCAACACCGCGACTGAGTGCGTTGTGCAAAATTTTGCAGGAACTGGATTCTGCTGGGGAGATAAAAACGCACAGATGATGGTCCCCTCACGTGGTAGCTCACTTGCTTGAATTCGCCGTGCGGCTTGACTCGCCCTCGCTCGCTTTTATGATGCGCGCTCCATTTTAACTATGAGCAAAATCATTGATCTTCAAGCCCGCGAAATTCTTGATTCACGCGGCAATCCCACCGTCGAAGTGGACGCTCTCCTCGACAGCGGCGCGATTGGCCGCGCGGCGGTTCCATCTGGCGCGAGCACCGGCGAACATGAAGCGCTCGAACTGCGCGATGGCGATAACACTCGTTACGCTGGCAAAGGTGTTTCCAAAGCGGTCAAAAATGTGACGGGAAAAATTCTCCCGGAACTTCGCGGACTCGATGCGCTCGACCAACTCACGGTGGACCGCACGATGATTGATCTCGACGGCACAGAGTTCAAAACCAAGCTGGGCGCGAACGCCATTCTCGCCGTCTCGCTTGCCACCGCCAAAGCCGCCGCCGCCGAGCTCGGCATTCCGCTTTTTAAATATCTCGGCGGACCGAACGCGAAAGTTCTTCCCGTGCCGATGGCCAACGTCATCAACGGCGGCGCGCATTCTGATGCGCCGATTGATTTTCAGGAATTCATGATCGTGCCGAAAGACTTCGATACTTTTTCCGAGGGACTGCAGGCGATCACGGAAATTTTTCACGCGCTCAAATCCGTTTTGAAAAAGAAAGGTCTCTCGACCGCAGTCGGTGATGAAGGCGGATTTGCGCCGAAGCTCGACAGCGCGGAAGCCGCCATCGAAACCATTTTGCAGGCGACGAAAGACGCGGGCTACAAAGCGGGCAAACAAATTTTTCTCGCGCTGGATGTCGCGGCCTCGGAGTTCTACGACAAGGCGAGCGGCAAATATATTTTCAAAAAAAGCAGTGGTAAAATATTGTCAGGCGAGGAGATCATTTCCTTTTACGCCAAGCTGATCGGCGAATATCCGATCATCAGCATTGAGGACGGCTGCGCCGAGAATGATTGGAAGAGCTGGAAAAAGTTGACCGACAAACTCGGCGATAAAATCCAACTGGTCGGCGATGATCTGTTCGTCACCAACGTGAAATTTTTGCGCAAAGGAATTGAGAGCGACACGGCCAATTCAATTCTTGTGAAAGTAAATCAAATCGGTTCGCTCACGGAAACGTTGGACGCCGTGGCACTCGCGCAGAAAAGTGGTTACACCGCCGTCATCAGCCATCGCTCCGGCGAAACGGAAGACGCGACCATCGCCGACATCGCCGTGGCCACGAACGCCGGGCAAATCAAAACGGGTTCGCTCAGCCGCACCGACCGCGTCGCCAAATACAATCAGCTTCTGCGCATCGAACAAATCCTCGGAAAAAACGCGGTGTATGGAGGAAAAATTTAATTCGGAATTATTTTCATGCGCGTCAATGCGTCAGCCTTGTTTCTCCTCATAGCTGCGATTAGGTTTTGTCCATGAAGCTGAGAGAAAATCCGACACCCTATATGGGCGAAGTCAGAGCCAAAGTTAAATTGACGAACACGGCGGATGCTGCGGCTGCGGCCGAGGGCCGCTTGCCTCTCGATGCGGTGCGTTCGGTGGAAGCGGAGGCGTTGGTGGACACGGGCGCCATTCGTTCATGCGTGCCCGCGTCGCTATTGGAAAAACTCGGAGTGAAACCAGTCGAAAAAGTTGTCGTGGAATATGCCGATGGCCGCAAGGAGCCAGTGGATTTGATGGAAGCCATTCGTTTTGAAATTATGGATCGTCGCTCGAGTGACGATGCGTTCGCTCTGGGTAACGAAATTCTCATCGGCCAAACGCTTTTGGAGAAAATGGATTTGCTCGTGGACTGCGCGCGACAGAAACTCATTCCCAACCCCGCTCATCCCGACTTTGCAGTGACAAAGGTTAAATAGCCGAAGCCAGCAAGGCCGAATCATTCCGTGAAGAGAAACGCTCGACCTCACCCCGGCCCTCTCCTCCGCAGAGAGGGAGGATCATTTCCGCTTTTTTTAATTGGGCGCGGGCCAGTTATTATCCGTTTCTTTGCGAGTGGCGCGAATGCGGGATCGGCAAAACGCGCCTCGTGGTTTTCAAGAAATGTCCATGATGGTTCCCTCTCCGGCGTGGGTTTGAATATTACTAACTGAGGCGGCGGCGGATTTACGAAAAATTTTTGAAGGCACTGATCGCAAACTTGGGCGCGTGGTATTTGGCGGCGTTGAAAACCGGCGGGTATCCCCTCATCGCCGCATTCATGGCGATTGAAAGTTCGATCCTTCCGCTCCCCAGCGAAGTCATCATTCCACCCGCCGCGCATCTCGCCCACACGACGGGACAATTTACTTATTGGGGAATTGTTTTGGCGGGAACCATTGGCTCGTGGGTGGGCGCGGCCGTCATGTATTGGATTTCGCGCGTGGCGGGACGGCCCTTCGTTTTGCGCTATGGAAAATATTTTTTTATTCCCCCGGAAAAAGTTCACGCGGCGGAACGCTGGGCGGAACGAGTCGGTCCGTTCGGTGTGTTCATCGCGCGCTTGTTACCGGTCGTCCGGCATTTGATCGGGATTCCGATGGGCATCGTGAAAATGGATTTCAAACTTTACTCGATTTACACGATTCTCGGCTCCGCCATCTGGTGCAGCATTTTGTGCTGGCTCGGCGTCGTTGTCGGCAGCGACGAAAAAGTTCTCAAAGGCGATACGACGCGAATCGCTCTGTGGTTGATCGGCGCGGTGGTTGTTCTTGGACTGCTCTATTATTTCGCAGTGCATCGGCCGATGAAGAAAAAAGTTTGAGCGGTAGCGTTTGCCTCTGGCGGCTTCGCGCTCCGTTTGGTTGGGCATGGGGAAACCGCTCAAGCGGTTGAACTCGCCTCACGACCTCAACACCCGGCTGAAGCCGGGTGCTAATGAGATTCGGAACGAACGTTGCAAGAAACTGAGATGCGCCCGCCAGATCTGCCCTCGCTCCTTTCCCCTCGACAACGCATTCGGATGTGAAAAATTATTGCCCAATGAAAAACTCCCTTTTTCAGACGGTGTTGATGCTGCTGTTTGCTTTTTCCACTTTCGCGCGCGCCGAAAAAAAAGAGCCGGGCTGGACGCCGTTGTTTAATGGAAAAGATTTTAGCGGCTGGTATATCATCAGCGGCCAGAAACCAAAAAATGAAGACCCGACTCATTTATTCCAAGTTCATGACGGAATGGTGCACATGTATAAAGACGCGGAAAATGGGAGCAAACAACCTTCGGGCTACATCGTGACGGAAAAAGAATTTTCCAGTTATCACCTTCGATTCCAATACAAGTGGGGCGGAAAAAAATTTCAGCCGAAAGAAAATGCGAGGCGCGACGCGGGGTTGCTTTATCACGTGATCGGCAAGGACGGCGTCTGGCCCAAGAGCGTCGAGTGCCAGATTCAGGAGGGCGATACGGGAGATATTTTCACGGTTTCCACGAGGGTGACTACGACGGTGGATCCGAAAACGACTAACGTGGTTTCTGAGATTTTCACCAATGCCGCTGGTGTGATGAGGACGAACCAGACGGTGCGTCCGAAATTTATGGAGATGGGCGACGGTGGCGTGGTTTTTGTGCAGGGCGTTTCCAACAACATTCGGCGGGTGATAAGAAATCCCGAAAACGAACGCGAAGGGTGGAACACAGTGGAGGTGATCGTTCGCGGCGACAGCGCGACGCACATCATCAACGGAAAAGTGAATAACAGAATTTTGCATCTCGAACAGATGGTCGAGGACAAATGGGTTCCGCTGACCAAAGGGAAAATTCTTTTGCAACAGGAAGGGGCGGAAGTTTTTTATCGGAACATCGAAATTAAAATGTTGGCCGACTGATTTTTTGGAGCGGCGCGTCTGTGACCGCCGCGGTTTGGCAATTCGAGTTCGGTGGTCGGACGCGCTGCAACAATAGGATTTGAAATGCGGCGCTGACAGGGACCCCGCTACAATTTAAATTTAAAAATGCGGCGGTCACAGACGCGCCGCTACAGGTGATGACTGAGGAATTTGACGAGACCAAACCATTCGAGCTTGCTGTCGATGGAGTTTTGGATTTGCACACGTTCCAGCCGAAAGAAATTGGCGGTCTCATTCCAGAATATCTGGCCGCTTGCCAGGAGCGCGGGATTCTTCAGGCACGGATTATTCATGGCAAGGGGATTGGAAATTTGAAGCGGAGCGTCCACGCAATTCTCGGCAGGAATCCTGAAGTGGTTTCGTTTTCGCTGGCTCATCCCATCTTTGGCGGAGACGGCGCGACAATGGTTTTGTTAAGACCCTGTTTGAAAACCCGAATCCCGTAGCCGCCGAGGTCACGAGGCGGATCATTCTTTCGATAGGCCATCATCCGCCTCCTCACGTCGGCGGCTACATTTTTTTCAGATCGGCTCTCAGACCAAAAACGGATTGACCGTCGCGCAGGTTTTTAACCTGCCGTATCGCGGGTTTGCAAGCTGCTGGATGTCGCGACGCCCTGCCGGTTGCAAACCGGCGATACTGCAGCTTGCAAAGCTGCGCTACGTTTGAATGCAAAGTCCCGCATTAACGCGACTGGACCAGGACACGAAAGGGGCGGCCGAGATGTTCGGGATGGGTCAACGTTTGAAATTGTTTTCGGCGGGCGGAATTCCATTCCTCAAAAAGTTGAGGCATCGCCCAGGTTTTTTCCGCGATGGTTGTCAAAAACTTCGTTTGAGAAATCAGCGCATCGGTTTTTAACCCGGCGGACTCTCCCGCATTTTTCAACGCGCTGAAATTAACATGAGCCGTTAAATCTTGTTCGCCTGGCCTCGCCAGCAAATCATTATTTCCATGATGACGCGAGAACGCCCGCAAAGTTCCAGCGCTTCTTTCCGGCACAAAAAATTCTTCGGCGAGCAATCCATAATCAATCGCGACCAGCTTGCCTTCCTGCAAAAAGTTCGCAGCCTCCGTCCACCATCCAGTCGCAGCGGGACAAACTTCGGTGGTGAATTGGTCGGGCAAAACTTCTATTAGCTCGGGTGGAAGTGCGGGAGCCAAAATCGCCGGGCGTGATTTTTCGGGAAGGCGTTTCCAATAAAAATTTGTGCCATCGAATCCGACGCCCCATTCGAACCAGGATTTGCTGTTGGCCTCCCATCCGAAACGGTGCGCCGGCAGCGCGTCGAGAAGTTCGTTGCAAAAAACGATTGTGAAACGCGGAACGCGGAATGCGGAACGCGGAAAATCGGACCAGTCGGCACGCCATGAAATATTGTCTGCAAATTCAGCGAGAGTTTTGCTCTGCCAATTTTTGCGGCGCAGGGAAGGTTCGAGGATGCAGTAATCGAGGTGTTCGAAAATTTCCGGCCTGAATTTTTTCAGCCAACTCAAGATGTCCGAGGCAAGTTGTCCATCGTGCGCGCCCGCTTCCAGAATTTGCAAATTCACTTTTCCGCGTTCCGCGTTCTGCGTTCCGCGTTCCTCCAGCCATTCCGCGAATTGAAAGGCGAGCAATTCGCCGAACAAAGTTCCCACGCTGACGCTGGTGAAAAAATCCCCGCGCCGGCCTATTTCCAGCTCGCGTTCGTAATAGCCTTCGCCGGGAGAATAGAGCGCGACTTCCATGAATCTGGCGAAGGAAATAGCTCCGGCATTTTCAAGCTCCGTTCGCAATTTTGAAATGATTCCCGTCATTGACTTGCAGTATTGAGACAAGTTGGTAAAAAAGCTGCTATCACTCGGATTATTTTATATGGCAAAAATCGACGCGTTTTTTAATTTGATGTTCGAGCAAAAGGCTTCCGACCTTCATCTCTCGACCGGCAACCCGCCCATCCTGCGCATCAACGGTGAGATGCAGCGGGTGGACTATCCGCCGCTGGAAGCCGACCCGCTCAAGAGCATGCTCTATGAGATCACGCCGGAATATAAAATCAAAATTTTCGAGGAAACCGGCGATGTCGATTTTGGCTACGAGATTCCAAATGTGTCCCGTTTTCGCGCCAACTACTTCAATCAAAAGTACGGCATGTCGGCCGTCTTCCGCCAAATCCCGTCGAAAGTTTTGTCCTTCGAAGATTTTGAAAAGTTCGACGCGCCGTTGCCGTCCGTGTTGAAGAAGTTCTGCATGTTGCACAAAGGTTTGGTCGTTGTCACCGGCCCGACTGGTTCGGGCAAATCGACCACGCTGGCGGCCATGGTCGATTACTGCAATCGGAACCGCCGAGATCACATCATCACCGTCGAAGACCCGATTGAGTTCGTGCACGAAAGCAAAAATTGTCTGGTGCATCATCGCGAAGTTGGGATTCACACCAAATCTTTTGCGGCGGCGTTGCGTGGGGCGTTGCGCGAAGACCCGGACATTATTCTGGTGGGCGAATTGCGCGATTTGGAGACGATTGAACTGGCGCTGGTGGCGGCCAGCACGGGGCATTTGGTGTTTGGAACGCTGCACACACCGAGCGCCTCCAAGACGGTTGACCGCATCATCGACGTGTTTCCAGCCGAGCAGCAAAATAAAATCCGCGCGACGTTGTCGGAGGCGTTGAAAGGCGTTGTCGCGCAAAACTTGTTCAAGCGAATTGATAAAAAAGGGCGGGTGGCCGCGCTGGAAATTCTGGTTTTCACCACCGCCGTGGCCAATCTCGTGCGGGAAGGGAAGACGCACCAGATACCCGGCATGATTCAGGTGGGCAAAAAATGGGGAAACACGCCGCTGGACGACTCGATTATGGATCACTTAAAAATGAAACGGATTTCCGCCGAGGAAGCCTACGACAAAGGAATTGACAAAAAGAAGTTCCGTCCTTTCATGGCGCATCCGCCAGAGGACGACGATAACAACGGTTAATTTTTAATCAGCTAACCTTAATCTCCCATGCGCCGCGTTGAACTCGATCAAATCCTGACCATGATGTTGGACTCCACTCCGATGCTAAATCCATCGGTCGTGCTCGACAGCAAAAAGGATGTTTCCGATTTAAATTTCACGGTCAACAAACCGCTGCAAGTCGAGTACTCCGGCCAACTGATTTCGGTGGCGACCGATCCGCTGATCAGCCAGTTGACTCCGTACCAGACGGAGTTGATCGCGCTCAACCTGATTGGAGGCAGCCCGCGTTTGACCGAGAATTTGCTGCGCTCAGGTTCTTCCGATTCTTCGTATTCGTTGAGCGACGTGGCTCGTTTTCGCGTGAACATTTTTTCGCAGCGCGGAAATTTTTCCATCGTGATGCGAAAATTGAACACGGAAATTCCCACGCTCAAAGAATTAAGAATGCCGCCTATTTTCGGCCAGGTGGCGAAAGAGCAAACCGGTTTGGTTCTGGTCACGGGCGCGACTGGCTCGGGCAAATCCACCACACTGGCCGCCTTGCTCAACGAAATTAATGAATCAAAGTCCGTCCACATTATTACGTTGGAAGACCCGGTTGAGTTCGTGCATCCGCAAAGAAAATCCACCTTCAATCAGCGCGAAATGGGATCGGACTTCAACACATTTGCCAATGGCCTGCGCGCCGCCTTGCGCCAGGCGCCCAAAGTGATTCTGGTCGGTGAGATGCGGGACCGCGAAACCGTCGAGATCGGTTTGAGCGCGGCGGAAACCGGGCATCTGGTGGTGAGCACGCTCCACACCATTGACGCGGGCCAAACGATCAACCGTATTCTCGGAATGTTTGAGCAGGACGAACAAGAGCAGATTCGTTTGCGGCTGGCGGACACTTTGCGCTGGGTCATCAGCCAGCGGCTGGCTCCGCGAGTGGGAGGGGGCCGGGAAGCGCTGCTGGAAATAATGGGGACAAATCTCCGCACCAGAGAGACGATTGCTCAGGGTGAAAGCGAAGGGAAAAGTTTTTACGAAATTATCGAATCGAGTTATCCCTTTGGCTGGCGCACGTTTGATAACGCCTGTTTGGAGGCCTACGAAAATGGCGCCATCACCGAAGAAACGGCTCTTCTTTATTGCAGCAAACGCGGCCCGATGTCTCGTGGCATCGATAACATAAAAAAGACGCGCGGCGAGATAACCAGTTCTGTGAGTGACTTGCGGATGAAAACCGCCGATCGAAAAAGCGCGAACTCCGCCACTCCCTCGACCCTAAAATTCAAATAAAATATGGCCGACCGATTTGATTTCGTCAGCACCTCCGACAAGCCGGCCTTGCTCGCCATCACCACGCCAGAGTGGTTCACGGCCGCGCAGGACGCTCTGGTGGAACTCGGTTACAAAGTGCAAAAGATCTCCGATCCCTTGGAACTAGCCGGACGTTTCAGCCAGGTGCAATATCACGTCGTTATCATCGAAGAACAATTTGGCGCGACGAGCGGCGCGGAGAATTTGGCTTTGCAGGAATTGCAACGGATGCCGATGAACCAGCGGCGTCATGCGACCATCATTTTGCTCGGCCACTCCTACGAAACTTTGAACGCGCTCCAGGCGTTCCAACAAAGCGTTCATGCGGTGATCAATTTTTCCGAAATGCCATTGCTCGCTCAACTCATCAAAAAAATCGTGACGGACAACGAATTATTTTTGAGAAACTTCCGCGAAATCCAACTCCGCGTCGCCCACGCCAAGGATTAGGGTAAAAACCGAAACCCGAAATCCGCAGGCCGAAAGAAATCCGAAGCCCGAAATTTTCACTTGGGACTGCGGGGGCATGTTTCCGCTTTGACTGCACGGTGGGAAAGAGCAGGCGTTAATCCAGAGTTTGTTACCTCAGAGAGGCGCGCAGGAAAAGCGGCGTCATGCCGCCGCACTCCAAAAAAGTATCGCCATTCGGATTTCGGACTTCTGGATTAATATTCGGTTTCAATAGTTTTTGTGGCAACTTGCAGCTATGCCACGACTCGACCAGGCACTCGTTGAACGCGGTCTTTGCCCCAGTCGCGAAAAAGCCAAACGCGCCATCATCGCCGGACAAGTCCGCATTAACGAACAACTGGCTCACAAACCCAGTGACTCGGTTCACCCCGAGGACCAGATCACTCTGGTTGCTCCCGAAAAATTCGTCAGCCGGGGAGGTCACAAACTCGAGCACGGACTGGCGCATTTTCAAATCGACGTGGTCGGAAAAATGGCCATCGACCTCGGCGCTTCCACTGGCGGTTTCACCGATTGTTTGCTGCAACGTGGCGCGGCCAAAGTTTTCGCCGTCGATGTCGGCCAGGGTCAACTCGCCTGGAAATTGCGACAGGACCCGCGCGTTGTCGTTCTGGAAAAAATCAACGCGCGCACGTTGACGGCGACTCAGTTGTCCCAGCCATTTTTTCCAGCGGATATTGTGGTAATCGATTGTTCCTTCATTTCGTTGCGCCTGATTCTTCCCACGGCGATTGCATTGCTCGCCCCATTCGGTAAAATTCTCGCGCTGGTGAAACCGCAATTTGAAGCCGGAAAAATGGAAGCGGATAAAGGCGCGGGCGTGATTACCGATCCGGAGGTTCACGAGCGAGTCATTGAGGAACTGGAAAACTTCGTCAGCAAAAAAACTTCGTTGCAATGGCGTGGCCAAATCGAATCTCCTTTGCTTGGCCCCGCTGGCAACAAGGAATTTTTAATCCTGCTTGAAAAAACCGTTTAAAAAAATCGACCGCGTCGGTTTGATCGCTAATTCCGAAAAACCCGCCAGCCGAAGTCTTACGCAAAAGGCATCAGAGTGGGTGGCACGAACGGGCCGCACGGTTTGCTGCGATATTCTCACCGAACAGATGGCGAATTTAAAAATCGATGGCTATCCCGATGCGGCGAGTCTCGCTCGCGAAGTTGATTTGCTTCTCGTGTTTGGTGGAGACGGTTCGATGCTGCGAGTGGTGCGCGAAATCGACGGAGCACTCACGCCCATCCTCGGCATCAACGTGGGTCGGCTTGGTTTTTTGACCGCTGTTTCCTCGAACGATTTGCCGGCCGCGCTGGAAAAAGTGTGGCGGAATGATTTCAAAATCGAATCACGTCCTTTGCTCGAAGCGCGCGGAGAGAGCAGTGGGGAAAAAATTCATTTGCGCGCGTTGAATGACATCGTCATCAGTCGCGGCGCTGCTCCGCGCATGATCGAGTTGGAAGTCAGCGTCAACGGCGAGGTGCTGACCTGTTATCGCTGCGATGGATTGATCATCAGTTCGCCCACCGGCTCGACCGCGTATTCGCTTTCGGCGGGCGGGGCCATCGTCAGCCCGGAGGCGCAAGTTTTCGCCATCACACCCATTTGTCCTCACACGCTGTCCAACCGTTCGGTCATTGTGGGATCGAATTCCACCGTGCAGGTCAAAGTGATCAGCGAAAAAGTTGAAACGACCGCCACGGCGGATGGCCAGACGCAAGTGGATTTGCTGGCCGGCGACAGGATCACGATTCGTCGCAGCCGTCGCGCGGCGCAATTGCTGCATCCGGGCGGGAGTTCATTCTTTGACACGCTGCGCCGGAAATTGCACTGGAGCGGTTCGAACGTTTAGGCGGAGATCCGAATTCCGAAATCCGAGAGCCGAAAGAAATCCGAAGTCCGAAGGCGCGGCGGAACTGTGCGCATCGCAAAGTACTTTTCCAGGTGCTGGCGGCAAGTCGTTTTCGGTATTCGGATTTCGGACTTCTTTCGGATTTCGAGGATCGGATTTCGGATTTAATGAAAAAGCAGATTTCAAATTTCCATAGATTTTTATGGTTCGTTTAAAAGATGTGGCGCTGCGGGCCGGTGTTTCGGTGATGACGATTTCCAAAGCGTTGCGCGATGCGCCGGACATTTCTCCTCGCACCAAAGCGCGCATCAAACTTCTCGCCGGGCAAATGGGTTATGTGCCGGATTCAGCCGCGCAAAATTTGCGCAATCGAACCTCAAAACTTTTCGGTCTCGTCATTCCGTCGGTGACAAACCCGATTTTTTCGCGAATGGTTTCCGCGATTGAAGAACGAACCCGCGCCCTCGGCTATGATTTAATCCTGGCACACACCTTGAACGATCCCGAACGGGAAGAAGCCAGTGTGCGCCGACTGCTTTCCCGCCGGGTGGATGGATTATTTATTTCTCCCGTTTATCGTTTGGCTCCAACCGCGCCGATCTATGAAGAGTTGAAACGACGCGGCACACCGACCGTGGTTCTTGGACACCGCGTCCCATTTTGTTATGACTTTGCCAACGTCGAAAGTGATGACGCGGGGGGCAGTCAGGCAGCGACCGAGCACCTGCTGCAATTGGGCCATAAACGAATTGCATTTTTCAGCGGCCCGCCCGCCGCGCCCTGGGCACAAGAACGGCTCGAGGGTTATCGCCGCGCTTTGCGGGCCGCACAGATTGAAGCGGATGATCGCCTTATTTTTTCGGCCGGCTCGACCATCGACGAAGGTGAAAAAACCGCGCTCCAATTGATCAACGAATCGTTGCCCGTGACGGCGGTGCAGGCGGTGAACGACCTTGTCGCCATCGGCGCGGCCAATATTTTTCTCGATCAAAGCGTCAAAATTCCGCAGGAACTTTCGGTTGTCGGTTTCGGAAATATTTTGGCCAGCGAATATTTTCGCGTCCCGCTGACCACGTTGCGTCACCCCAAACAACGGATGGGACACGCCGCCGTCGATGGCATGTTGCAGTTGTTGACAGGCCATCCCCCGGAGTCGCGGCGGTTGCCCGCGGAACTGGTTGTTCGCTCCAGCAGCGGTGCGGCACACTTCGTGCAGCGTTCGCCGAAACAGTTTGTTACAACAAACGAAATCGGGAGTCGCCTATGAACAAAATTATCTTATCTATTGTCGGTGTGGTGGTGTTGGTGGTCGTCGGATGGCTTGCTCTGCCTTATTTGACTCAGCGGACGGATCCAAAAGTTGGCAAATTTAACGAAAATGCGGAGAGTCTCGTCATCGGCCTGCAACAATATAAAGAATTCGTGGGCAGTTATCCTTCCGGGAGCCTGGTGGATATTTCGAGAGCGTTGACCGGGCAGACGGACAAAAAAGTCCTGATTTTAGTCACGCGCAAAAGTGAATTGAACACGAAAGGCGAAATCGTTGATCCGTGGGGCACGCCGATTAAAATTTATTTCAATCAGGACACGATTCTAATTCGCTCCGCCGGAGCCAACCGCGTTTTCGAAGACAGCAAGAATGCGCGGACGGATGATCTTTATCGGTCGAGCTAAATGCGTTTCCAGGCAGCGACAAACATTCCGTTTCCGGCATAGTCTTGCGGCCAAAACCAAAGTGAATTCGCAAACTCGCCGGGCTTAAAGGGATTTTTCATTTCCAATTTCTCAAAATCCTTGCGCTCGTTCTGAAAAAATTCCGCGACACCGATTGTTTCGTCGCGCGACAAAGTGCAAACAGAATAAATCAATTTTCCGCCAAGCTTCACTGCCTCGGCCACGTGCAGCAAAAGTTTTCGCTGGATGCCGCTCAACTCGCGCACGTCGTTGGCTGAAGTCGTCCAACGCGCTTGTGGATTACGATGCCATGTTCCAATTCCGCTGCACGGCGCGTCAACCAGGACTCCGTCAAATTTTGTTTTCGTCGGCAGTTTTTTCCCGCCGTCCCAAAGCGACGCTCGATAATTAAAAACTTTTGCGCGCGCCGTTCGTTGTTTCAATTTTTTCAAACGCCACTCCGCGCGGTCGCTCGCCCAGATCAGACCTTTGTTCTCCATCAACTCCGAGAGATGAAGCAGCTTGCCGCCTTCCCCGGCACACGCGTCCCACCAAATTTCGCCAGGCTGGGGCGCGCAGATGACACCGACCGCCTGCGAACTGAGGTCCTGTAATTCGAAATCGCCATTTTGAAATTCCGGCGAGCGAAATAAATCTTCTGAGCCGCGATATTCGATGGCGTCGGTCAGCGAAGTCTTTTGTTCCAGCAAACAAAAACCGAGCGCTTCGGCAATTCGGCTGGCCTGATTTCGTTTGGTGCGCAACCAAAGTTTCGGTTCGCATTGCAAAGCGCGCAGCCACTCCGGCGAGACCGTCACAAAATCTTTTACCCAGGCGGGAATGGCTCTGGCCGACAATTCTTCTTCAGAAAATTTCTGCGGCTCGCGCAAAAATTTCTCGGCGAGTTGTTGCGCGACGAAAATATTTCCGGCCAGCGGCTTTTGCGGATCGAGCCAACCGAGCCATCGGAAATAAGTAAAAACCGCGCGACTGATTTCGCGGCTGTCCCTTCGAGACAAACTCGTTTGCCGCTTAAGTTCGGTGCGAAGAACCGAATCGGCCGGATGTTCATCGTCAGACTTGGCAATAATTTCAGCCGCGATTTTTACGAGAGGTTGAGGAGCGCGGACGTTCTCGTCCGCGAGGCATCGTTTCGAGTTAGCGTTGCGAGAAAATTTTCTCACGTTGATGGCGACTCGCGGACGAGAACGTCCACGCTCCGGCGAGCGCTGCTAAACGCCCATTCTTCGGCACATTGCGCCAAACCCGCTTTCACCGGATTATTTTCGATGTAACGGATCGCCCGTTGAAGATGCTTTTCATCCCGAATAAACCTGTCCCAATAATCCGGCTGCCAAAAACTTCCGGTGCGATTCAATAGTTCATTTGCGTTTCGGGCGGAGAATGCTTTCCAACTTTTTATCAGTTTAGCCAACGGAATTTCCCAAACTTCAACAAGTGCGTGAACGTGATTGGGCATGATCGCCCATGCCAGCAAGCGGCAACGTTCGCCGTCGAAATGCAGCAATGTCTCCTCCACCAGCCGGGCGATTTGCGGTTGCCGCAAATAACACGATCCGTAACCACGATCCAAATAGCTTTCGATTTGAATTCGTTTTTCGCGCTCATCTTCAATCGCCAATAATGCTTCCCACTCGTGGCGGCGGCTCGCGGGCATGGAATCGTGCAAACGATAAGTCACCATTTGGATGACGCCCGGTTTGTCGAAATGCGGCAGGTATCCGCGTGAATGCCAACCCAGAAAACCCTTGGCTTTTTCTTCAGTTTCTAAAGGGGAATGCCACGATTGTTTATCGAGAATGATTTGTCGGACATGCGCGTTCATGGGAGATCATAGGAGCGCGGACGTTCTCGTCCGCGAGTTTTTAATTTGTGGGGAAGGTTTGGAATAAAGTTTCATCGAAAACATGTTTGTTCCAAAAAAACAAACTCGCGGACGAGAACGTCCGCGCTCCTTTCTTTAGGCGCCCGCAACCAATTGCCGCAACACGAATGGTAAAATTCCGCCGTGCTGATAATAATCTATTTCAATTGGCGTATCGATTCGGCAGGTCACGGGAACTTCTTCGGATTTTCCTTCGACACGTGTGATGCGCAGGACCAAATCTTGTTGCGGTTTGATTTGCGCATTCAACCCGACCACATCGAAAGTTTCCGTCCCATTTAATTGCAGCGAGTGCGCGGAAACCTCTCCGTGAAATTGCAACGGCAACACGCCCATGCCCACGAGATTGGACCGATGAATTCGCTCGAAACTTTGCGCAACCACGACGCGCACGCCGAGAAGTTTTGTTCCCTTGGCCGCCCAATCTCGCGAACTGCCCGTGCCATATTCATGTCCGGCCAGAACAATCAGCGGCGTTTTCCCTTCCGCATATTTCATCGCCGCGTCGAAGATGCTCATCTGCTCTCCCGTGGGTTGAAAGATCGTCACGCCGCCTTCCACTCCGGGCACCATTAAATTTTTTATTCGCACATTGGCGAACGTGCCGCGCGTCATCACCCGATCATTCCCGCGACGCGATCCGTAACTGTTGAAATCAATAAAATTGACTCCTTCGTCGATCAAATATTTTCCAGCCGGAGAATTTTTCCGGATGCTGCCCGCGGGCGAAATGTGGTCGGTCGTCACGCTGTCGCCAAAAATTCCCAGCGGACGCGCGCCGCAAATTTCAGTAATCTCAGTGGGCCGTAAACTAAAGTGGGTGAAGAACGGCGGCTCCTGAATGTAAGTGCTCTTGCCATCCCATTCATAAACCTCCCCAATGCTGGACGGAATCTCGTTCCATTTTGGATTTTGTTCAGTGAAGTCCGCGTAAAGTTTTCGAAAAATCTCCGGCTGCAACACCGTTTCCATTTGTTCGCGCACCTCGCGCGCCGTCGGCCAAATGTCTTTGAGAAAAACATTCTGGCCATCTGTCCCTTGTCCGATCGGCTCCTCCGCCAAATTAATATCGATTCGCCCGGCGAGCGCGAACGCGACGACCAACGGCGGCGACATCAGAAAATTGGCTTTGATGCTTTGATGCACGCGCGCTTCAAAATTGCGATTGCCGGAAAGCACCGATGCTGCGACCAAGTCATTTTCCGTGACGGTATTTTCAATTTGCGGCGAGAGCGGGCCGGAATTTCCGATGCAGGTCGTGCAGCCATAACCGACCAGGTTGAAACCGAGTTCATCCAAAAATTTTTGCAAACCGGCTCTCTCCAAATAATCACTGACGACGCGCGAGCCAGGCGCGAGCGAAGCCTTCACGAAGGAATTTGGCTTCAATCCTTTTTCGACAGCTTTCTTCGCCAGCAAACCCGCGGCGAGCATCACGCTGGGATTACTGGTGTTAGTGCAACTGGTGATCGCCGCGATGAGCACGCTGCCGTGATGGATTTCGCCTTCGCAAATCATTTGCGGCGCGGGCACCGGATCAGCCGTCGGACGGTTGTTGGCCATTTCCAACTCCGTGGTCGGATTGGTATTTCGCTCGGCAGATTGCCGGAGCGAAACCGGCTCCTGACTCCCGCCGCCGCTCGGAGCGACAACGCGATGACATTCAATTGGAAAAGTTTTCGCCAAATCTTCTGCCGGTTTGTTGAATCCATTTTCGGAAACCGGTTTGGAAAACGCTTTGACGAATTCCTCTTTTAACTTTGGTAATTCGATTCTGTCTTGCGGCCGTTTCGGTCCGGCAACGCTCGGAACAATCGTCCCCAAATCCAGTTCGAGGCTGACGGAGTATTCGATGTCGCCTTTGTCCGGCATGCCGAAAAGTTTTTGGGCGCGATAATAATTTTCGTAGAGATGGCAGTGCTTTTCGCTCCGGCCAGTGGCGCGCAAATAATTTACCGTCTCAGAATCAATTGGAAAAAATCCCATCGTCGCGCCGTATTCGGGAGCCATGTTGGCAATCGTCGCGCGATCCACCACGCCCAGGGCCGCCGCGCCCGGGCCAAAAAATTCCACAAACTTTCCGACAACTTTTGCTTTGCGCAACACTTGCGTGATCGTCAGCGCGAGATCGGTCGCGGTCACGCCATCGTTCAACGCGCCCGTGAGATGCACACCGACCACATCCGGCATGAGAAAATAAACGGGTTGGCCGAGCATTCCGGCTTCAGCTTCGATTCCGCCGACGCCCCAACCGACAATGCCGAGGCCGTTGATCATCGTGGTGTGGGAATCGGTGCCGACGAGCGTGTCGGGATAATAAACCGGAGCGCCGATCTCCTGATCGGCTCGGGTCGAGTCGTCGTGGTCCAGCCGATCAGGAGATCGGCGTTCCGAGTTGTTCCCTTCGTGCCGATCAGGAGATCGGCGTTCCGATAGAACGCCTTTCGCCAGATATTCCAAATTGACCTGGTGCACGATGCCGATGCCGGGCGGAACAACTTTGAAAGTTTCAAATGCCTGCATGCCCCATTTTAAAAGTTGGTAGCGTTCGCGGTTGCGATGAAATTCCACTTCAAGATTTTTCTCCATCGCGTCCGCTGTCCCGGAAAAATCCACTTGCACGGAATGGTCCACCACCAAATCCACCGGCACGAGGGGCTCGATCATTTTGGGATTTTTTTTCATGAGCGCGACGGCGGAACGCATGGCGGCCAAATCCACCAGCAGCGGAACTCCGGTGAAATCCTGCAAAACAATTCGCGCCACGACGAAAGGGATTTCCTCGGTGCGCCGGCCCATCGCACTCCAATTGGCCAGCGCCTTGACATTTTCTTCGGTGACTTTTTTTCCGTCGCAATTGCGCAAAACGGATTCAAGCACCAAGCGAATGGAAACGGGTAATTTTGAAATCGGGCCGACACCGGCGGCCTCCAGCGCGGGCAGAGAATAGAACGAACCTTGCTGACCGTTTCCGAGATCAAACTTTTGCAGTGAGTTAAAGAGATTGTGCATGTTCATAAAATATCTTCGGCGCGACTGAGAATTCCAATGGAGAAATGAAAATGAAGTTGGCGCGCAAGCGTGTCAAGCGAGCGAGAAACTGCGCAGTGTCGTGGGGCGCGTCTTGAGCCGGAACTATTCAGTGAAGAGAAACGCTCGACCTCACCCCGGCCCTCTCCTCCGAGGAGAGGGAGAATATTATTCAGCGTTGGAAAATATTCACCGTTGAATGCCTGATTGCGGACCCTGCTGGCAGGTTCCCTCTCCGCGGGGGAGAGGGTTAGGGTGAGGGCGAACAATCTGTCCAACTGGATCGTTCCGGTTGAGGGCGGGTTGCCCAAACCAGTTGGAGCGCGGACGTTCTCGTCCGCGTGAATCGTGAAGGACGAAAGGACAGAGGTTTTGTCCGTTTTGAAACACGCGGACGAAGAACGTCCGCGCTCCTTTTCATTTGGGCAACACGCGCTACGAAATCGAGTGGCCACGGGTCTATTTAAACTGCTCCTGCCCACCGAATGAATGAGAAAACTTCTTCATCGTCTGATCTTTCAGCGGTCAAAAACAAGCCGCGCTTAAAAATATGAAAAAAATTATTCTATCCGCACTGCTCCTGGTGGGTGTTGGTGTGACAACATCGCAAGCCCAAGTTTCGTTCGGGTTTTCATTTGGCGACAGCCATCATCACAACCGGGGTCATGGTGGATTCAGCGTCGTCCTTCCCCCGCCGCCCTTTTTTCCGCCGCCTCGAATTTACGTTCAACCTGCGCCCGTCTATGGGGGTGACAGCTACGGCTCGGGTCACGGTGGTGGTTACCGCAGTGAGTATAATGCGTTTCATCGGCACGAGGCGCTGCACCACGAAATGGAACACGAACACCAGGCGTATCATCACGATGCCGAGCATCGCCACGAAGCATACCATTCTGGTTGGTAAGAACAGAGGATCTTTCCTGCGCCCACGGGGCGCGCAGGAAGATCTCAGATCCCCGCGAAAAATTTCTTTCACGGGAAGGGGACAACTTCAACTTTTGTCATCAGTTTCTGTAGCCGATTGATCACGCCTTCTTCAATTCGATCCAAAACCTGGTGCCTTTTCCCGGCTCGGATTCCAAGCCGACGCTGCCATCCATGCGTTCCACACCTTTGCGCACGATGGAAAGGCCAATGCCCGTACCGGGAAAACGCGAGCCGTGCAAGCGCTCGAAGACGCGGAAGATGCGCTCGTGCTGATCGGGCGGAATTCCTTCGCCGTTGTCCTGCATCCAGAGCCGCACGAAGCCGGGAGGGGGACGGGATGAAGGGATGGCTGGATGAGGGGATTGTTGGATTGGTGGATTGTTGGATGGATGGATTGGTGGATTTGATTTCCCACCATCCATCCACTCATCCAACAATCCACCAATCCCTTTTTTTTCCATCCCTCCTTCTTCCCACTCCTCCGCCCAGAAACGGATCTTCGGCTGGACGCCATCCGGCACGAATTTTATCGCGTTGCCCAACAAGTTCGCCAGGACTTGCGCGAGCGTCGCTTCGTTTGCGCGCACCGATGGCAGCGGCGAGACCGTTTGGATTTGAGTTTTGGTTTGCTCGATTTGCGTGGCGTGTTGGTAGATGGCGGTTTCCCACGCCGCCTGGACTTTCACTGACTCCAGTTTGGTGTCGGTGCGCCCGACGTGCCCAAAGGCCAGCAAGTCGATGATCATTTTATCCATGAACTCGGATGAAGCATTGATGCGGTTGAGAAAATTGCGCGCCGTTTCGTCGAGAGAAGGCGCATAGTCATCCATCAATACCTGGGAGAAACCTTGCATCGAGCGCAGCGGGGCGCGCAGATCGTGCGCGATGGAATAAACGAACGCCGCGAGTTGCTCGTTGGTTTCTTTCAAGTCGGCGGTGCGTTCCCGGACGGTCCGTTCTAAAGTCGCCGCGTGTTCTTTCAATTGTTTCTGCGCTTGCCGCAAGGATTCTTCCGCTTGTTTGCGCTCGGTAATTTCCGCTTGCAGTTGCGAGTTCAACTTCTCCGCTGCTTCCGTGAGTTCGTGCTGGTGCAACCCGGCGATCAGCAAGGCCTCGTTGATCGCGGTCGTTTGCTCCTTGCTTTCGCGCAAGGCTTCCTGCGTCTGGAGGAGTTCCCGCTCCGCGCGGTCGCGGGCGAGCTGAATGCTCCTCGCGTTCTGGAGCGCGACCGAGCGCAGCAACTTCTCTTCGTCTTGTTCTTGTTCCATTATCGGCCTCCGAGTTTTCCCGCCGCCAGCGCCGTGCCGAGCACACGCGCCCGGATTTTTGCAAACGCAGTGTCGCGGCTGGTGGAAGTATCATCGCTGAAAGGCGAGAATCCGCAGTCGTCCGTCGTGCCCAGTTGCTCGCGGGGAATGTATTGGGCCGCCTCAAGCACCCGGTCGCAAACCTCTTCCGGGGTGTCAATGCGCGGATCAATGGGCGAGACGACGCCGACGAAAATCCGCTGATCGGGTTTCATGTATTCGCGGATAATCTTCAGGACGCGGACGCGATCCTTCTCGCCCGCCAGAGCGATGTAAAAATTCCCCGCGTTCAACTCGAACAAGCTGGGCAACAGTTCGGCGTAATCAACCTCCCCACTGTGCGTCGAGTCGCGATCGGCGCCGGGGCAGGTATGCACGCCGATGCGCTGGCGGTCAGCGTCGGAGAATCGCGCCGGCGCGAGATTGTTCAAATCAATGAAGCTGTTGAGCAGATTCCCAGTGGGATCGAGCTTGACCGCCAGCCGCCCTTCCGTGAAATCGATCTGAACTTTGTGCGCGCCCTTTTGCAGGCAGCGGCGAACTTCGGTTTCGTGCTCACTCAACAGATCGTCGATGAACTGCTCGCGAGAATTCTCGGCAATCCCTTCGGCTGGATACATGAGGCTCAAGGCCGAGGGCGAGATGACCGCTTGCTTTACCGGCACGTGCGCGTAACGCAGGGCAGAGTCCAGGAAGCGGTCGGCCGATCTCTTGTAGCGAAACGGCCCCGCCGTGAGCCGATGCATCCGGCGCGTGTGACCGGCGGAGAAAGGGATCTTGAATCCATCCGGCGCGATGTTCGGAAGCCCATGCACGGAGTAGGTCCAGAAATTGTGAAACTTCCTCTGTTCGCCGTCGGTGATGACCGGCGAGCCGGTGGCCTCGAAGCGTTCGATGGTGTCGCGGATGGCCTCCTCATAGAGAGGTTCCAACTTTGGGTTGTCGTCTCCCAACGCCGTGACCGCCTCAATCAGTGGAAGAGGTCTTGGAATACTTCCGATTGGCTCGGTGGGAATGGTCATAGGTTTAGGATTTCCGGTGTAGCGGCAGCCATCCTGGCTGCCGTAGAGGGCGCGCATCCTGCCGCCCGGATTCGGCTTCGGAAAGATGACGCGCGATATATCTCGTGGGCGCTTTCCGCCGGGCTGGAAGCCACGGCTCCACGTCAGGCAGGATGCCTGACGCTACAATAAATTGTGTCGCACCCATAATTCACCTCACTACTTTGGCCTTCGGTTCTGGCGGCAGCTCAGGCGGCACTTGCCCGATTCGATCCGGCAGTCCGCTGATCAATCGCGCGTAATCCGTCTGGCGCGGGCCGATGACCTCCACGCCTTTGTCGGTGATGACATATTCGCGGATGTCTTTGCTGTG
>JBBQRQ010000014.1:0-68350 GCA_038214755.1 Verrucomicrobiota bacterium
GTCGCCCTCACTGCGGTCATGCGCAAACTCCTCCTCCAAATGAATCGCCTCCTCAAAGAACACGCCCTCCATTGCCAAAAAACCAAAATCCAACCCGCTTAATTTCCTTTGCTTTTGAACACCGTTGCTCCTCGGAGGAGATGGCCGGGGTGAGGTCGAGCGTTTCTCTTCACTGAATGCGGCTATTCTGCGGTATTCGGCTAGAATTTCATCCGTGACGGCGAGGAATATTTTGCGGCGGGCGAAGGCCAGCAAACACCGGCGCGAATCTCCGTTCCAGAAGATGGCGGAAACAACCGTATTGGTATCAAGAACGGCTTTTATTTTGCGCGGCACGGCTTTCTTTGATGATTTGGTTGAGCATGTCGTTATCCTTTTTTGTAAACTTCTTTGCTTTCGAAGCCCCGGAGAGTTTGAGCACGCGGCGGAATTCCTCCTCAGTGGGTTCGGGAATGGGCGTAATGTACAAACCGCCCGCAATCTGTGTGACCCGAAGCTGCGTTTCAGGTTTTAAACCGGCCGATTCCACAAAAGATTTTGGGATGGTGCATTGGTTTTTGCTCGTCAAGGCGATCGTCGTTGTCATGCGGTAAGATTCCATTACTCGCTCAGTATTGTCAAAAGGCTTTTCCATCAAACGCGGAACGGGGAACGGGGGCATTAAAAAGAGAGGATTGAAGATGGAAGATGGAAAACATCAAACACCAAACACCAAACACCAAACACCAAACACCAAACACCAAACACCAAACACCAAACATTGAACATCGAACATTGAACATTGAACATCGAACATTGAACATTGAACATTGAACATTGAACATTGAACATTGAACATTGAACATTGAACATTGAACATTGAACATTGAACATTGAACGAGCGGGGTTTTCAGGAAACGAAATTGACTTAGAAATATTGAGCGTCATTTTAAAGACTAGATGAAAACGCTCACCGCCACCAATGCCCGCCAGAATCTTGGCGCATGGCTCGAACGCGCCGCGCAGGGCGAAGACATCGGAATTGTTCACGCTGCCAGCGGAAAAATTATCGCGCTGCGCCCGGTGGAGGTTTACAGCGACGATTATGCTTTTACTGAATACGGAATCAGCGATGAGCAAATGAAACGGGTGGAAAAAAAATTACAGTCTAAAGTCGAAGCCGACCGCAAAGCTGGCAGACTCAAACTGTGGAAGCCATGAGCATTCTCAGGAGCCTTTTGGGAAAAAAGTTAGATGGGGAAAATTACGCCCGCCCACCCTCTTACCAAAACGCAGCAAAAGATTCTCCCTCTCCTTGGGGGGAGAGGGCCGGGGTGAGGGCGGACGTTTCTCTCCTAAAATAGTTCACGACCGACTTCAAAGTTAGATTGGGAAAATTTGTAGCTCGCCCTCACCCTTACCCTCTCCCCCGAGGAGAGGGAAGTGTCATATACACCTTTCAACCGTGCGACTCCTATTTCCCTTTTCCGCCTTCTGGTTCGTAAGAGAAAACGCGCGATTGATCCGGAACCTCTGCATTACCAAAACGCCGCAAAAGATTCTCCCTCTCCTTGGGGGAGAGGGCCGGGGTGAGGGCGGACGTTTCTCTCCTAAAATAGTTCAGGACCGGCTTCAAAGTTAGATTGGGAAAATTTGTAGCTCGCCCTCACCCTTACCCTCTCCCCCGAGGAGAGGGAGCAGCGATCGACGTCTCTGAAAAGTTAGCGAGCGTTGGATCATTTTCGCTTTCTGGGCTGGTGGAAGAAAAGCGCAGTAGGTTCACCACGTCGCCACTAGCCAAATCGCCGCAAAAGATTCTCCCTCTCCTTGGGGGAGAGGGCCGGGGTGAGGGCGGACGTTTCTCTCCACTAAAATAGTTCAGGACCGACTTCAAAGTTAGATTGGGAAATTTGCAGCTCGCCCTCACCCTTACCCTCTCCCCCGGAAGAGGGAAATACCTTTGCGCAGCTCTGGGACATTTGTGAGTTTGTTCTCTCTTTTTCGCCTTCTGGTTATTCGTAAGAGAAAACGCGCGATGATCCGGAAACCTCTGCATTACCAAAACGCAACGAAAAATTCTCCCTCTCCTCGGGGGAGAGGGCCGGGGTGAGGGCGGACGTTTCTCTCCACTAAAATAGTTCAGGACCGGCTTCAAAGTTAGATGGGGAAAATTTGTAGCTCGCCCTCACCCTTACCCTCTCCCCCGAGGAGAGGGAAGTGTCATATACACCTTTCAACCGTGCGACTCTATTTCTCCTTTCCGCCTTCTGGTTATTCGTAAGAGAAAACGCGCGATTGATCCGGAACCTCCGCTTTACCAAAACGCGATGAAAAATTCTCCCTCTCCACGGGAGAGAGGGCCGGGGTGAGGGCGGACGTTTCTCTCCTAAAATAGTTCAGGACCGACTTCAAAGTTAGATGGGGAAAATTTGTAGCTCGCCCTCACCCTTACCCTCTCCCCCGAGGAGAGGGAGCAGCCATCGACCTCTCTGAAAAGTTAGCGAGCGTTGGATCATTTTCGCTTTCTGGTCTGGTGGAAGAAAAGCGCAGTAGGCTCACCACGTCGCCAATAGCCAAAACGCCGCAAAAGATTCTCCCTCTCCACGGGGGAGAGGGCCGGGGTGAGGGCGGACGTTTCTCTCCACTAAAATAGTTCAGGACCGACTTCAAAGTTAGATTGGGAAAATTTGTAGCTCGCCCTCACCCTTACCCTCTCCCCCGAGGAGAGGGAAATACCTTTGCGCATCTCTGGGACATTTGTGAGTTTGTTCTCTCTTTTCCGGCTTCTGGTTCGTAAGAGAAAACGCGCAATGATCCGGAAACCTCTGCACTACCAAAACGCGATGAAAAATTCTCCCTCTCCACGGGGAGAGAGGGCAAGGGTGAGAGCGAGCGTTCATCTGATTTCTTCCCAAATTTTCAGACCGCTCTATACTTGGCTCATGCCCGACGTCAAACGCGCCCGCTCTCTACGGAAGAATCCGACGTGGGCCGAAAAACTGATGTGGAGTTGGCTGCGAGATCGGCGCTTCAGCGCTTATAAATTCCGTCGCGGCCATCCACTCGGAAAATATTTTTTGGACTTCTTTTGCGCGGAAGCGAATCTATCGATTGAACTCGACGGCGGCGGTCACGGGCATCCTGAACAATGCGTTCAAGATCTGGAACGAACGGGATTTCTGAACTCGATGGGAATTAAAGAGCTTCGCTTTTGGAACTCTCGCTTGCGGCGCGAACAGCAATCCATTCGCGACACGATTTTTTACGAGTTGCAGGTCCGCGCGCCCCATCCGCTGCCGAATTACACCAGACCTATCGCGGGGTCAGATGGGAACCGAAACAGAAGTTAGATTGGGAAAAATGACGCTCGCCCTTACCCTTGGCCCTCTCCCCCCGGGGAGAGGGAATTAGCTACCGCCTTTTATCGGATAAATTTAATAAGGCCGGCGATGATGGGGATAAGGCCGATCCAGAAAATAAACATCCAACGAAGGAGTTCGGATTTGACGTTGGCAAGTTCTTTGGCGAATTCTACTCGGACCTGGGCGAATTCTTTGGTCATTTCCAATCGCAATTGAGCGATATCCTCTTTGGTGGCGAGGACTTTGGATTGTTCGAGATTATTTTCGGTGAACGCTTGCTCCATGGAATGGGCAATGGCGCGAGCGGTGCGCGGTTCGACATTGGCGGCTTCGAGGATTTCGTAAATTTTGAGCGTGCTCACCATTGGCTTTATTCAAAGCGGAACAGGCGGGAAAGTCAACGATTTACGATTTGCCGAACGACCTTCAACGCGGAACGCGGAATGCGGAACGCGGAAAGGGGATCAAACATCGTTCAACGAATAGAGGATGGAGGATGGAAAACATTGAACATCGAACATTGAACATCCAACTCTCAACTAGACTGCTGCTTTATCGGATAAATTTGATGAGTCCGGCGATGATGGAGATGAGGCCGATCCAGAATATAAACATCCAGCGGATGAGTTCGGATTTAAAGTTCGCAATCTCTACTCGGAGTTGAGCGAACTCTTCGGCCATGCCTGATCGCGATTAAGCAAGATCCTCTTTGGTGGCGAGGACTTTGGATTGTTCGAGATTGTTCTCAGTGAAGGCGCTCAATGGGTTTAGCAATGGCGCGAGCGGTGCGCGGTTCGACATTGGCGGCCTCGAGGATTTCGTAAATTTTCAGCGTGCTCACCATGTGCTGTATTCAAATTGGAACCGAGTGGAAAGTCAACGAAACGATTTGACGAACGACGAACATCCTTCAACGCGGAACGCGGAATGCGGAACGCGGAAAGGGGGGAATCAAACATCGTTCAACGAGGAAGGCGAAACGCGGAAAAATATCGAACAGGCACAAAGGACATTGAGGAAGGATTGAAAATCCCCTTTCAAATCTCTATGCGCGTCCGTCCGGTTTTTCCGCGTTCCGCGTTGGAGGCGTTCTTTGGCCGAAAATAAAGGACTCTCGCGTGCGGGTATTTTTTCAGGGCGCGATCGGAAGTAACCAGCGTTAACCCATGAGCGCGCGCGGTGGCGACAATCATTTGATCGTAAGGATCTCGGTTTGGAAAAGCAGGCAGCGCGACTGAATCGGCGGCGATATCCGGGGAGATGGTGAGAACCTCAATTCCGTTCAATGCGCCTGGCAGCCAAGCTGAAAGGGAAGTTCCTAAATCCAGCTTTCCGTCTGCTGCCTTTAATGCGATCTCGCGCAATGAAACACAACTCAAACTGACCCTCGGCTGGGCTGCGATGGTTTGGAGCGCGGTGGAGGGGAGTCGTTCCGGTTCGCGAACGAACATAAACCAAATGCCTGAGTCCAGGAGATAGCGCATTACCACTTTGGTTCTTCGGTCGGTTGGTCAAAATCTTTAGGCAATGGCCCGCCCAATCCGGCGTGAGCGCCAATGAAGGAACCTGATTTTCTTTTGGGCACAAGCGCGGCAATAATTTTGCCCTGCCGCTGGATGTCCACCGACTCGCCGTTTTCTGCGCGATCAAGCAGGGTGGAAAGGGAGTGTTTTAATTCTCGCGCGGTGACGGTTTTCATGTGACACAAGTTGTGACACATTTTCCAAGAAGGCAAGAGGGGAAAAGGGTGGAAGGGCTTGGAAAAATTTACGATTTACGATTAGGGAAAGGAACCACAAAGGCACAGAGGGGGAAAGACCTCAAACACTCAACCTCAAACACCAAACCTCAAACATCGAACATCCAACATCGAACATCCAACATCGAACATCCAACATCGAACATCCAACATCCAACATCGAACATCCAACATCCAACATCGAACATCGAACATCCAACATCGAACATCGAACATCGAACATCCAACATCGAACATCGAACATCCAACATCCCCATCATCCATCTTCGATTCTCTATTCTCCATTCCGCCTTCTCACGTCGGCGGCTACGAGGAAAAAAGTTAAACTCAGAAAACTTACGCTCTCCCTTGCCCCCACCGTTTCGCCGAGGAGAAGAAATAGGATCGGCGTCTCGCGAAGTTCGGAAGCTCGTGGTGTCATTTCCGCTTTCGGGTCATTCGCAGCCTGCGCTGAAATTGTTCCAGCTCAAGCTAAGCACTCGCATTGCTTTGGCGACCTGTCCGGCGTTCGGTTGTTGCAGAAATCGGTGTTGCACTTTGGACCTCGTCTCGCCAAAAGTAGGCCATGAAGATTGATCGTCCCGGACAACACCTTGACCACATGCTTCGTGGCACGCGCTGGCATCATGCCCAACTGAGCACCATGGCTGATATGAAGGCCAACATGCTTCTGACCATGTCTGCGGTCATCATAACTTTGGCCACACCTCATGTCTTCCAAGCGGGTGAAGGCGCGCCCTGGCCGTTTCTTGTTTTGATTATTTTTTCCTTGGTCACGGCATGTCTGGCTGCCTATGCCGTGATGCCGAAACTTATGCTCTCGCAGAAAGACCAGCCACCGGTCGAGATAGGAAGCCCGCAGTTCAACCTGCTTTTTTTTGGAGACTTCGTTCATCTTCCCTATCCGCAGTTTGAGTCGGCGATGGAGGAGATGATGAATGACCATAACCGCGTCTATCAAGCTCAGGTGAAGGAGATCTACCTTCTCGGCATTTATCTGGCCCAAAAGAAATATCGAATCCTTCGGCTTGGTTATATTTCGTTTATCGCAGGATTGATCACCAGCTTCGTTTTCATGCTGTTGGGAGTAGCGTTGCGGTGAGCCTTTGTCGCTTTGTTCACTTGCGATGAAATCAGGTTCCTCGATATTGCTGGGCGGTAGAGTATCGAAGACGGGGTTTTACCGCGAAGGTCGCAAAGGCTCTCGCAGAGGAACGCAGACTAATAGCCTTCCGACCAAGCCGTTTGCCTTTTCCAACTTTTCTTTGCGCCCTCTGCGTGAACCGTCGCGCCCTCTGCGTTTAAGCCGGTGGATTTGCCACCCGACGAACCGCCGAACAGCCAAAGAGATTGATATTTTTCTTCGACGAAAAATTGACCAGTCATCATGAACGTCGCTTCGACCGATAGCATCCCTCCTGTCTTCACAGATAAAAAATTTTACGCCTGGTTTCTCTTTGTTTGCCTGTTCTGGATCGTGGCCATCAGCAGCAAAAGTTTATGGCTGGATGAAGCCCACACCGCCAGTTTGAAAGCGACTCAATCCATCTCGGAATGGTGGCGCGACGACGTCGTCGAGCGGGGCGAGACGCAGATGCCGCTCTATGTTTTTTATCTCTGGGGAGTCATGAAGTGGTTTGGCGCGAGGGAGTGGGCGTTGCGCGCGGCAAATCTCCCCTGGGTCTTTCTCGGTTTATGGGCCTGGCTTCGCGTCGCGGAAAATTCCTTGAAACAAAGCATCGCGCTGGCGGCGGCGACCAGTCCATTTCTTTGGTATTACCTGAATGAGTCGCGGCCGTACGCGATGCAAATCGGAAGCAGCTTTCTCATCTTTGCCGCGCTGCAAGGTCTTTATAAAAATTCCGCCGCCACATCCGGAACGCCGGGAGAATCGCGGCATCACGTTGACACACGATTTTGGACGACAGCGTTTTGTGTTGGAGTCATCGTTCTCTCCGGCAGCAATCTGCTCGGCGCAATTTGGGCTGGCGCCTTCATTGCCACCGCGCTGGGTATTTTTGGCTGGGAACAAATCAAAAGCATCGCGAAAAAAAATCCGCTTTTAATTGGCGTTACCTGCGCGGTGCTGCCCGGCCTCGGGCTTTACTATCTCTGGACACTGAAAGTTGGCGGCAGAGGGAGTCCGGGAAAAACGGACGCGAGAAATTTTATTTTCATCGCCTATGAACTGTCGGGATTCGGCGGACTGGGGCCGGGACGTTTGAGCATTCGCGAGAACGGCTTGAAATCGTTTCGTCCGTATGTGGTCTGGCTTTTTGCTTACGCCATTTTTTTTGCGCCAATTATTTTTTTAGGAATCCGGCAGGCATGGCGGGTTGACCCGAAAATTTTTCCAGGATTCGCTCTTCTGTTTTTTGGCGGTGGGTCGGTCTTTCTATTTCTGGTTGGAATTTTTACGGGATTTAGGATTCTGGGCCGACATTTCTCGGCGGCGAGCGACGAAATTTCAAGCGCTTCACGGGCGCATCTTGACACCACCACCAAAGTAGTGGGGCAGACATCCTGTCTGCCATCGGGGCTTCCAGCCCCAGGATTCGCGGGCAAGATGCCCGCTCAGACAGGCTGGTAGCCTGCCCCACTCCATCTGATTGGATTGGTGGTGGGGTCACGATGCGCCTGCGCTTCACTGACCGTTGGCAAAACAATTGACCCCCATCGACAAAAGCTGGCTTAATTTCCAACCATGAAAATTTCAATGGCGATCTCGCTTCTTTTACTTCTGACCTCCCGCGAATCTTTCGCCCTCGGCAAACAACTCTCCGGCCAACACGCGCCCGCCAACTCCGCTGCTCTTTCCCCCACTGAAGCGCAGAAAAAATTCGTCGTTCCCGACGGTTTTGACGTTCGTCTTTTCGCCGCCGAACCGGACGTGGTGAATCCGGTTGCGGTGACCTGGGACGAACGCGGTCGCCTCTGGGTTTTGGAACTTTACGAATATCCCAACGGCGCGCCTGCCGGACAAAAAGGGCGCGACCGAATCCGCATTCTGGAAGACACGGACAACGACGGACGCGCCGATAAATTCACGACCTTTGTCGATGGATTGAATCTCGCGACGGGACTTCTCCTCGGCAATGGCGGCGTTTACGTCGGCCAAGCGCCGCATTTGCTTTTTTTGCAGGACACAAATCACGACGACAAAGCCGACACGCGCCAAATTTTGCTGACGGGTTTCGCTTTGCATGATCGCCACGAATTGCTCAATGGATTCACCTGGGGACCCGACGGCTGGCTCTACATGACGCACGGTGTTTTCACTTACTCGAAAGTAAAAATTCCTGAAGCAACCACTCCCGGCGTCGAGATGAACGCAGCCGTCGCGCGCTTTGATCCGCGCACGAAAAAATTTGAAATTTTCGCCGACGGCACGAGCAATCCGTGGGGAGTTGACTTCGACAAATATGGAAACGCCTTCGTCAGCGCGTGCGTCATCGACCATTTATTTCACATGGCGGCGGGCGGAATTTATCAGCGGCAAGGCGGCGTGCCGGGAAATCCCTACGCTTACGAATTGCTGCCATCCATCGTCGATCACAAACATCACATGGCGGCTTATGCGGGCATTTGCATTTATCAAGGCGACAATTTTCCCGAGGAATATCGCGGCCACGTTTTCTTCGGCAACATTCATCAAAACGCGATCAACCACGACCGCCTGATTCCAAACGGTTCCAGTTTCAAAGCCGTTGTCGAAAAAGATTTTCTCACGACGAGTGACGGATGGTTTCGTCCAGTGAGCGAACAAACCGGCCCGGACGGCGCGCTCTGGATCGCCGATTGGTATGACAAATATCCGTGCTACCAAAACGCGCAGGCTGATCCCGAAGGCGTGGATCGCGAGCGCGGGAGAATCTGGCGGGTGGTTTATTTCGGGAATGAGAAAGGAAAAAAAAATTCCGCCAGCACCTTGAAATTGCGAAATCGGTAAACGCGAATTCATACAAATGAAATTGCCAAACGCTCATCTGGTTCTGGTTGGGCGCGAAAAAATAACTGATTACCTGCTCAATGCCGCTCACCCGGATAACAGCGGCAAAGCGCAATTTTTCCTTTCACTTGGATTTCGGGACGATGAGCGGGAAGCAGTAGCGCAGGCGTTTCGTAATCTCGCGGTGATGGGCGACGTGACAGAAGTCTTGGAAACACCGCATGGAATAAAGTATGTTCTCACCGGCGCAATCCAGACGCCGTCCGGCAAAAGGCCGACGGTGCGAACCATTTGGATAATTGATCGTGGGCGCAACTGTCCGCGCCTTGTGACGGCATATCCGACAAAACCTGAAAGAACTTATGATTAAAGAACACGACCGCGTAGTTTTGAAATCACCTTTACCTGAACATGACTTGGAAGCTGGCGACGTTGGCACGGTGGTTCACTGTTTCGAGGATGGTCAGGCCTTCGAGGTGGAATTTTTCGCCTTGAACGGTCGAACCGAAGCGGTGGTTACGGTCGAGGCCGGGCTAGTTCGTCCGGTGACTGGCCGCGAGATTACTCACGCGCGTCCTTTGGCCCGACACTAAAAAGAAACAAATTGCCCCAGCCAAATCACGAGTTTTTCAAATCCCGAATGGTTTTTGCAGGGTCCTGTCTGCAATCCAGAACCCGATAGACGATTGCTGAGGAATCAGAATCCATTTTGTAGTAAACCGCAAAAGGAAAACGGCGAGCGAACAGACGATGAAATCCCATCACCTTTTTATGGACGCCTCCGTAAAGAGAAAGAGAATCAATCTCCGAAAATAGAGAATCAAAAAAATAAGCGCCGACGCCTTCGCCCTGCTGGTCATAAAACTCGCGGCCAGAAGCCAGATCATTCAGCGCGGAGCTAAGTATCCGCACCCTCATTCAAACTTGCTTCGGAGTTTTTTTTTTGCGGTTTCCCACTCCAGCACTTGCTCCCGCCCTTCCGCCAGTCGCCGCTCCGTCTCAGCCAATTCCTTGGCGTGCCAGGGTGGCGATTCGAATTCGCTCTCGGGTCGGCTTAGTTCCTCCCACAACGTTTCCATCAACTTGAGCTTGTCGCTCCGGGGCAGTTGACGCACAGCTTCAATCGTCATGCTTCCGAAATTAACGCGGTCGAGGCGCGATGGCAACGTTGTTCCGGGCAACGAGCGAGAAACCGCAGAGCCAAGGCCGCTTTTCTTGATTATTTTTTCGCCGGAAAAAATCGCTGCAAAATTTTCTGAATCGCGGTGGCGGATTTTTATCGAAGCGACTAATCTGCCGCGGTCATGAAATATATGGTGATTATTTTCGTTGCGCTATTTTGCGCCCGCGCTTTTTCGGCGATGGATTTAGGAACGTTGTCGAATGAAGAATTGGTGCCGCTCCTCGCACATAAAAATTCGTGGCAACGGCGTCAAGCGCAGCGCCTATTGTCCGAGCGGCTCACGGCCACGGATAAAAAAGTAATTGAGGAACTCGTTTCGCTCGCGGGTTCAAAAACGGGAAAAACAATTCCATCGTCCGAAACGCGCCTTGCCGCTGTGCAAATTTTGCACGCCAGCCAGACTCTCCCGGAAAATCTTCTGGACGATTGCGCGGAAGATTCGTTACCGGAAATTCGCAGTTGGGCCGCGCGTGTGACGGGCGAGCGCCACGATGTTTCTGAAAAAGATTTGTTTCGTTTGGAAAAACTTGCCGCCGACACACACGCTGCGGTTCGTCTCGCGGTCGCGACCGCCGTTCGCCAACTCGTTTCCAGTTCGCTCATAGTTGACACCGACATCAACTCAGAAGTTCCCGTTGGAAAAATTTTAATCGCGCTCATCAAATCTTCCGCCGACGCGAAAGACCCTTTGATTCCATTCATGATTTGGATGGCGAGCGAACCGCTCGTCGCGAAAAATCCCGCGCCCGGTTTGCAATGGCTCGCGGAAAATGGCGCGGACACCATGCCGCTTTCGGGAATTCTTACGCGCAAAGCGATGCGCCGCATTTGCGACATCGGCGATACCGCGAAGATGGATGTCGCGTTGAAATTTCTTTCCGCCGTTTCTGAAAAAAATGACGCGCTCACCATCGCCGCGCTCGACGGTTTGCTCGAAGGTCAGCGCGCAAAATCGTTGCGCCCGACCAGTGACACCAAATCGTTGCTCGAAAAACTTTTCGCCAGCAGCGACGCGCAAATCAAAGAACGCGCCCAGCAACTCGGCACGTTGTGGGGCAACGCTTCCGCGACCGAGCGGACGCTGGCTCTGTTGAACAATCCTCAAGCGAGTCTTGATGAGCGCATCAAAGCGATTCAATCGGCGCAGCAATTGAAGAATGCGGCCGCCCGTGCCGCGCTGCTCAAGTTGATTTTGAGCGACAATCCCGAACCGCTCGTCATCGAAGGACTTCACGCTCTCAGCGTTTTCGGCGATGACGAGATCGCGGGCGAAATTGTGCAGCACTGGAAAAAATTCACGCCGACTGAGCGCCGCGCCGCCGTGGACACGCTGGCTTCGCGTGGGAATTGGATACGCCGCTTGCTCTATTCGCTGGAGGATAAAATTATTTCACCGGAGGAAATTCCCGCCAACATCGCTCGCACGTTGACCGCTTCAAAAAATCCAAACTTTTCCGAGCGCGCCATTCGTTTGCTGGGACGGTATCGCGACGCCGACGCTGACAAACTCAAAATCATCGCCGAAAAAAAGAAAGCGGTTTTGACCGGCGAACCCAATTGGAAACACGGACATGAGATTGCGCAAAAAACCTGTTTCGTTTGCCACAAATTTTACGGCGAAGGCGAGGAGGTCGGCCCGGATTTGACTGGCGTTGGCCGCTCGACGCTCGATGCGCTGCTCGCGAACGTGATCGATCCAAATCAAATCATCGGCAAAGGCTACGAAAACGTTTTGATCGAAACCAAAGATGGGCGCGCGGTAAGCGGACGAATGGTGGAAAATTCCGACACGCAAATAAAATTGCTCGCGGCTGGGCCGGTGGAAAATCTCGTCGCGAAATCAGACATCGCGACGATGCGGGTGAGTGAACTTTCCGTGATGCCGGAAGGTTTGGAGCAAATGCCCGACGAAGATTTCCGCGATTTGATTTGGTTCATTTTGAATCCGCCGCAAGACGGCAAACTCACTTCTGAAAAACGCAAAGCATTGATTGGGAAATAGCGTAAATCGGGTAGCATCTGCCTCCGGCGGGTGCGTGGAAAACATTCCTCAACATTCTTTTCGCACCCGCCGGAGGCAGATGTTACCCCCGAGACGTTCACTTCTCTTCCACCCGATACAACTGCGTCCGACTCCGCAGGAAAAGCGCTTTGCCATCCACCGCCGCCGAAGCCATGAAACCATCGCCCAGTTGATTTGTGGCCAGCACTTTGAATTCGCGGCTCGCTTCAATCACCGTCGCTTTTCCTTCTTCGCTGAAAAAATAAACACGCCCTTCCGCAAACAACGGCGCCGCAGAATAATTTCCGCCGACACGCTCGCGCCAAATCTCTTTGCCCGTTTTCGCTTCCAGACCAGTCGCCACGCCGCCTTCATCCACCATGAAAATTAGATCATTCTCGAGAGAGTGCGGCCGAGTTGCATTCGGCAGAGTTCCATTATCGCCATCCACCAACAGCAACGAGGAACGCATCGGCGCGCGCGAATACTTCCAAACGATGTGCGTGTCGGTTACCACGCCTTTGCCGCCCGGTCGAATCGCCCACACTTCCCCTTTCGTATTTCCGGTGCAGCAATAAATCAAACCGTTGCCAAAAACCGGCGTCGTGCTCGTCGTGTGCGTCGTCGGCGATTCCACGCGCCAAAGTTCTTTTCCCGTGCGCGGCTCGTAACCATAAAACGCTTTTGATCCTTGGCTGAACAACAGCGGTTTGCCATCGATTTGAAAAATGCGCGGCGTGGAAAACGCCTTGCGCCAATCACCTTCGCGATCCGGTTTGCCGTCCGGCCCGAGGTCCTTGAAATCCACCGAACGTTCCGTGCGCCAAATCGTTTTGCCGGTATTTTTGTCGAGCGCGACGACGTATTGCAAATCGCTCCCGTCGAAATGATGGATGAGCAAATTCTCAAAAATCGTCACCGACGAACCCGCGCCGCGATAATGATTGCAGATAAAATCGCGCCGCTCCCACAGCGCCTTCGCGGTTTTCGTGTCGAGGCACGCGATGCCCGGCGAACCCCAACTCGCGTAAAGCCGGCCTGCTTCAATCACCGGCGTCGGCGAAGCGTAACTGTTGAACTCATGCGCGAACTGCGGCGCTTCCACGTCGAAAATTTTCCGGTCGTGCAGGATGCGTCCGGTCTCGCGCTCCACGCAAACCACCGACAACTCCGTCCCTTTCGGATTGGCCGTCGTCATCCAGATTTCGCGCCCGAAGATGACCGGCGACGACCAACCGCGCCCCGGAATCGCCGTTTTCCATTTCACATTTTTGTCTTCGCTCCAAGCGACTGGAAGACCTTTGGCGTCGGAAAGCCCGCTCCCGGTCGGCCCACGAAACTGCGGCCAATCGGCAAAGGAAGCCGAGGCGAAAAGACCAAATGCAATCACGCCGATAAAAAATTTGATGCGCATGAAAAGATTTTGAAGAATCTACAGAAATTTTACAGCTTGGAATTTTGCGCCCTTAAGGCTCAACGCCAATAATTACGAGCGGCACTGAAGGAACTCCGCGCCCGTTGCGGATCACATTGTAAAGTTCGCCTTCGTAATAACCCGGGCCGGAAGACATGTGCCTTTGCATGCTTTTCATCGCAAGAATTTCAATGCCTACATCAATTTCATCACGGACATAGAAGGCGAGATGTTTCACAAACAGGTCATAAGCAACAAAAGAATACTTACCGAACTGAACTTCTAATGCTACGCGGTCCTTTACAAAATCAGTCTGATTGTAGCTGAGAATAGCTTCCTCACCTTGAGCCAGAATCTCCGCTTTTTGTTCTTGAGCAGATTTCGTTAGGGTCGCTCGGATGAGCTTCTCTGTTTTGGTAACGAAATAAGTGACCCGACTTTCTTCCCATTTCCTCTTGTTTAAGCGGGCGCAAAACTCCTGATTTATTGCCGTCGGACTAAACTTTAACTTACCGACCATTCGCTTTTCTTTACTGACTTTCGTCCTGCACGCGATTGCATCAATATCGAAGATAACTTCTTGAACTTCAGCCCAAAGTTTTGGTTTGTGGACCATCAGATATTCCAGACCGTTGAGATGAGAATAAGTAGCTGCGATTTTCATTTTTTAATCCGATAGGGAGTTTTCTCTTCCAATAACGCCAATTGTCCTTTTGCAAACGAGTGCTCGTTTAACCACGGAGCCGTCAGTAAATTCGCTCCCGCATTTTTTGGATCAAAGACTGGCTGAAACATCGGACGAACTTCAAGAGTTCCATCCAATGCTTTCCGAATTCGTTCGCGAGCTAAGGAAACATATTTTCGCTGCAACTCCGCACCAACACCGCGACGCGAACGCCGAACAGCGGCAATGACCGATGTCCCCGTTCCCAAAAAAGGATCTAACACCCAATCTTTTTCATCGGTCAGCGCGAGAACCAAACGTTCAATTAGTTCAACGGGGAATTGGCAAGGATGTTCCGTTTTCTCGACGTGATTACTTTTTACGTTTGGAATTACCCAAACATCGCCCGGATTTTTTCCGAGCGGGTTGCACGAATACTGACCCGCCTTTGGCCCTTTGAAATATTTCTTGCCCGGATATTTTTGGGGAACACGAAGCGCATCCAGATTGAACGTGTAATCATCCGATTTAGTGAACCACAGAATCATTTCGTATCGACCGGAGAGACGTAAAGAACAATGAAGGCCATGTTCAAAATGCCAAATGATTCGATTGCGGAGTTTGAAACCAAGTTCTGCGAAGACCGGATATAAAAGAATGTCTAGCGGGACGATTGCACCGTTTTGCACGAAATTGCCGACCTGCCAACAAATGCTTCCAGTGTCTTTCAACACCTTGGCGCATTCGGCGATGACAGCTTTTTGCTGTTTTACATAACTTGCGAGGTCAAGTCGTTTTTCGTATTCCTTCCCGACATTGTAAGGCGGCGAAGTCACCACCAATTGCACGCTTTTGGGAGGAATCGTTTTAAGCAAATCAAGGCAGTTACCGTGAAATACGACCGCTTTTTCTTTCGGGGAAAATGAATCTGAAATCTGAACGTCGTCTGACATCCACATAGTTTTACGAGTCGCGAACAAATTGGGCAACGCTGAATCGAAAATTGAATTGGGAATCGCCCACTTGTCGTTCGTATTGCAAAAAATAAAACCCGCGACCGTTTCCGCTCGCGGATGTTGGTTACGAAATTTTTTCCAGTTCATCCCGCCACCGCAATACTCGCCACATCGCTCCATTGGCCAACGTAGTCGTCGCCCTAGCGGGAGGCGATCCAACTGTCGAACTAAGCCACCGTTATTACATCGGCACGCGTGTAGGCGACAAATGGCTGTGCGTTGTGGTAAAGTATGCGGCAGAGGACGCCTTTGTTTTGACGGCGTATCTGACGGACAAACCCAAGAAAGGCGAACAATTATGGCCGATAAAGTAAAAGTTTGGTTCGATGCGGAAGGCGACTTCCTCGAAGTCCGCTTTTCCGAGGCAGCCGGTTACATGAAGGAAACGAATAACGACGCCGTGATGGAGCGCGTGGATGAAAACGGGCGCGTCATTGGTTTCTCCATTATGCAGGTGAGCCGACTGTCCAAAGAGAAACCGTTGGTAGCCGATCTTGTCTCAGCGTTCAACTGACCCAGCGAGGGGCGCAGGAAAACGATTATACCCGTCGTCCGGTTTCGTTCCATGGCCAAACTGATAATTCATTGCGCCACTTGCGAATCACACCAACTCCTTCACCTTCTTCACAATCGCTGCTGCGTCCAAACCGTATTTCGCCAGCAATTCTTCCGGCTTGCCGGAGCGCGGCAACTCGAACACCGCGAGTTTGTGGACTTTGATTCCGTCGGCGCTCAATTCACCCGCGACCGTGTCGCCCAAACCGCCTTCGGGATAATGATCTTCCACGGTGAGAACGAGGTTGTTCGTTTTTTGCGCGGCGGCTTTGATCACCTCTTTCCCCAGCGGCTTCACGCTGTAGGCGTCGATGACCGTGATCGTGATTCCGTCCTTCGCCAAAATGTCAGCGGCTTTCAACGCTTCAAACAAAGTGACGCCAGCGGAAACGACCGTGAGTTTGTCGCCGGCGTTTTGTTTCAAAACTTTCGCGCCGCCGATGGGGAATTTTTCGTCGTTGCCGTAAATGACCGGCGTTTTCAGACGCGACGTGCGGAGATACGAAATGCCTTTGTGCTCCGCCATTTGTTCGAGACATTTTTCCGCGCAAACCGCATCGCTCGGATAAAGCACGATGCTGCCGGGCAACGCGCGCATCATGCCGAGGTCTTCCAGCGCCATTTGCGAACCGCCATCTTCGCCGATGCTCACGCCCGCCCAAATGTCTTCTCCTTGCTCTACATTATTTCCCTTCCAGTTGCGGCGCGGGTCGAGCAAGTTTTTTATTCATCGTCAGAATGGATTTAACGCTTTTGTTTCCTGCATCGATTTCAACCACCGTCGCTGAATCGACAATGATCTCTCCAGTTAATCCGCCTTCTTGGTCTTTCCCGCGCGTCTCATTATACCAAGTGAAAAGATAACGCGGAATCGTATGCGTTCCGATTTTAATAGGCTTTTTGATTTTTGGCTTCTTATCAAAATAAAGTTGTTTTTCCGAATAGCCGAGTTTCTTGATGCTCCCGCGAGCCAATTGGATGGCCTCTCGTTCGCTCATGTTCCATGAGTTCCAATAATCTTCCACCTGTCCATCGATCCTGCCGGAAAAGAACGCGTAAGGCGCGATAAATTGCGTGATGTAGCCTTCATTGTAAGAGAAGCGATACCCGCTGGTTAATTTCACCGTTACTTCATCCTCGAAAGATTCGCCCTCAAAGCTCGTCACGTCATTCGTCGTTAAGGGAAGTTTGATGGGCAGCTTTAGCTTTTGAGCATAATCAGAAACGAGAACCAACATGGCGGAAACCAAAGCCTGCTTGTTTTTGGGCGTGGCAGCAATTGGAGCAGGAAGTAATCTAAACTGTTTCTCCATTTCCGGGTTGCCCTTGATGAAATCTGGTATTTGTCCTATCGGAACAACTTTTGGTTCGACCCCAATCTTGGGCGGCTCCCGCCAAAGGTTGCTCGTCAAAAAAGTCATCGACTTCAATTTCTTTTTCGCGCCGTCAATTTCTATTTGAATGGCGGTGTCATCGGCGATTGGCTCAATCCATTCGATCCGGTAACGGGGAATAACGTTGGTTCCATGCCGGGGTGCAATGGTGATTTTGGGATTGCCATCTGCATAGACCGCCGTTTCTTTATAGCCCAATTTTTTGATCGAAGCTCTGGCGAAGGCCACTGCTTCATCCTTGTTCATCTTCAGATTCCCGTAGAATTCAGGAATTCGATTCGGATCTTGCAAGGTGTAATAACTGTCGGGAGCTTCAAAGCCGCTCACAAAACCATGATCGTACCAGAACATATAACCGTTGGTCAGAAAAACGACGCCGCCAATCTCTCCCTTTCTTTGGTCGCAATTGAAACGGGAGACCTGCTGCATCGTGATCGGAATCGGCATCGGCAAATCAACTTTTTGGCTGAACTCCGAAATATGAGGCAAAATTGCCACTAAGACAGCATTGGAATATTGAGCCGTAACTTCGATAAATGAGAGCATGATTACGGATTGGTATTATAATCAAACCCGCGCAAACCACTGAAGCCGTAAATTTTTAAGCTCTCCCCCACATGTAAAGTGTTGGGTTCTGAGTTACGTTTCGCGGTATCATGGGCCGTAAACAAAGTGCGATTATTTAAACCCCACAATGCGAAGAAATTTATCCGGTAAGCCGGGAACTGCCACGGAATTTTATTCAAGACTGCGAAAGTTTTATAATCCGTCCAGCCCGAAAAAGCGGAGGGCCGCAAATTATTTTTAGAATATTCTTCGATCAATACATTCTCCTTTTTCCTTATTCCAAAACTTAATGGCCAATCTCCGTTGGCTGTGTTGCACCCGTCTAAGAAAACGTAGCGGTAATGGTGCCGGTTGGTCGAGGTGCTCGTGATATTCAAGAATGCCGCAACTTCGGCGCTAGTGAGAAACCGAATTGCATTCGGCGATGACCCCAGTTTGCTTTTATTTCCGTGACCGAAATAATAAAAATTACGAGCTTGATAGGTCTGCAACGCCCACTTGAGTTGCGTCCATCCCCAAGTCTGATTCGTATAGGAAACGATATTGGTGTCGTAAAGGCCGCCAAAATAATTGCCGGGATAATTCGGATTGGGGTTGATATTTCCACCGAGAACGGATGCCATTCGAAAAGCAGAAAGCACCTGGTTTTGCATATTCGGTTGTTCCGACTGGTTCTTAAAATCCTCATTTTTAAAAGCAAAGACATTTTGAAAGGCAACTACCCATCCGCCAACGGAGGGGAAGTTATCGGTGACTTTGAACTTGGGAGGATTGACTTTTATTTTTGAGCCTCCCTGGAACGTCGTCGTTGTGACCGAGTAAAAAACCGGGCTTGCGTTGGTGTGTCCTTGGCCGTCTGTTCCATCCCAAACCACTTCGATTTTTCCATCAGTCGTGTGATTGGTGAAACTTCCCAAATAGCTGAACTGATCATCATAAATGTCGATTTGCCAATCCACATCCAAATGATCTGACGAAACATTGAGCGATAAGGATCCTTCCCCGAAATTATCTACCCATTCGGGAAAGGAGATTTCGTTGAATATGTTTACTTCTATCGAGGGACTGTCGGCCTGATACAGCGAAATAAGGGCCTCTGTTTCGTCTTCTTCGTTGGTCGATAAATTCCAGGTCGCCTGTGCTTGGAGCGCATTTACGCCATTGTTCAAACGAGTCGTATCGATCGTAAAAACTAAATTTGTAAAAGGAGGCAAGAATGTATTGACACCAGGAATACTTGTTCCGTTTGCACTGAGAGTAACACTTTGCAATTTTCCTCCGTCGTTACCAACTTCGATTTGGATGGTAACGGTATTTGATAAAGCCATTCCATTCGTGATGGCAAATAACTGAACGCCATTTCTGACCACGCGATAAAATGCGGAGCAAGAACTGCCGTCGCCATCAGAGTCTTCAGGAGTTGGATTATCCAACTCGCTGTTCGAGGAACTGGATTTGTCATGTTTTGTTGAATTATTGGCAACCCACGTCGAGGTATCCCATGGGAGTGGCGGCAGCGGTGGCAACGGCGGAAATGAATCCTCTTTGCTCGATTGCGAGGATGAGGAAAAACCGGGCGAAGGCGGTCCGCCTTCACTGCCTCCTGAACTATTGGTGACGCCAGCCGGAACACAAGCGGCACCCGTGTGAACAAAAGTCGTAACGTTTGTTCCATCCAATGCCGGATAAAAATTAGTCAAGGTTTGCCAGGCATCATTCGTACCGATACTCGCGCGGCTTTGAATAATAAACGTCTCGCCGCTGGTTGGATCACTCGGCCAAGATAGAACCACGTTGCTGCTCTGAATAGATAAGGTCAGCCCTTCAATCGCGAATGTTTGTACAGCCGAGACAACCATTATCGCAACGACAACGACGATTCTTTTGATGGTGATTTTCATATTGTGATTTCTATTTTCCCCGCTGGACTCCCGTCGCGGTTTTAATTGTTGGTTATTGTTTCATCAACGCAATGGAAATGAGTGCTTTGTTTTTAGGTCAGCGGCGCGACTCGTTCCACTTCATAATGGCCAACAACTACCTTTAGATAGTGTGCGTGTCAATCACCGAAATTCACTCTGTGATGCGTGCAAGAATCGGCTGCAACGAGATTCCAGAAACGACTGCAAGAACTGCGTCGAAGTCGCGGCTGGACGCAGGAAAAAGCTGCCGAGTTTTGCGGCGTCGGCTATAAACTATATCAGCTTTATGAACTCGGGATTAAGGTGAATCCTGGACTTCTCACCCTTGAAAAAATTGCCTCTGGATATGAGTTGGACATTTCCGAACTTCTCGCTCCGACCTTCATCGAGAGGACAAGGATGGCAAAAGCCCCGCAAGGTTCGCAGAGCGAGCAAATGCGAAAGAAGAGAAATCAAAAGCGGTAAAATCCTTCCGGGGGCCGAAGAGCCGTTTTAGAATTAAACCAACTCTTTCACCTTCTTCACAATCGCCGCCGCGTCCAGACCGTATTTCGCCAGCAATTCTTCCGGCTTGCCGGAGCGCGGCAACTCGAACACCGCGAGTTTGTGGACTTTGATTCCGTCGCCGCTCAGTTCGCCCGCGACCGTGTCGCCCAAACCGCCTTCGGGATAATGATCTTCCACGGTAAGAACGAGGTTGTTCGTTTTTTGCGCGGCGGCTTTGATCACGTCTTTTGCCAACGGCTTCACGCTGTAGGCGTCGATGACCGTGATCGTGATTCCGTCCTTCGCCAAAATGTCGGCGGCTTTCAACGCTTCAAACAAAGTGACGCCAGCGGAAACGACCGTGAGTTTGTCGCCGGCGTTTTGTTTCAAAACTTTCGCGCCGCCGATGGGGAATTTTTCGTCGTTGCCGTAAATGACCGGCGTTTTCGGACGCGACGTGCGGAGATACGAAATGCCTTTGTGCTCCGCCATTTGTTCGAGACATTTTTCAGCGCAGACCGCGTCGCTCGGATAGAACACGATGCTTCCGGGCAACGCGCGCATCATGCCGAGATCTTCCAGCGCCATTTGCGAGCCGCCATCTTCGCCGATGCTCACGCCAACATGCGAGCCAACCATTTTGACGTTCGCGTGAGAAATCGCGCCCATGCGAATCTGGTCGTGCGCGCGGGAGAAAAACGCAGCGAACGTGGAAGCGAACGGAATTTTTTTCAACGCGGCAAAACCAATTGCCACGCCCACCATGTTTTGTTCGGCGATAAAACATTCGGTGAAACGTTCCGGGAATTTTTTGTAAAACTTTTCCGAGTAAGTGGAATTTTTCGTGTCGCCATCCATCGCGACGATGCGCGCATCCGCTTCGCCCAGACGAACGAGCGCCGCGCCGTAAGCTTCGCGCGTGGCGATCTTGTCGCCGAGTTTGTAATTGATTGGGGGGTAGCTCGCGGGCGGTTCGGTGTTCGGCTCGGTGACTTGAGTCGGTTTCGGAATTCCCACGCCAAGACCGGATTTCGCTTTCGGCTGCAATTCGGCGATGGCGCGTTCGGCTTCTTCTTTGTTGAGCGCTTTGCCGTGCCAGCCTTCTTTGTCGTCCGCGCCCAAAATGCCGTGGCCTTTCGTCGTCTTGGCGATGATGGCGAGCGGTTTTTCATCCGCGCCAACGAACGCGAGCACTTCCAAAATTTCTTCCATGTCGTGGCCGTCGATCACTTCCGTGCGCCAGCCGAAAGCTTGAAAACGTTTTTCATAAACTTCGGTGTGATGGCCGAACGCGGTTTCCTGGCTTTGACCGAGGCGATTCACGTCGATGAGCGCGACAAGATTGTTGAGCTTGTAAGTGCCCGCGAGCGACGCGGCTTCCCAGACGCTACCTTCCGCGCATTCGCCGTCGCCGAGCAGGACGTAAGTTTTGTAATCGAATTTATCGAGGCGCGCATTCAACGCCATGCCGACACCGACGCTGAGTCCTTGCCCAAGCGAACCGCTCGCGACATCGACGAAGGGCAGGCGCGGAGTGGGATGGCCTTCGAGGTCGTTGCCGAGTTCGCGGAGTTTCGTGAGTTCGCTGATTGGAACAACGCCGTTCTCAGCCCAAGCCGCGTAGAGCAACGGCGCAGCGTGACCTTTCGACAAAATGAAACGGTCGTTGTTGGCGTAGTGCGGATTCTTCGGGTCGTAACGCATTTGCCCGAAGAACAACGCGGCGGCGAGATCAGCCGCCGAAGCGCAAGAAGTTGGGTGACCACTTCCCGCAGCGGTGGTGGCGGCGATGGAATGAATGCGAAGTTGATTGGCGATTCCGGAAAGTAATTCGGCAGAGACGTCGGGATTATTCATGGCAATTGGTTTTGTTTTATTTCAGGCCGCAAACTGTAAAAACCGAACATTGAAAAGGGAAGGAAGATTTGAAAAAACACTGCTGTTCGCAAGGCAGCCGTTGCGCGAACAAAATTTCCGTCAGGAAGAAGATTCGTCCAACTCCCGCGCCTGCCGCTTCAGGATGGCGACGAATTTATTTGCTCGAACGTAGCCGGCGTATTCTGCTTTTTCTGCTTCAGTGAGATGCCCCTCGGTCGATTTGCGAGCCAATTCTTCAATGCGGGCCTGAAGTTCTGGAGCCGCGCGAAAGTTCAACACGGCGTTTGCTTTTTCGGGAAAAACGATTTGTAACAACGGACGAATTCCCCGATGAAATGCCGCAGTTTCAAGAACAGAAATTGTCATAAACTTTGGCTTCCTTCGTCTCAATGTGCTGAGTGCTGGAACCCAACGCAACCACCGCGAGCGCTAGTTCAAGCAGATGTTTGTTCCAAATCTGTCCACGGGTTAAAAGGTTGCAGCGTGTCGAAAATCTTCTGTGTTGCGAGTTGCAACCACCGCTCCGTAACGAAGAGCCATCGCATCAATCAGGCTATCCCAAAGCGGCTGAGGCTTGCGTTTAACTTCGGGCGAATGTTTGAGGCGTCCCCAAATACGCGCGGTTTCACCGTCCCAATTCAAAACCAAAGCGCCATGCATTATAAGAAATTCATCTAAACGGGAATTGATCTCTGCTTTCCGTGCGGCGCTGGGAGACGCTTCCGCGCCCTCTTGAATTTCCGCGATGACAGGCGCGGGCAAAAACCATTCGGCTTTTTCCACCCAGGAAACGACTGCGGCATTTGGTTGTGGTTTCCAAAGCTCAGAAAGGACATTGCTGTCCAGGAGAAACGGCTTCATTTCCTCGCAGGCAACACAACTGGCCCAATGGCGCGCAAGGCGGCGAGAGCGGCTTTCCGATCCATTTTCGCAATAGGAATTATTTCAGCGCAAGCCTCGCCCTGGTCGGTCAAAATAAGTTTTTGCCCGTCGTGAATCACCGGGCGAATGACTCTATCAGTCTCACGATGGAGTTCCGCTAACGTTGCTTGCATAAAAAGAAAATACACGTATGCCGAAGACAGGCAACTCTTGGGTTGTCGCTTCCAATTCTTCTAACTCACTCGCGGCACCGGAATATCCGTCATCAACAACAAACCAGCATTCGCTTTCAAAACATTCGGCACGGCATTTACCAATGCCGCCACCGTCGCGCGGTCTCCGTGAACGCCGCCGGGCAACACGGCATCGATGGGCGGATCGCCGATGACCTTCACCGCGTCGTGCGGATTTTCCGCGTCGAGATACATTTTCAAATCGAGAATCAAATTCGTTTTGCCATCGACGCCCGCTTCCGCGCGATGATGGATGCCGCACGTCAAACCCTTTTTCACCTCGAGAAATTCCGTTTTGATATTGCGCGGCGCGATCATCGGCTCACACGTTTCTTCGATTTTGCCAATTTTCCAATTCAAACAATGCGCGACCAATGCGAGTGATTCGACCAGACCGACGTGACCCATTTTGTTTTCGCGAAACAGTTTCCGAAACTCGTCCGGCTCTAAACCGCTACCAATTTTTTTCTGGAGCGGCATACGGCGGAGCGAAGCATTCACCACGCGCTCGATTTCGATCTTTTCCACGTTGCGGCAAACGCCGGTCAGAAAAATCGCAAGCGTATCCATGACGTAGCCGGGATTCACGCCGGTTCCGAGAACGCGCGCATTATGTTTGCGGCAAAGCGCGTCGAGTCTTTTCGCCAGCGTCGGTTCCTTTAGCTGAGGGAAAAGCAATTCCTCGCACGACGACACGACGCTCACGCCCGCTCGGACAATTGGTTCCAGTTGTGGAAACGCCGTCTTCATCCGCGAAACGGAGGTGTGGAAAACGACGGCGGGTTTCGAGTGTTTCGCCAGCTCGTCGAACGTGGAATAAACGCGGCACTTCTCCAGTCCTTTGATGCCGGCGACTTCCGCGAGTGATTTTCCAACTTTACTCGGATCAATATCAACGCCGCCGACAATTTCCACCCACGGTTTTGTCGCGGCGAGTTTCAGCGTTTCAATTCCAATCGGGCCTAGTCCGAACTGGGCGATTCTAATTTTCATTTTGTCGCCGATGAATAGAGAACACGCAGAAGTTTGACAACAAAAACTGGACGCGCCGCCGATTAATCTTTAGAAGCCGTCAGCCCGATGTGAAGAGCGCGGCATTCACGCCTCCTCAATTTTCAAGTGCAGAAAATTTTTCAAAATAAATTTGTCGCGTTAGACCGTAGCCGCCGACGTGAGGAGGCGGAAGTTGAAGGCGCGATGCCCAAACCAATCGGAGCGCGGACAGCCTTGGCCGCGCGTTTTGAAACGGAAAAAAATCCAGGCGTTTTCAACATTTCCGATTCGCGCGGACAAGGCTGTCCGCGCTCCTTTCCCGCTGGGCAACACGCCCTTGAGAGCCTTGCTGCAATCCGCCTCCTCACGTCGGCGGCTACCGGTTCGTGTCACATCTTCACCTCCAAAATCCGCGCCCCATTTTCCTCATGATTTTCTCCGCGTGGATTTTTGTTCTCATGGCGATTCCAGTTCTTCTGCTGGGGGAATTTCTCGTGCGCAAAATAAAACTGCTCTCGCGTTTTAATATTCCCGCGCCGGTCGTCGGAGGTCTGTTGATTTCGCTCGCGGTTTTGTTTGGGAAAATTTCCGGCCTCTTCAATTTTGAATTCACGACGAAGGTCGATGCGAGATGGTGGACGTGGCTGGTCACGACGGAAATCGATTGGGCGAAAAATCCCGTCGTGGAAGCGCAACGCCCGTTTCTCGTCGCATTTTTTACCTGCATCGGTTTGAACGCGAGCTGGGCTTTGGCAAAAAAAGGAAGCGTGCAGGTCGTAATTTTTCTCGCCATCGCGACCGTCCTGGCCGTCATCCAAAATAGTGTCGGAGTGCTGCTGGCAAAATTATTGGGCGTTTCCCCGTTGCTCGGATTGGTCTGCGGCAGCGTGACGATGACGGGCGGCCACGGCACCGCGCTTGGTTTTGCTTCGCTGCTGGAAAAATCGGGACTGCCGGGAGCGGGAGTTCTCGGGGTGGCCGCGGCGACTTTCGGCCTGGTCACTGGCGGGCTGATCGGCGGGCCGATTGGCGGGCGGTTGATTCAAAAAAATAAATTGAAATCGAGCGCGACAGCGGAAACGCATCTCGAAATGGCGGCGGACAAAGAATCTGGAATTCTAAAAGATTTTCGCGCGCTCATTGGATTCGGGAAAAACTTTCTGCTGCATTTCATCGTCCTGCTCGTCTGCATAAAACTAGGCGCGTGGTTGAGTTACTTTATTCAGCAAACCAGAATGACTTTTCCAGTTTACATGGGCGCGATGTTGCTCGGAGTCATCGTGCGCAACGCGGTTGATTCCAGTGGCGGTCGCTGGATCAAAACTGAAATCGTGGACGCGCTCGGCTCAGTCGCGCTCGGATTATTTTTGGCGATTGCGATGATGAGTTTGAACCTCGTGGAATTGGCGAATGCGGCGGTGCCGATGCTGATTATTCTTTCAGTTCAAGTTGCGATCATGGCGGCATTTGCCTGGTTCGTTACGTTTCGCGCAATGGGCCGCGACTTTGATGCAGCGGTGATCGCGGGCGGCCATTGCGGTTTTGGATTAGGCGCGACGCCCAACGCCGTCGCCAACATGAAATCGCTCGTGGAAAATTTTGGCGCTGCGCCGCGCGCATTTCTCGTCGTGCCCATCGTCGGCGGATTTCTCATCGACTTCGCCAACGCCATTTGCATCACCGCTTTTATTAATCTGGTGAAATGAAATGGGCGCGATCGTAGCCGCCACAAAAACGCGAGATGAGGTCAACGAACTTGTAATGAGAGGAGCATCGGAGGTCCGCCAGGTCTTGGAGTGCGCCTGTCCTTTGGCGCTTTTGAAATACGGCTGATGTCCAAAGCGGCAGAGGACTGCCGCACTCCAAGACGCTATCGCGCGGGTTTGGCGCCAAACTCAATTCGGCCCTTCGCGGGCGGGCGGAATATCAAAGCACCGCAGGAACCGCCTCCTCACGTCGGCGGATTCCTTCCAATTTTCGCGCGAAAATATTCGATCGTCTTGACCAATCCTTCGGCCAGCGGGACGCGCGGTTCCCATTTTAAAATTTTCCGGGCGCGAGTGATGTCGGGTTTGCGCTGTTTGGGGTCGTCTTGCGGCAAGGGTTTGTGAACGATTTTGCTGCGGGAATTTGTCGCTTGAATTATTTCACGGGCGAATTGGAGCATGGTCATCTCCGTTGGGTTTCCAATATTCACAGGGAGATTTGTGTCGCTCATCATCAAGCGATAAATGCCTTCCATCAAATCCGAGCAGTAACAGAAGCTGCGCGTTTGCGTGCCGTCCCCAAAAATCGTTACAGGTTTGTTTTGCAAGGCCTGGCTGATGAAAGCGGGGACGACGCGGCCATCGTTGATTCTCATGCGCGGGCCGTAAGTGTTGAAGATGCGGACAATTTTTGTGTCGATGCGGTGCTCGCGATGATAGGCCATGGCGAGCGCTTCGCCAAAACGTTTTGATTCATCGTAACAACCGCGCGGGCCGATGGTGTTGACGTTGCCCCAGTAATCTTCGGTTTGCGGATGGACCAGCGGATCGCCGTAAATTTCGGACGTGGACGCGATGAGAAATTTTGCGCCTTTTTCTTTGGCGAGGCCGAGAGCTTTGTGGGTGCCGAGCGAGCCGACTTTCAAAGTTTGGATGGGCAATTCGAGATAATCAATCGGGCTGGCGGGCGAAGCGAAATGCCAGATGTAATCGACCGGCTCCTGGAGAAAAAGAAATTCGGTCACGTCCTGCTGGATGAACTTGAAATTTTTATTTCCCGCCAGATGCGAAATGTTGTCCACGCTGCCGGTGACAAAATTATCGATGGCGATGACTTTGTGTCCACGCGCGATCAACAAATCGGAAAGGTGTGAGCCGAGAAATCCCGCGCCGCCGGTGACGACGGAGATGGGCTGTTGGGTTTTGAGAGTTTTTTTCTTCGCCATCAAATTGATTTTGCTGAAAGGCGGAAAGGGAGCAAGGGAGAAAAGGAGAAGGTGAGAAAGTGAGAAGGTGGGAAGTGCGAGTGCTCCCTTTCCCACTTTCTCACCTTCCCACTTTCACTTCTACTTCGCCCCTTTGGCAAAGAGCACCACGGGAATCGTCCACCAAAGAATTTTCAGATCGAGCCAGAGCGACCAGTTGTCGATGTATTCCAAATCCAGGCGCACCCAGTCTTTGAAATTGGTGACGTTGTTGCGGCCTTTAATTTGCCAGAGACAAGTCAAGCCGGGCTTGACGCTAAGACGGCGGCGATGCGCGAGATCATCGAAACGATTGACTTCTTCGACGGGCAGCGGCCGCGGGCCAACGAGGCTCATGTCCCCGCGCAACACGTTGAACAGTTGCGGAAATTCATCGATGCTCGACTTGCGCAGGATGCGGCCAATCGGCGTGATGCGCGGGTCGTTGGTGACTTTGAAAACCGGACCGGTCATTTCATTCATGGCCAGAATTTCGTGCTGACGCTGCTCGGCATTGGTGACCATCGAGCGGAATTTATACATCGTAAACGGATGGCCGTTCAACCCGCTGCGTTTTTGTCTAAATAAAATTGGACCGGGCGAAGTGAATTTTATGGCGAGCGCTGCGAACAAAAAAAACGGCGAGAAAACCACCAGTAGAACCATCGCTCCAATCAAATCCAGAAGTTGTTTGATAATCGCTTGCCCTGAACTTTCCGGCCCAGAATGAAAAACTAAAACCGGCCAGCCATAAAAATCGTCGAAGCTCGTCCGGGAAATTTGCGTCTTAAAAAAATCCGCCACCAGCCAGGTTTCCACTCCTTCCAGTTCGCAGGCCAGAATCGCTTTTTCGACCTGGCCGAAAAACGTGTGCTTGGCGTTGATGATGACCCCGTTGGCCGAATGCTCGTGCAAAAATCTGAGCAAATCTTCGACCGTCGTTTCGTTCAAGTCGATTTGCCCGATGATCTCGACGTCGTTGGCAGATTTCTTTTTGATTTCGTTGCCGAGGCGAAAGGTATCTTCTCCGGCTCCGACCAGAATCAGCCGTCGTTTTAATTGGGCCTGGCCAAACTTGGTTTTGTAAATCCATCGAACCAATTCTTCTTTTCCAAAGACGAGCAGAAAACTAATCGGCCCGAACAGAAGAATGACTCCGCGCGGCGTGATGATTTGCGCCATGTAAAGAATCAGCACGATGCTGATCGTGGTGAAAACACAAGCTTTGAGCAAAATCCACGCGGTCAATCGATGTGAAGCCAGCGACGGCCGCTTGTAAAAACCCTGCAAGTCCAAAATCCAAAGTGAGATGAAGCCGATGACAAAATACATCCAGTCGTAGTCCGCGTTGATGTTGGAGGTGTCGGCCAGCAAATCGTAGCCGAAAACTTTTATGCCTCGGGGCGTCTGGGCGCGAATCCAATGGGCCAGCCAAAAAGCGATGGTGAAACATACCGCGTCCATCAACTGATGGATTTGCGTTCTGATCTGGCGGTCGCGGCGAAGCATATTTTTTGTAACGGGCCTAGCAGTAACTTCCGTCGGCGAGAAAACTTTTCGCCATCGCGGGGTAGCATCTGCCTCTGGCGGGTGCGAAATGATTCATTGCGGCGTTCGTTTTTTTAAAGAAAAAAGAGGAGGTCGTCACGCACTCGCCAGAGGCAGATGCTACCCGGAATCTACGGAGCACGCCGGTGGCAAACCGGCGCTTGGATGGGTTGGCGGCTTCGTCGCGCCACTTCCTCTCGACCTTTTTCCTTTTTTGCCTGTGCAATGCTCTGCCGACGAACCCCGCATTTTCAAAAAAATCTTTCCCGTGAGGGAGCGCCGGATTGCAACCGGCGTTGAGTCGATGCGCCCGGATGAAGAGAAAACTTTTCGCCATCGCGGGGTAGCATCTGCCTCTGGCGGGTGCGAAATGATTCATTGCAGCGTTCGTTTTTTTAAAGAAAAAAGAGGAGGTCGTCACGCACCCGCCAGAGGCAGATGCTACCCGGAATCTACGGAGCACGCCGGTCGCGAACCGGCGTTCGGATGGGTTGGCGGCTTCGTCGCGCCACTTCCCCTCGACCTTTTTCCTTTTTTGCGTGTGCAATGCTCTGCCGACGAACCCCGCATTTTCAACAAAATCTTTCCCGTAGCGGAACGCCGGATTGCAACCGGCGTTGAGTCGATGCGCCCGGATGAAGAGAAAACTTTTCGCCATCGCGGGGTAGCATCTGCCTCTGGCGGGTGCGAAATGATTCATTGCGGCGTTCGTTTTTTTAAAGAAAAAAGAGGAGGTCGTCACGCACCCGCCAGAGGCAGATGCTACCCGGAATCTACGGAGCACGCCGGTGGCGAACCGGCGTTTGGATGGGTTGGCGGCTTCGCCCCGCTGCGTCTTTGCGTTAAGAGTTTTCTGCATGGTGACGGCTTAGTGAGATGCCATTTTAATTTTCAGCGCGGCGAGATTATTCAGCGGTTTTCCCAGCCAACTGAAATTCCGGCGCGGACTGCGCAATAAATTTCTTCAACTGATTGAACGTCTCCTCTTCCCGACCGGGCGCGCACCATGAAAAATAACTGATGTAGGCCCATCGCTCCAACGTGCCGGTGCGCAAAAGGTTTTTGGCCATCGACCACATGCGTTCGTTGTGGTTCGCCGTAATTTTGTTATCGGCGACAAACCAATAAACATAAATACCTCGAACCAAGTGGGGGTTTCCGCCGTCGTCTTTGATGCGGATGCCAGCGGTCAATTTCATCGCCGGCAATTCGTAAGCGTAGGGACGTTCCATTTTCAGCTTCACCGTCTCGGTTTGATCGATGGTCCAGCCCTGCCCCACCAAACAAAATTCCGGTTTGTGCAGGCTGGTCCGGTCTTGTCCCATGAGCACGACATTCACATCGGCATTGCCTCCGTTGGGCGTCCAGTAACGGCGTTTCCCGAAAGTGGTGTCCTTTGGCAGCATGGATAACTCGAGGGTCGTCACGGGCGCCGGCATGGATAAATATCCGGGAATTTTCTCCGGCAAAATGACCGTGATTTCCGCGACACGATTGGTCTGCGTATCAAACAAGGGGGTGGGGCCAAGTTTTACGCCGGGCTTGCCCAGGTTTTGATGGCCTCTGAGGCGCCCTAAAAAAAGAGCGGTCGCTCCGATGAGAGCAATGGCGGTGAAAAATAAAATCGTGTTTAATTTTTTCATGTGGTGGGCGCGGGCAGTGGGTTTGCGGCAGGTTCGCGTTCGCGCAGCCAGGCGCCGATCAGCAGCATGGCAACAATCGCGACGGCATACGTTAAAAAGCCCGACCATTCGTGGATGAAGTCGCCGGTTTTTTGCCCGAAAGCTTCTGCGGCAACCACAATGCTGGTCAGGCGCAAAACATTGCTCGCCACTGCCAGCGGCACCGCCATGGCGAGCACCAACAAACGTTTCCACGCCGTTTTGAAAGTCATCATTCCGTAAATCGTGGTCAGCGCCAGAAGCGAAATCAGACTGCGAATCCCGCTGCACGCTGCGGCGACATCATAATTGTAAGCGCCATTGGCGTCGAAAAGCTGCGTGCCTTTTTTGATGACGGTCAATCCGAAAATTCCATGCGTGATGGCGTAAGTAATATTGGTGGCAAAGAGGCGCAGCGGGAAAGTGATCGTCTCGACATAGCCAGCCACTGGGATGGAGAAGACAAAAAGAACGAACGGGAAAAAAACTCCCTTCAGCCAGCCGACCCCCCAGGTCAATCCGACCAACCCGTAGATACCCAGGAACATTCCGCAGATGGACACACGCGGTTGTTGCACCAAAAATCCCAAGACGTGCAGCAACAGGCCGAACGCCATCATCAACAGCCCCGGCCACCACATCCTTTGCGGAATCGCCAGCAACTCTTTTCTTTTCCACCAAAGTAAAACGAGGACGGCCGGCAGGATCAGGTTGCCGTGACCATCTTCGGAATTATTCGCATTGTAGATGTCAAACATCCAACCCATGAGGGAAGGAGTGTTGATATAACCCAAAGTGGAATTGCCGATGAAATGAAAGAGCGCGAGCCACGCCGCCAGGAGGCTGAAGAAAAATCCTTTGTTCGACAGAGCCTGCCAGCACGAGCGGAAGTCATCCAGAAAACCGAGAGCGCTTTCAGGGTTTTTATTTACGACGGGCGCGGTTGTTATGGTTTCAGTATTCATCAATCAATCGGACAGCGAAAAGTTTCTCGTGCTCAACTGGGCCGCGAAAGAACGGCGGTTCAGCGCGGGAGATAATACAGGTTTTAACAATGAGTTCAACTATCTGTGAAAATCATTTCGGCAAATCTCGGAGCCGCCGATGAGAGGAGGCGGATTGCACACGCGTTTTACCCTGAAATCCGAAATCCGAAACCCGAAAGAAGCTCGAAATCCGAAGTCCGAAACCACGTTAGGGCCTCCAGCACGGCAAAGTGTTCCGTGACCTTCTTCGCTTGGCAACCAGCATTCGGACTTCGGTATTCGGATTTCTTTCGGCCTTCGGATTTCGAATTTCGGATTTCGGGTTCATCATCCGCCTCCTCGCGTCGGCGGCTACGGGGCTTGGATAGGGCAGCGCTTCGAGTTGATCCGAATTTGCTTTTTCATCCGCGTCCAGCCGTGTTCATCTGTGGCTCAAAATGAAAGCTGTTATTCTGGCCGCAGGCAAAGGCACGCGGATGCGCGAGCTGACCAACGAAATTCCCAAACCGATGTTGAAAGTTCAGGGCAAGCCGATTCTCGAACACATCATCAATGGGTTGATCACGGCGGGCATTCGCGAATTTTTCATCGTCACGGGATTCAAAGCGGAAACGATTGAAAATTATTTTGGCGACGGAAAAAAGTTGGGTGTGAAAATTTTTTACGGGCGACAAGTCGTTCAGGACGGCACGGGCAAAGCGCCGGAACTCGCGAAAGATTTCGTGGGGGCGGATGATTTCGTTCTCACTTACGGCGACATTTTGGTGAGGCCGCAGACGTATCGGCAAATGTTGAAACGTTTCGGCCCAGGAAATTTTTCCGCGTTGGTCACGGCGACGGGGAGTCAGGATGTGACCAAAGGCGGGCTGATTTTTTTCGACAAAGATTTTTGTCTCACGCGCCTGGTGGAAAAACCGAGCGCCGCACAACTGGAAGAACTTCGCCGGGAAGGTTTGCTGAAACCCGGGGACACTGCCTGGTACAACGCCGGAATTTATATTTTTACCCCGGCGCTTTTCAACTTCATCGACAAGCTGCAAAAATCTCCGCGCGGCGAATATGAATTGACCGATGCCATCATCGCCATGCTCGACGCTGGAAAAAAAATTGCCGGCTTGGAAATCAAAGGCCGCTGGGTCGATGTGCGGGATCCCGAAGTTTTGGCGTCATTGGAAAAAGAAAGTTTATGAAAGTACTGCCGACATTCTGTCCGCAGATCGGAAGTGTTTCAAACGGACGACAGAATGTCCGCAGCACTTTTCGAAACAATTAAGGGCGTGGAAATTTTGAGTTGCCCGTCCGCAATATTTTCAAATTCCCACTGTGAAAACGGGAGAGGCCGAGCTCTCGACTACTGCCAAGGTTCAGGATAACCACGCGGAGTTTGCGTCAGAGAGATTTTATTTCTGGCTCGTCTCGATTTTCAAACCGCATTGGCAGAATCTCGCGAGGAAAATTTTTGTCTCAGCGTTATTTTTTAGTTCCTGGAGTTTCGCGGGACCCTGGCAATTATTCTTCGCACTGCACGTTGGTGGGAAAATGAATCCCGTGGTCCGGGGCGCATCTTGAGGGCGTGTTGCCCAAACCAATTCGGAGCGCGGACGTTCTCGTCCGCGCATTTCAAGACAACAAAAACCTTAGCGTTTTTTCCCTCCCGATTCACGCGGACGAGAACTCCGCGCTCCTTTCCATTTGGGCAACACGCCCTCGACACAATCACCCAACCGCCCGCGAGCGAGGAGTGGGTAGCGCAGTTTTTCAATCTGCCGTATCGCGGATTTCCAATCTGCAAACGCTCGAATGTTTCGCGCGATGTCGGTTAAAACCCGGCGATACGGCAGGTTGGAAACCTGCGCTACGGTGGCAGTGGCGAGATGCGCCCCGTCGTCCGTTCCGTCGAAAAAGCAGATTGCACTTCGCCGTCGGTCAAACAACTATTTCCCCATGTTAGCCAAGGTTTGCTCCGCTGCCGTCAATGGCATCGAAGCTTACCCCATCGAGGTGGAAGTCAACGCGGGCTGGGGCGAAACAATTATCGTCATCGTCGGTTTGCCAGATGCGGCAGTGAAAGAATCGCGCGACCGCGTCACGACTGCGCTAAACAATTCCGGTTTCAAATTTCCGATGGGCCGCACGACGATCAACCTCGCTCCTGCCGACATCAAAAAAGAAGGGCCGAGTTTTGATTTGCCGATCGCGGTGGGAATGTTGGCCGCCAGCGAGCAAATCGAAACGGATCAACTCGATAATTTTATCATCGTGGGAGAACTCGCGCTGACCGGCGCGGTGCGACCTTGCAAAGGAGTTTTGCCCGTCGCGCTGCGCGCGCGTGCTGAGGGAAAAGCCGGGGTTCTCGTGCCTGCGGAAAACGCCCCGGAAGCGGCGGTGGTCGCGGGGTTGCAAGTCATCCCGATTCAAAATTTGCGCGAAGCAACGGATTTTCTCGAAGGCGCAATTAAAATTCCAGCGACGCGCGTTGATCTCGCGAAACTTTTTGAACACGTGACGGATGACGAAAATGATTTCGCCGATGTCAAAGGACAGGAATCGGTCAAGCGCGCCTTGGAAATCGCGGCGGCAGGCGGACACAATTTAATTTTGATCGGGCCGCCCGGCACTGGAAAATCCATGCTGGCCAAACGGCTCACCACCATTTTGCCGCCGCTGACTTTGGATGAAGCGCTTGAGACGACGAAGATTCACAGTATCGTTGGCCTGCTGAAACCGGGTCAGGCGCTCGTCACCCAACGACCGTTCCGCGCGCCCCATCACACGGCGAGCGACGCCGGTTTGCTCGGTGGAAATATCAATCCGACTCCCGGCGAAATTTCTCTTGCGCATCACGGCGTTTTATTTCTCGACGAATTGCCGGAATTCAAACGCAGCGTTTTGGAAACCATGCGCCAGCCGCTCGAAGAAGGGATCGTCACCATTTCGCGCGCGGCAGGCACCATGACATTCCCCTCGCAATTCATGTTGATCGCCGCGATGAACCCAACGCCCGATGGAAAAATGCCGGGCGAGTCGCGCAGTTCCCCTCGTGAAATCCAAAATTATCTGGGTCGCATTTCCGGTCCGCTGCTCGACCGCATCGATTTGCACGTCGAAGTTCCCGCCGTGAAATTTCGCGAAATCTCCAGCAACGAACGCACCGGTGAAACTTCCGCGGAAATTCGCGCGCGCGTCATTTGCGCGCGAGAACGACAGCATCGCCGGTTCGCGGAAAAGAAAAGTGTGACGTGCAACGCGCGCATGGGTAGCCGCGAATTGAAAGCCTTTTGCGAAATCGACGAAGCAACCAAAGAACTTTTGAAATTTGCCATGAGCGATTTGAACTTGAGCGCTCGCGCCTACGACCGAATTTTAAAAGTCGCCCGCACGATCGCCGACCTGGCTGGTGCGGAAAACATTTCCAGCGAACACGTCTCCGAAGCCATTCAATATCGTTCCCTTGACCGTCAGTTGTGGACGTGACGGCTTTCAGTATTTTCCTCAATTCCTAGACAATAAACTCAATCCTTCGGCTCGATTCCATCTTGGTTTCAACATCTCGAATGAAAGCAGTCGCTTCGTGTTTTCCCGAAGCTGGATTTGGCAGATGGAATTCGTGAAAATAATCCGCATACGTTGTCTCGCGCGGATGTTTCAACGCGACGAGTTTTGGGGAAACGTCCACACCGTCCACTACCAATTTTAAAAGTTCAGTAATGGGCTTTTTAGGCAGACCGTGGGCTGTATTTTCCCACGCGCAACGCACACGCAAGGTGATGCCTTGTTCAGGCCGCGCCGTTTCAAATTCATCTTTGGACGTGACGGCGACGATGGAGACCAGTGGACGTTGAATGTCGGGATTATCCCACCAACGCCAGTCGCGTTCGTGCTCACGCACAAAATGGATCACTTCCGAACTGCCGCCGTGCATCCAGGTTTTGAATCCACTCACCGCATCGTGACGAATCGCGGCGACCCAATTTTGTTCGAGAGCCTGGAGCCACTTTTCCCAGGTTGGCTCAGTGGCAAGAAAGACCGTTCGGAAACCGGTGGTCATATCGGCGAACCACCACGGCTCATCGCCATGCGCGTCCTGCAAAGCAACGAAGGGAATCTGTTCGCGGTAGCGTTGCAGGAATGGTTCGCTGTTGGTGAAATCGGGATTGCCAAAATGAAATGTGCTGATCGCTCCGTAACCGCCGCGTTGCAAAGAGTCATCAAGAAACAGTCGCACGAGTTCCTCATTTTCACCGAACTGCCAGATGAGGCGACCCCCGGCTTTTTGCAGCGGAGCAAGGCGGCGTTCGCGAAACGCAGGCCACGAGACAACGCCTTCTTTGGCGAGCGACGCGCCGAAATCGGCAGTGGCGGGAGCGATGAGATCGCTGGTGTGACTGTAAGTTCCCAGGCCGGGCACAGTCACCCACGTTCCGTATTCTTCATTGGCCACGAAAAATTTCACCGGAACTTTTTGCGCGTCAGCAACCGTCTGCGCGCGGGCCATCCAACGCGGCGTTGCATTCTTTGCTCCCCAAAAATGAATGCGCAACGACCGGGCCAAATCCACGGCTTCGGCAGGGCTGCCTTTGCCGTGCGCTTCAATTTGCATGGAAAACACTTTTAGATTTTTCGGCAAACGAGCGTTTTGCTGACGCCGCTTTGTGCGAACCGTGGACAACGAATGCAATTCGCCCAATGCGGACAGCGCATCAAGCGCGTAGTAAGTAGCCATCGGATTACTCAACCATCCCGGCCGGTCGCCCAAGCCGCCGTCGGCGTTGGCGAGTGAGCGCAAATATTCCACGCCAGCATCACGCTTGGCGGGAGCGGCCCCCAGTAACTCAAGCGCGCGAATCGCGGCCCTCGTGTAAGCGACATCATCCCAACCGGCAAATTCCGCGTTGGGCTGATAGGTGAAACCTCCGCTGGAAAGCTGACAGGCGCGGAGCCAATCGATGGTTTCTAATTTCTTTTCTTCCAGCCGACCGAGCACTTTCAAGGATTGCAGGCCGAACCACGTGTTGATGACATGCCCATTGCCGCCATCGCTGGCCGGTGTGTTATTGAAGCTGCCATTCTTGCGACGATGCGCATTCAAGTAATTGACATATTCAATCAGGCCGCTCGTTTCCATCCCGAGCAGTTCACGACAAATGAAAACGGTCAATTCATGACCGAGAATCGGCTCGCCGTGTTGCTCATATTGTTTGAGATAGACGGCGGGTTTTTTCCAACCGAACACCTGTTCGCGAAAAGACGAGGCATCTTCTCCGAGCCAAATGAGACTTTGGATTTGCTGCCATTCAAATTCGCGATGTTCCTGTTCCAGTTTTTTCAACCGTCGCGGATGATGCGTCCGCACGAATTCCACCAACGCTTTTTTGCGCGGCGGAATTTGTTTCAACAAATGGTAGCAACCGATTACGGCAAACGCCGGGGTAAGATGCGACTGCTCCTGATCATGCCAGGCATAACCGCCGTCAGGACGCGCCAGCGATTCGAGATATTTCGTAACGGTCAACGGCCAGTTCGATTTTCCACTCTGAGAAAATGCGAGGTTCGGCCATGCGACGCCAACTCCGGCAACGGCGAATGTCTTGAGCATGGCGCGACGGCTTAATCGGAAATGATCTGGAGAGTTCACGACAAAGCGGATTCAATTAGAACGCCATGGTTCTAAACAGAGTTCCACAAACGTTCACCTCAATTCCCAAGGCGCGAGCAAACGCGGCTTTCGCAAAAAAACATTCATTCGCAGTTTTGGCGTCGTTTGCATAGACGACCTGGATGTGATTGGCCTGATGCTTGGCCATGAGTTGATCGCGCGTCACTCCATAAGTAATCGCGTGCATGATCGGCCATTGCGGCGTGGTATTTTTCCAGCGACGTACGGTTTCTTCTTTTGGCAACGCCACGACTCCACCGCGCCCGATGTCCATGTGCAGCGATTCATCTTCGACGTAAATGCGCGACCAAATAATTTCGCCGGGTTTGGAAATGCCGCGCAGAGTTGAACCGCCGTTGGGAAAATACATCGCCGGTTGACGATGGCCTTCCGCACCGCACCAACCTCCGATGAAATGCGCGGGAGGCGCGGCGCCGCTGATGAGAAAGGTCCAAACGAAATTCTCGCCAAACATTTCGCCCCAACGAATGTCGTGCAGCGTGTTCTCAACTGGTTGGCCCAGCGCGCGGTGAACGCGGTAAGTCAGCAAGCCGTCGAGACCGGCGCATTCATCCACTTCGTTAAAATGGATCAACGGTTGGCCGCGAAATAAAATTCGTTTGCCGTCGCGCGAACGGACGGGCGGACGTTCGGAATTATTCAACATTCCCTCGACGAGATCACTGGCGGGCAACAAATCTTTCAGCCCTTGCTGATATTGAATGCCGATAGCGTCACAACCGAAATCATCCGCGAGCCGCACGGCCGCGAGATACATTTTGCACTGGAGCCGGACTTGTTCGCGCGTGAAGCCGGTCGCGTGTTTCGCGCCGAAAAAAAATTTCATTCCACGTTTTGTCAGCCACTCAAAAACTTCATCCGCTTCGGTGTCGCTGGTCTCAATCGTTTCATGAAAAAGCGCGGATTGGCTCAAACGTTCTTTGAAAACTCCGCAAGCGTGAAGAGCGTGGTCGGGAATAATGGCGTTAAACATTCCCATGCACCCTTCATCGAACACGCCGAGAATCGCTTTCTCGCGGCGAAGTTCTGCGGCCAGTTTTTCGCCAAGTTTCGCGGCTTTGGTTGGAAGTTTAATTTTGTTCAGCGAACGAACGTGCGAAAAGTCGTGAGTGATTTTTCCACTCTTTAACCATTGCCGAAGTTTCGTCAGAAAAAAATCGTCCGTGAAATTTTCGCTCCACAAAGTTGAGTAACGCACTCCCGCTTTGGTCAGAGAACCGTTCAAGTTCAACATGCCCACCAGTCCGGGCCATTGGCCGCTCCAGTTGGCGACGGTGAGAATCGGCCCGCGATGCGTCGTCAATCCGGCCAGAACGTGATGCGAATATTGCCACACCGCCTCGGCGATAATGAGCGGCGCGTCGGCGTCAATATTGCGGAACACTTCCATTCCTTCGCGCTGACTGGCGATGAATCCATGTTTCTCTTTCGCTTTGAAAGAATGCGCGCGAATGATTTTGAAACCTTCTGCATTCAGCGCAGCGGCGAGTGCTTTTTCCATCGCCGCCTGCGCTGGCCAACAAACCTGATTCGCGGAAAGCCGCAAGTCACCACTGGCAACCAGTTGAATGGTTTTTTTTAAAAAAGATTTGGACGACATGTCAGAATTCTTGTCGCGAGATTTTTTTTGGGAAGATTTATTATCAGCTAGATCACGGCGCATCAAAATTCTTTTCCCGCTGATAAGCCTTCTTCTTAATCACAAGTCATTTCATTTTTCGGAAAATCCAAGGTCGGCATAATTTGTATAGACTGCCAGCAGATTTACCGTCAATCTGCTGGCGATGTTCACACGACAACTTCCACTTCCTGAACGCTCGTTCTTTCTGCTGGGGCCGCGCGGCACCGGCAAAACGACCTGGCTGCGACAGGTTTTGCCCAAGGCGCTCTGGTTCGATTTGCTGCGCACGCAGACTTTTCTGGACGTGAGCCAGCGGCCGGAGTCGTTTCGCCAGCAGGTGGAAGCGTTGCCGAAAAAAAACTGGGTCGTCATCGATGAAGTGCAACGCGCGCCGATGTTGCTCAATGAAGTCCATGCGCTTATTTCCGAGCATGGCCGGGATTATCAATTTGCTTTGAGCGGTTCGAGCGCGCGCAAACTCAAGCGGCTCGATGTCAATCTTCTGGCCGGACGCGCTCTCAATCGCCAGTTCTTTCCGTTGACCGCCGCCGAATTGAATTACGATTTTGACGTGGAACAAATTTTGCGTTTCGGCCTGTTGCCGCAAATTCGATCCGACCCGAAATATGCCGTGGATGGGCTGGAAGCGTACTCGACAAATTATTTGCGCGAGGAAATTCAACAGGAAGCCCTGGTGCGTCGTTTGGATTCGTTCGTCCGTTTTTTGCAAGTGGCCGCGCTGATGAACGGCCAGATTGCCAATGTCGCCGGCCTCGCGCGAGATGCCGCCGTCGCCCGCCCGACTGTGCAAGGATATTTTGAAACGCTGACCGATACTTTGATTGGCTTCTGGCTGCCCGCGTGGCAACGGCGCGCCAAGGTCAAAGAAGTTGCCAGTCCGAAATTTTATTTGTTCGATCCGGGCGTGGCGCGTTCGCTGGCCGGGCGTTTGCGCGAGCCGCTGGAAGGATTGGAACGCGGTTTTCTTTTGGAGACCTGGGTGTTGCATGAACTCCGCGCTGCGATGTCGTTCCAAAATCTTGGCGGCGACTTGCGTTATTGGCGCACGCCCAGCGGCAGCGAAGTGGATTTCATTTGGACCCGCGGCCCGCGGGCGGTGGGCATCGAAGTCAAAGCGTCCGCGACCTGGCGCAACGAATTCGGCGGGCCGCTGAAATCGCTGATCGCCGATGACATTGTGAAAACCGGTTTTGGCATTTACACCGGCTCGGCGGAATTGAAGGACGGTCCGTTGCGCGTGTTGCCATTGAAGAAATTTTTCAAAGAACTGGCGAACGGGAACGTGCTGAATCGACCAGTCCAAGCCCAACAAAAAAAAACCGGAGGACTAAACACTTTTGATTGAACCGACAATAGATTGGAAAGAGCTATCAGAAAATTTCTGTAGAATAAAATTCAGCGAGCCGCCGATAGTCGCGATAAATTTTTTTGTAGCTGAAATGGGCGGCGCGATTTGGTTTGAAAATTCGTGCTGCGCCAGACTTCGGAACAGACATCGCACGAATGGCCGAACTCGCGTCCTTGAAAGCGCCACCGGCCAACGCCCCAAGAATCGCCGCGCCAAGCGCCGGACCTTGCTTCGAGGGATGAACTAAAATTGGCTCGCCGAGAACGTCTGCATAAACTTGCACCACGAGCGGATTGTGATGGGGCAAACCTCCCGTCGCGACAAATTTTCGCACGGGCACGTCACCGTCGCGCAATAATTCAACAATCCAGCGCAGGCCGAACGCCGACGCTTCGAGCAAGGCGCGATAGAGATGCGCTGGGCGATGATGCAGTGCGAGTCCGCTAAACGATCCTTTCAGTGAGCCATTCATCAGCGGTGTGCGACAGCCGTTCAACCAATCAACGCATCGAACTCCATTCGCGCCGGGAGGAAGTGAAGCGGCTTGTTGCGAAAGCAAATCGAAATCACGCTGGCCCACGAGTCGGCGCAGCCAATCAAACGCATCGCCGACCGCAACCTGTCCGGTTTCGTAGCCATAAAATCCGGGAAGAATTCCATCCTTCACCACGCCGGTGATGCCGGGAATGTTTCGCTCAACTTCGCTGTTGAGCATGTGACAGGAACTTGTGCCGAGCACCATGACGAGAGTGCCGGGTTCGCTCGCGCCCGCGCCGGGAACGCCGGCGTGAGCGTCAATGATCGCAGTGCTGACGGGCGTGCCTTCGCGCAAACCAAATCGCTCCGCCATTTCGCGCGTGAGTGTTCCCGCCGAAATTCCCGGCGCGCGAAGTTCGCCCGGCATTTTTTCGGAAACGACTCGCGCCAATTTTGGATGAACCGCGCGAAAAAAATCTTCACTCGGCCAGCCTTCCGCCGCGCTCCACATCCCTTTGTAGCCAGCCTGACAAGTTGAGCGAATGAGATTTCCGGTGAGTTGCCACACGAGCCAATCTCCTGCCTCAATCCAAACATCGGTTGCGTCGAACACACCTGGCGCGCATTCCAACGTCTCAAGAACTTTCGGGAAAAACCATTCCAGTCCAATGCTACCGCCGTAACGCGCGAGAAATTTTTCACCGCGTTGGCGCGCAACCGCGTTGAGGCGATCGGTCTGCTTTTGTGCGCCGTGATGTTTCCAAAGTTTTGGCCACGCCTGCGGTACGCGCGCCCACTTCGCAATGCAACAGAGCGGGGTGCCGTCGCGCAGCGTCGGCAGCATCGTGCAACTGGTGCAGTCCACCCCGATGCCACAAACCGCATCGGCTTTCACGCGAGCTTGTCGTAGCGTAGCGCGAACGGCGCGGGCGGCGGAGTCAATCCAATCGCGCGGATGTTGGAGCGCAAAGTGTGGTGGAAGTTTTTTTTCCGAGCCGGGAAGCGACTCAATAATTTGTCCGTGACGATAACGAGCGGCGGCGGAAGCGAGTTCTTGTCCGCGCAAATCCACGAGCAAAGCGCGAACACTCTCCGTGCCGAAATCGAGACCGAGGGCGATCGTTGCACGAGGAAGTTTTTTCAAATTAATTGTCCGCAAAAAAATTTGTTATTCATTCAATCGTTCACTTGAGCAATCCAAGTTCGCGGAGCCGCTGCTGGACAATGGCGCGTTCTTCCTGACGAAATCTTTGAAACGGATCGGCCATGTAGTCGTCGCAAATTCCGAGCAACGACAGCGCGCACTTCAATCCTTTGATGAGAGCGGAACGATGTCGTCCCACCGTGTAAATCAAACCAGCCAACCGCAACACTTCAGCGTGAAGGCGACGAACCTCGACCAGATTTTGCGCGACGGCTGCTTGGTAAAGTTGCACGTAAAGTCGCGGATGGAGATTCGCGCCGCCGTTCACGCCACCATGACCGCCGAGGAGAACCGCTTCCGCCATCAATTCCTCCGGCCCAATCAGCACCGACCAATCTTTGCGCTGGCGGGATAACTCGAGGACCCGATGAAAATAAATCATGTCGCCGGAACTATCTTTCACTCCCGCAATGCCCGGCAAATCGATGGCGCGGCGCACGGCTTCAATTTCAAACGCGACTTTGGTCAGCCCCGGCATGTTGTAGAGAAAAAGCGGCAATGACATTTCACCAACGATATGTTCGATGTATTCCCAAAGCTCCGGTTGCGCCGAAGAAAAATAATAGGGCGCGGCCATCACGACGGCGTCTGCGCCAGCTTCAGCGGCAAATTCCGCGAGCGTGACCGATTCGACAAACGCGGTGTCGGTGATTCCAACGAGCACCGGCGCGCGATTTTTTACCTGACGACAAGTGCGCTCGATCAATTCGCGGCGCAACCGATAGCTCAGGCTCGGCCCTTCGCCGGTCGTTCCCAAAATGAATAATCCGCTGACGCCACCAGCGAGAATATGTTCGATGAGTCGTTCCAGTCCGGCCACGTCCAATTCGTCACGCCCGCGCAATGGGGTGATCATAGGCGGGACGATGCCGGAGAGCGGTTGAAGAAATTTTTTCATCGAGATCGAATTTAATTTTTATTTTTTAATCAACGCCTGCTGCAACAATTTTCTCTGCTGAGAGTTCCTGCTCGTTGCGCAGTTTCACGAAAAGAATCAACACGACACTGAGCAAGGCCACCGCGGCCGAGACCGCGAAGGCCACGGAGAATTTGATGCCGTGATCACGCATCCAACCGAGCGCAACCGTCGCCATCGCGCCAACGCTGATGCTGACCAGATTCATAAATCCGTAACCGGTGGCGCGGTATTCGGGCCGCACAATCTGGCAGAGGATCGGCATGTTGTTGCAATCGAAAAATCCCCAGCCGAGGCCAAAGAGAATCATAAAAACGATGGCCGCGCCCAGGCTCCACGCGTAACCCAGTCCCAGCAGCGCAGGAACGAGGAGAAGTGTGCCAATGGCGCTGGTGAAAATTCGTCCGCGCGGTGTGACGCGCATCCAAAGGTCGGCCATGGTTCCGCCCAGCAGCACGCCGACGAACGAAGCGAGTTGAATGTAGCTCGTCGCGGAAAGTCCGGCGGGACCTTCTTTCAACTTGAAGGTGTCGGCGAGAAAAGTTGGCAACCAATTTTTTGTCACCCAACCAGCGATTGCCGGAAGTGTGAAATAGACGACGAGAATCCAGAAGGCCGGTTGCGTCCAGAGCGAACGAAATGTTTCGCCGATGGTCACGGATTTTTTCTTTGCGGTTTCTGTGTCGTTGGAAGTTGGAGGGTTTTTCAGAGCGAACATCAACACCACCGCATACGCCACACCTGTCACGCCGAACCAGGTAAAACAATTTCGCCACGAACTCGTTTGCGCGATGTAACCGCCAACTCCGCCCAGTGCGAGGCCAGCGTAAATGCCGCTTTGATGAATGCCAATGGCGCGGGCCCGGGTGGAGCCGCGATGCAAATCCGCGATGAGCGCCAGCGCCGCCGGAATGTAAAACGCTTCGCTGATTCCCATGAGTGCCCGGAACGAAAGCATTTGCGAATAGGTCGTGGCATGGCCGGTGGCCCACGTCACTGCCGACCAGACAAATAGACTGCCGATGATTACCCACCGCCGATTAAACTTGTCGGCGATGAATCCGCCGACAGGACTGAGAAAGGCATAAACCCACATGAAGACCGCCATGAGCGTTCCGAAGTCCTGATCGTTCGCGATGCTGGGGATGTCGGCGCGAATGGAGGCGCGAATGGTGGACACCATTTGCCGGTCCAGGTAATTCAGCAGCACAACCGGCCAGAGCAACGCGACGACGGCCCACGCGTAGCGGGAAGATGAAACGTTCATTGAGGCTCGAATTTTTTTTTGAACTCAGAAGTCGCGTGGAGCACGGCGAAGCTTTTGCAAACAAGTTGAGGAAGGCAATGCTGCGTTTTCGTGAATTCCATTCGCCGCAGACAATTTCCAAGGAGTGTGATTTAAAATGGCGGTCACTATCGTGCTGTTAAAAGCGGCGGAGGGCCGCCGCACTCCAAGACGCTCGCGCGAATTTCGATGGCGCATGAATGTCGCGAAGCGTCGTGGACTGCGCCAGTCCTCTGGCGCTCTGGTTCTGACCGCCAGTTTGGCGATCATCGCCTACGTCACACGCGCTAAATCACACCCATTTCCAATCGGATGCTTGACAGAGCACAGACGGCGCGGGGAACTTCGTTCTGTCACAAACTTTATCGAGATCACTTCCGTTAAGTTATGAAAATAAATCGGCGAAATTTTATCACAACCGCCGGAGTGGGAATGGGCGCATTAGCCCTGTTCAAAGATCGTTCGCTCGCCGCCGAATCGAAAACGCAATATCCCAAATTGTCGAAGCCATCGAAGTTTCATCTCGGTCTCGTCACTTACAATCTCGCGCAAGATTGGGATGTGCCGACGATTATTAAAAATTGCGAGGAAGCAAATTTCGAAGGCGTGGAGTTGCGCACCGGACACAAACACGGGGTCGAGGTGAATCTTTCGGCGGAACAACGGGCTGAAATAAAAAAACGATTCAAAGATTCGCGGGTGCAATTGATGGGACTGGGCAGCGCGTTTGATTTCCATACTCCCGACCAGGCGAAACTGCGCAAAGATATTGAGGCGACCAAAGAATACATCGTGCTGGCGCAAGATGTCGGCGCGACCGGAGTCAAGGTTCGCCCGAATGGTTTGCCTCCAGAAGTTCCCGTCGAAAAAACTCTGCAACAAATCGGCAAGTCGCTCCGCGAGTTGGGCGATTTTGCGCGCGATCACGGCCAGGTAATTCGGCTGGAAGTTCACGGTAAAGAATCGGCGCATGTCCCGCATATCAAAACAATGATGGATGTGGCCGATCATCCGAACGTCGGCGTCTGCTGGAATTCCAACCAAAGCGACTTGGACGGAAAGGGGTTCGATTACAATTTTGATTTGTTGAAGAAGAAAATTTTCTCCGTTCACCTGCGGGATATTTACCTCGAAGATTATCCATTTCGGAAATTGCTCCAGGGATTGGGCGCGAGCGGATTCACCGGATTTACTCTCGCTGAAATTCCGCCAAGCAGCGATCCGGTGCGGGTCATGCGCTATTTCCGCTCACTGTGGCTGGCCTATCAAAATCTTTTGTGAATTTAAAATGAGCCTAAAAATAATTGCTAAAAAATTCATCTTTGCGAAATGGTTAGTTCTAACTCTGCCGGTCTTTCCTTTAGCGGGATGTTTTACGAGCGAAAAAAATGGCTCTCCTGAAAACGAAGAGAAGCACAATCCGAAGGTTCAACCCGGCTTGATGAAATCAGAATTCATTTTTGAAACAGCGCCGTTCAAGGAATGCCATGCCTCGACCATTGTGGATTCGAAAAAAGGTTTGGTCGCTGCGTGGTTCGGCGGAACGCGGGAAAAAAATCCTGACGTCGTCATCTGGCTCTCGCGTTTCGAAAACGGAAACTGGAGCGCGCCCAGCGAAGTGGCCAACGGTGTGCAATCGCCGACCAATCGTTTTCCCTGCTGGAACCCGGTTTTGTTTCAGCCGAAAACTGGTCCACTCCTGCTCTTCTACAAAGTCGGCCCAACCCCGAGCAAGTGGTGGGGGATGTTAAAAACTTCGGACGACGGCGGAAAATCCTGGAGCAACGCCCGACGATTGCCGGACAAAATTCTTGGCCCAATAAAAAATAAACCGGTGCAATTGGCCAATGGCGATTTGCTTTGTCCGAGCAGTAGCGAACACGACGGTTGGCGCGTTCATTTCGAGCGAACCACCGATTTCGGAAAAACCTGGGAGTTCATTGGCCCGGTGAACAACGGAAAAAAAATCGGAGCGATTCAGCCGAGCATTCTTTTCCACAAAAAAAATCGTCTGCAAGCGGTGGGACGAACGCAGCAGGATAAAATTTTTCAAATCTGGTCTGAAGATAATGGCAAGACCTGGGGCGAAATGACTTTGACTGCGTTGCCCAATCCGAACGCCGGCACCGATGCGGTGACGCTGCGGGATGGACGACATTTGCTGGTTTACAATCACACGCCGAAAGGACGGAGTCCGTTGAACGTCGCGATTTCTGCCGATGGAAAAACCTGGGGGGCGGCGCTGGTTCTGGAAAGCGAAGCGGGCGAATATTCTTACCCCGCAGTTATTCAAAGCGACAACGGACTCGTTCACATTACTTACACGTGGAAACGTCAGCGCATCAAACATGTTGTGATTAATCCGACGAAATTGGCGCTGAAACCAATCACTGACGGAGCATGGCCGAAGTAACTCAATGAATCGCCGAAAGTTTCTTTCGCGGCTGGCTGTGCAAAGTTCTACGCTCGCATTTGCTCCAAAATTTCTCGGGCGATGCGCCGAGCCCGACGGAAGAAATCCGCCTGTTCGACAAATTACTCAAGGGCCGCAATTTCACTGGTTCGGGTATTACGACAAGTTTCAATTCTCGGCGGACAATCGCTTTGTTCTTGGAAACGAAGTTGATTTTGAAGGGCGCTCGCCCACGGAGAAAGATCGCGTCCGCGTCGGCATGGTTGACCTTCATGAAAATGATTGCTGGATTGAGTTGGGTTCGACGAACGCATGGAACTGGCAACAAGGCTGCATGTTGCAATGGCTTCCCGGGTCGGAAAATGAAGTCATCTGGAACGACCGTGAAAGAGATCATTTCGTCGCGCGAATTCTTAATGTCAAAACGCGCAAACTACGCACGCTGCCGAATCCGATTTACACGATTCGTCCCGATGGAAAAACCGCCATTGCTCCAGATTTTCGTCGGCTGAATGAGTGTCGGCCCGGCTATGGTTACCCCGGTTTGCCCGATCCGAATCGCGAAGAGAACGCGCCACAAAATGCAGGCATCTGGCGAATGGATTTGGAAAGCGGCCGCCACAAACTTTTATTTAGTTTTGCGGATGCGGCGAAAGTGCCATTCACGGGACGCAAAGAAGCGGCGTTTCTACCGGGGGCAAAACATTGGTTCAATCACCTGCTTTTCAACACGGATGGAACGCGATTTTTTTTCCTGCATCGTTGGCGAAATGCAGACGAGCCCATCACAACTTTTCACACGCGCGCCTTCACTTGCGACATCGAGGGGAAAAATTGGTTTTGCCTCGATCCGCACGGAGGCACTTCCCATTTTATCTGGCGCGATTCAGAACACATCATGGCGTGGGCGTGGCATCCTTCTCATGGTGAAAAATTTTATCTCTACAAAGATCGCACCGATGAAGTGGAAGTGGTTGCGATGAAAGAAATGTTTCAAAACGGACACAACACTTATCTGCCCGGCACGAACAACGAATGGATTTTGAACGACACCTATCCCGACGCGAAACGTTATCAACATCCGTATTTATTTCATTTGCCAACGAAGAAAAAAATTCCGCTCGGACATTTTTTCAGTCCGCCGCAATATTCGGGTGAATGGCGATGCGACACGCATCCACGTTCGAGCCGTGACGGGAAAATGGTTTGCATCGATTCACCTCACAACGGCGGACGACAAATGTATCTCATCGATCTAAAAGATATTTTCCCATCGGCGAAACGCTAATTCCAAACTCCGAAATGGGAATTCCGCTTCGAAGCCGCGCGAGGGATCGCACGCTGCTGGTGTGCGGTTTCGGCGGCTCGCCGAAAATTTAGTTGCCTAAAGTTAACGGTGAACAACAACGGGAGAAATATGGTAACGAGGATTAGGGCGGGCTGCCCAAATCGGCACGCGGGCGCTCCGGGGTCAGCTTGGAAGTTCGTAATAATCCTCTTCAGCGTGGCCGCACAAAGATTTCTTCGACGATGACGTTCGGCGGAAAATTGATGCAGAACAGCGCGCAGTTGGCGATGTCCTCAGGCCGCAACATTTTGGACCGCGCTGCGGCGTCGGGCGGTTGCGCGCGTTTGTTGAGCAGAGGCGTATCAATGTCGCCGGGAAAAATCGCACAGGCGCGAACCCCATTGGCGCGTTCTTCGGCGTTGATGCTTTGGGTAAGTCCGGCGAGACCGAATTTGCTCATGACGTACGCTGGACCTGCTTTGGGCGAAGCCTGTCTGCCAGCATCAGAAACGATGTTGATGATGGTTCCACTTTTGTGGGCGCGCATTTGCGGAAGAAAAGCCTGCACGCAGTAATACGCGCCGTTGAGATTCGTGTTGATCATCGCGTGATAATCTTCGAGCGAAAGGACATTGAGCAATCGGCGGGTGGCGTTGGTGCCGGCGGCATTGACCAGGAGTTCGACTTCCGCGAATTGAGCAAGGACGCGCTTTCCCATATCCGAAACCGCAGCAGCATTTCCAATGTCGCAAGAACAAATTAAAAATTTGTCCGCGGGCAAACCAGCAAGCCGGGCCGTTTCTTCAAGGGCATCAGCGCGACGCCCCACCAAAGCCAGTTTCCAATCTTGCTTTGCGAGTTGTTGAGCAATAGCTCGACCGACTCCGCTGCCTGCTCCGGTGATGACGGCGACTTTGTTCATACATTTTTCCTCAGCGACCTTTGCGTAACCCTCTGCGCCCTCTGCGTTAAATTCCCCCGCCCTGTTTTACCGCAAAGGACGCAGAGGTTTGCGCAGAGTAACGCAGAGTCAGAGTCCGTTGACGATTCGCTTTATTCCGTCCCGCAAATGTTCAACGTTGAAATTAATTATCAGCCCAAGTTTGCAGCCGCTCAATTTCAAATAGGTGATCATTTGCGCGGTGAAAACCGGCGTCAATGCTTCAACCGATTTTGGATCCACCACGACTTTGCCTTCTACAATAAGATCGAGGCGATAGCCGACATCCAGTTTTACGTCCTCGTAAATCAGTGGCATTGGCTTTTGCCGCTCGAACCGAAGACCAGCTTTACTCAACTCGTAAGCCAGACAAGCTTCATATGCGGATTCCAATAATCCTGGCCCCAGGTTGGTATGGACGTTCATGGCGCACCCAATGATGATTCTCGATAATTCGTTTTCGTGCATAACAATTTGGGAATTTTTACGGCAGACGCGCCGGTTTTCGCCGAGGAACGCCGGATTGCAACTCACATTTTAATCTTCCTTTGTGACCTTTGCGTGAACCTCTGCGTCCCTCTGCGTTAATTCCTGCGCCCTGTTTTACCGAAAAGGACGCAGAGGTTTTCGCAAAGGAAGGCAGAGTGTCAATCCTCCCTATAATTTTTCTCTGTGTCCTCTGCGTGAACCTTTGCGACCTTTGCGTTTAATCAGGAAGCTCCACCCATTGCCGCGTTTCGGAAGATTTCACCGCTGCATCCATCACCGCTTGCGCTTGTGCCCCGTCGTGAAAACTCGGCGAACAGGGCCGCTGATTGCGAATCGCGTCCACAAACTCCCACGCCTGATCGTAACGGAACGTCACCAGCGGATCGCCCTGCGATGGGTCACGCGGCGAGCCGGGAATTTTCCAAAACTCTTTCGGTATATCAATGGTTTCCAAACCTGGCCCGCCCGCCCTTCCGGTTTGAAGTTTATTCCATTCGCCCGTGATGAAAACGAACGATCGCTCGGAGCCGTTAACTTCGACGTAATCCAGGCTGCGCCAGCTTTCGTTGCGGCCGCTCGCGAGTTTGCTGCTTTCTAAAACTCCCGTCGCGCCCTTTACAAAGTCCGCGAGGATGGCGACGCAATCGTCGAGATCATTTTCTTGTCCGCCGCGCAACGGGTGAAATGTTGCCATGTTGGCCACCAGCCGTTTCATCGGGCCAACCAGAAGGTGCGCGAAGTCGATGCGATGACTGAGCATGTCGCCAAGTTCTCCGGTGCCGGAAAGTTTTTTCACCTGTCGCCATCCCAGACCGCGCGTCCCCCAATCCTGCAAACGGCACGAGCGATAATGATACGGGTGACCCAGATCACCGCGCGCGACGAGGTGAGCGAGATAACGCATCGCCGGAACAAAACGATATGTGAATGCCGTCATGTGGCGAACGTTCGCTTGGTCAGCGGCGTTCGCCATCGCTTTCGCATCCGCAAAATTCAACGCCAGCGGTTTCTCACACAAAACGTGTTTGCCATGCGCAATGGCGTCGAGGGCGATTGGCGCGTGAGTAAAATTTGGGGTCGCGATGATGACCGCGTTCACGTCATCACGTTTCACGATTTCTTCGTGCCGCGTTGAAATAGTGTGGACACCCGTTTGCTGGCGCGCGCGTTCCAGCGTCGGAGCATCGCTGTCACAAAGCGCGACGACGTTCACTTCTGGGCACAAATTGAGTCCCGGCAAATGATTTTGCAGAGCAACACTTCCGCAGCCGACGATGGCGAAATTAAGCGTGCTCATATTCGGGAAATCGTCGCTCCTTATTACGCTTTAGGCGTCGCGACTAAATTGAATTTCCTTAACAACCATTCGAGCAGCACCTCTTGATCGTCGATTGTTGCGCGGCGGACTTGGGAAAGTAGGTGAACTCGATCCGGTTTTGGCAGTGCGGTGTTCTGCAAGCCTTCATTGCAATTTGTGCAAACGGCGCGGAGATTCTGTGGCGAATCGTCTCCCCCTTTAGATTTGTCTTTAATATGACCGATTGTTAAGCGCACGGGACGCGGCCCGCCTAACGGGTCTGGATCACCAGCCGCAACCCCGCACATTTGGCACGTATGCCCATTACGCTCAAGGACACGAGCGCGCGTTTCTTTTGAGATTCCTCGCTTGAATGCCGGAACACGGACAACCGTTTCCAGGAGGTATTGGTCTGGCTTTAAGTCCGCACGGTCTTTGTGGGAGAGAATTTGATAACCTTCTTCATTACGAAGTTCTCGAACTCGCCGCGCCCATTCCGACGCGCCACCGCTTGCCTCTCGAATTTCTCGGGATTTCAAGACTCTGCCGATGTTGGCAAGAAAGTAGTTTAGGATTCGTTCTTTAGAGCCTGAGCTTTTCTTGGATGGCATAACGTATTCGTTGCTTAGAGATATGGGAGTATTCGGGGTTAAGTTCCACGAGTATTGCCCCGCGACCTAGCTCTTGCGCGACGGCACCCGTTGTGCCTGACCCGCCGAAAGGATCAAGCACGACGTCACCGGGCCTGCTACCAAGTAAAATGCAACGCCGTGCCAGTTCGCGCGGGAACGCAGCAGGATGTCCCTTGCCGCTTACATCGGGACCAAGCGTCCAGCAGTTCCGAAGGTTTGCGTCTGTCGGCTCTCTGACGGCTTCTGAATCGTAGTAATAATTTGGTGCTTTCGACATCAGAAAAATTTCCTCTGTCGCGTTAGTTGGTCGATTCTTGACGCTTTCAGGCATCGCCGTTTTCTTGAGCCAAGTTATCTTCGATCTCAACACCCACCCGTCGGCTTGTAGCGCGAATGCGACCCGCCAAGGCAATCCCATCAAGTCTCGATCTTTCAAGCCCCAACAGTTTGGCACTTTGCAATTTCGTTTTTGAATTAGCTTTTTGGTATTGCCAACTATTGCGTTCGGGCCGCAATTGCCCGTCCCCCCATTGCGAGCGTATCCGTCGCCCACGTTTAGCCAAAGCGTTCCGTCTTTTCGTAGGACACGCCAGACTTCGCGAAATATTTCCACGAGGTTTGCGACATATTGATCTGGCGAAGCTTCTGCACCGATTTGTGACGGGTGCGCATAGTCGCGCAACCCCCAATACGGTGGGGATGTGACGCAACATTGAACAGAGTCAGCGGACAATAACGGAAGCAGTTTGCGACTGTCGCCGGTGAGTATCTGTAATTCCGCAATTCTCATTTCGGCGGCGTCGCCATTGCCATTCCAGTGATACGCTTTCATTTTTCGTTCTTCGACATCTTGGAAAATTTATCTTCGCAAGTCCAGATTTCCGTCGAGTTTCTTCACAAAAGCGGATTCCCTTCTTTTCAACCGCGGATTGGTGCATTAGCTTCTCGCCACTTTTGCAATGCCCAGCGTCTTTATCAAAACTTACGGATGCCAGATGAACGAGCGCGACTCGGAAGCCGTCGCCGCGCAACTCGTCTCCAAGGGTTATTCGCTCGCGCCCTCGGAGAAATCTGCGGACGTGATTCTGCTCAACACGTGCAGCGTGCGCGACATGGCCGAGCAAAAAGCCATCAACAAAATGGAGAATCTGGCCGGGCAATTTCGCAAAACGCGTCCAGAAGTCATTCTCGGTTTCATGGGTTGCATGGCGCAAAGTCGCGGACAACAACTCATCGATAAATTGCCGGATGTGGACCTCGTGCTCGGCACGCAAAAATTTCATCGCGCCGCCGAATATCTCGACGAAATTTTTTCCGGCAAGCGCGCAAAGATTGTCGATGTGGCCGAGGAAAAAGGGAGTGAAGCGACGATCAAGGAACACATTCTCTCCGGCAACGCCAAAGACAAATCGGTCAGCGCTTTCGTCAGCATCATGCAAGGCTGCAATCAATACTGCACCTTTTGCATCGTGCCTTACACGCGCGGCGAAGAACGCAGCCGAACCATTTCAGATGTGGTTGCTGAATGCCGGGAACTCATTTCGCGCGGCGTGAAAGAAATTACTTTGCTCGGGCAAATCGTCACAAGCTACGGCAAACGATTTTCGTTGGAAGAATTACAGGGTAGGGCGGGCAGTCCTCTGCCCGCCGCTCTGACGAATTGCGATGACGGCGCGCACGGAGTGACGCGCCCTACCTTTAAAAAATCCGCCTTCGTGCAATTGCTCGAAGCCATTCACGAGATTGACGGACTGGAAAGAATTCGTTTCACCTCGCCCCATCCCAAAGGTTACGGCGACGATTTGGTCGAGGCTTACGCGCGTTTGCCGAAGCTTTGTGAGAGCGCTCACCTCCCGGCGCAAAGCGGCAGCAATCGACTTTTGAAATTGATGCATCGCGGCTACACGCGGGAACGTTTTTTTGAAATCGTGGAAAAACTTCGCCGGGCAAAACCAAATATTGGAGTCACGACTGACCTCATCGTCGGCTTTCCCGGTGAAACCGAAGCAGACTTTGAAGAAACCCTTTCGCTCGCCCGCGAAACGCAATTCGACAACGCCTACATTTTCAAATATTCGCCGCGCAAAGATACGCCCGCCGCCGGGATGCCCGACCAACTTTCGCAGGAAATCAAAGAGGAACGAAACGCGCGTCTGCTCAATCTCGTCAACGAAATCGCCGCCAAAAAATATGAACGCTTCGTCGGCCAGAAAGTCCAAATCCTCGTGGAAGGCGAAAGCAAAAAAAATCCCGCGCGCATGGCGGGCCGGACGCGTTGCAACAAAATTGTTTTATTCGAAGGCAACGACCGGCATCGTGGGCAACTGATGGATTTGAAAATTCAACGCACCGGCTCGTTTACCCTTTATGGCGATCCTGCCATCCTCAACCTGGATTAAGAAATGACTGCATTTATCAAGCGCGACCTCGCTGGCGATTTTCTTCTACTCCTGAATTCTCTTTCCCGGCACTCGCCTGTAGCCGCCGACGTGAGGAGGCGCAAACTCGCGCGCCAGACTGGATCCGCCTCCTCACCTCGGCGGCTTCTGTTGCAGAGTTTCAAGCGCGGAAGTTTCTTTCGGCCAAATCTCTCCTGACTCCTGACTCCTCTAAAACTATGCAGATGAAACTTTCCACGATTGCGATTTTTATGGGGTCGCTCGTCGCCCTGATTAATTTTTTTGGCGTGATCAAGCCAAACGAATTTGGCGTCGCACTTCGCAAATTTCCGCGTTCGACTGGCATCGGCTATTTTCTAATCCTCCTCGGCACGGCGTGGTTTATCTGGAATTTAAAACAGGAATCCATTTCAGATTTTGAAGCGTTGAAACCGGCGCTTTATGCGCTGTTCATCGCCGTCGGTGTCGGAACCTGTGTCTTCGTAAAAGACTTTCTGGCCGTGCGTGGTATGGCGATTCTACTCTTGTTGGCCGCGAAATTAATGGTGGATGCCGGCCGCCCGCGTCTCGGCGAAACGGCGTGGGTTTTGGTCATCCAATGCTGGGCCTACTTTCTGGTGATCGTCGGAATCTGGTTCACCATTTCTCCCTGGCGCATGCGTGACCTGCTGAATTGGGGAACGGCCAACGAAAAACGAATTCGCATCGGAAGCGGTCTGCGCATGGCCTTCGGTTTGTTCGTCGCCACTCTTGGAATAAAAGTTTTCTAATTCGCCGAATTCTTGCGGGTAGCGTCGCCCCACCCTCTACGTTAGCGGTCGCGTCACGGCTGTTGAGGCACTTGAGAAGCGTTGAGGTTTGTCGCAATTATGCGGCCTGCATCTCTTCAATTTGCGTGATGTGCATGATCGCGCAGTTCACAAATCTTTCAGCGATTCCATCCGGGTCGGGATGCACGCCGATTTCAACGGAGTTTCTGCTGACCAGCGCCGCATCGTGATTTTGGACCTCGTAGGATTTTCCGTCCGACAGATGGATTCTGAATGGCTTGAATGGCTCCGCATCCATCATCTCTTTGATTTGTATTGCTGTGAACATGGGTTCAGTTTTCGCGGTTTTTAGATTTTTGTCGAGTCGGCAGTTCAAACTTTGAACTTTCTTCCAAATTCATTAGCGTCGCACCGCCTGATGAAAACGGCGCTATCAATATTTAATTTGCGCAACCAACTGCGTCTGCAAGAAGGCGGTCTGCTCGTCGTGATTTTTGTCTTGGGCGCGATGCTCACGATTTTCGGCGGAAAAGTTTCCCGAGTGGAAATGCGAAAGAATTCCCTCGGCGAAATCGAACGCGTCGAAGTTCTAAAAAATAAATTTCTCAATTCGGCCACGCTTCTGCAACTCGCCAAAGACACCAGCTTCGTTGCCGTCATGGCCGTCGGCGCCACGTTCGTAATTATCTCTGGCGGAATCGATTTGTCGGTCGGCGCTATCTATGCGCTGGCCTCCGTTTTGAGCGCGCTGATTTTTCATCGTTTCGGTCCCGAAATTTCTCAGATTGAAAATGGAAACTGGTCCGGCGTTTTCCTCGGAATTTCCGCGTGCCTCGCCGTCGCCGCGCTTTGCGGATTGTGCAACGGCGCGATGATCGTCGCGCTAAAAGTCCATCCCTTCATCATCACGCTCGGAACCATGGCCGTTTTTCGTGGCATCGCTTTTGTCGTTAGCGAGGGGCAATCCGTCGGCGGTTTTCCGCAAACTTTTCGCCAACTGGTTTTGTGGGAAACCGGCGGACTCACTCCGATTCCATTTCTGGTGACGATTGCGGTGATGGTTCTGGGAAGTATTTATTTATCGCGTTTGGTGATGGGGCGAAAAATTTATGCGATTGGCGGGAATGAACTGGCGAGCCGTTTCAGCGGCATCCGCGTCTGGCGAACGAAGCTGAGTGTCTATGTCATTTCCGGTTTGACGGCGGGAATCGCGGCTCTGCTCGCGCTGGGATATTACGGGAGCGCCTCGTCGAGTGATGGACAAGGTTACGAACTGAACGTGATCGCGGCGGCAGTGGTGGGTGGCGCGAGTTTGTCCGGCGGAAAAGGTTCTGCGCTCGGCGCGATCCTCGGCGCGTTGATTCTGCAAATGATCAACACTGGAATTGTCATCCTCAACATCAACCAGAACTACAGCCAAATTATTATCGGCGCGGTCGTGATCGTTGCCGTCGTCCTGGATCAATTCAATAACTGGCTGGCGAAACGGCGGCTGAATCAAAATAAAATTATTTAACCAGTTGGGAAACTCTTTTGAACGCCGGATGGACGGAACTAATCAGAGGTCAACCTGCGGAAAAAGTTTTTTGCCGAAAATTCGAGCGAAGTAATCTTGAAACCAAATCCTATTTGTTACGCTTCTCGAAATTGTTGCCCCAATTTTTTGAGTTCCAATCCATACGGAAAGAGATCTCGTAAATCTACAGACAGCACTTTCGCGAGAAATAAAAGCTCGCAGTCTGAAACCCAGCGCAAGCGTGATTCCAATTTTGCCAATGACGTTCGACTTACATCCCATCCAGCCAGTTGCAGTTTCTGGGCGAGAACTTCTTGGGTCCAACCGCGTTGATTGCGCAGCTTTCTGATTTGGGGACCGACAACATTCAAAGGCCTCATTGAAATTTGGCCTTGACCGTAGTCGGATTGAGAATAAACCTTTGTTCCCGATCAGGAACAAGAGCGACAGACGTTGCTTGCCTGGTCGCACAGGTGGAAATTTATGAAAAAATCAGGTTTAACAATCGTCTCGGTTCTACTTTTCTGTTCAACGTATTTCGCAACAGCGCAAGTTGCACCATCTCTGCGTATCACAAACGATTCCCCGACTTCGGTTGCGATTGATTGGAGGAGCGAAATTGGAACTGACTACCGCCTTTTGTTTACTGAATCGATAGACGTGTTTTCGCTGTGGACGCCACTCCAGGATATTTCCGCCACCAGCACCAATTCTTCCGTCTCTGTCGCCAGCACGGAAACTCCGACCGGCTTTTTCAAAATGGTGGTTCTGACAGGAGCTACCGGATTCCCCACGGCTCGCATTCTTTCTCCGACAAATGGTGAAACTGTTAGTGGAATAATTTCGTTGCGCGTGGGAGCGCAAGACGACAGTCAGTTAATGAAAGTCAATCTTTACATGGACGATGGGCTGATCGCATTTCTCGAAGCAGGTGAGCTCAATTTCAAAATTGACACGACTCATTTTACAAATGGAACCCACACTTTTTACGCAGTGGCGGTGGACAATTCTGAAAACGAAACTCAATCGGCTTCTGTCACGGCGAATTTTGAAAATGTGGTGCGGTGGCCGGACGCCGATTCGCTCTTCCAGGATTTCGTGCAGATTGAAGTGGAATCAGATATTTTTCCCGCCAATTGGACGGTCTTTGTGGAAGACTTGGCCGGTAACACGCTACGCACTTTTTCGGGTTCTACTTCGGACGGACTAATTCAAACCAACTGGGATGGACTGGATAACAACAGCGTGCCCGCGCCAGATGAAGCGGCTTATCGGGTAACAGTGGTGGTCACAGCGGGAGATTCTGCAATGCAATCTTCTTCTTTCGAAAAGAGCGACACAGCCGAAACGAGCCGTATGAATTCGCACGGCGCAACCGACTATGAAGTCGAAGAACAAGCGCCGGATTTTACGGCTTCTTATTTCAAAATTTTCGGCGACTATTTGGCATTAACGGAAAAAGAGAAAGCGGCCCTTCCGCCAATTCCTCCTTTCCCGAATAATAAATTTGCCTCTACGATCACGAAGAAAATTTCGGCTCGCCAAATGTTTTTGTCACAAAACGAAGATGCAGAACGTGGTGGTAGTGGTTCGGTCAGCGCCGTTCTCTGGCGGGAAAACGCCTGGAGAAGCGCAAATATTCTTTTGGGCAGGCAAAAGATCACTGGTTTCGAGGGTATTCGTTGGGACGGCATTGTGGCGAGCGCGTTAACGCACATTAAAAATACCGTAGCGACGGCGGAGGGTAACCTACCGCCGAATAATATCCGCGGAGTTTACCAAAGCTCCGTTTTTGTCACACAGAATGCCAGCGATTACACCGCGCTAACCAATAATCTGAAAACGTCCAATCCCGACATCCGCGCATTTTATTTTTGGAGTCATGGAAGCCCGGATGGAAACACCCTCGCGGGAGTCATCCACGCTCCCGACGTGGCGAACATGTTGACCAATCAATCGGAGTTCACCAGTTTGGGAAGCCCGGGTAAGCCATATGCTTTCTACAAACCTTTTAACTTTGTTTTTCTGGACGGTTGTATGACTGGAAACGGAGATTTTCCGGAAGCGTTTGGAATTCCCAAAACCAGGGGCCCAAGATTCTATCTCAAATATCGCAATGTTCATCCTCGCGCGTTTATGGGCTGGGGCGGAAAAGTTTCCAACTCAATTTTGAACGATAATTTCCTCCGTTGGACGCGACAGTTTTGGACGAGTTGGCTGGAGACTCCGGACGAGACTACACTTCAGGCTGCGCGAGTCGCTGCCGATAACGCTTATCCTCTACCGGCTGACGTGCCGCTCCGCATCTATGGAACGCCATTATTAAAATGGGCCGACTAATGAAATCGCTTGTTTCGGGGTTGTTTGCGTTAATTCTTTTTTCTGGCTGCCAATCCGAAGAAGAGAAAAAGCTGATTATCCTGAATCAAACGATGATTCCCATGGTTCGGGAATTTATTTTGCGAAATGAAATTCCCTTCGATTCCAATTTCACAACGAACCAGATCAGCAAGTGGAAATTCCAACCCTATGAAAAACGCAAGGGCGGGCAGGGTTATGTTCGCTTGCAGAATCGGTATGCTTTCTCGTTTTTCTTCGAAAAGGATAAAGTCGAAATTTGGATTTTTAAAGATGTTGCAGTCAAAACCTATTACGATCTTTTTTTTGCGCCTCAAGAGAAGATTGATGCAGTCAAAGCTTTAAATCTGAAAAACAAACTGAACGAGAAGACGGCAATTGCACTGGCCACAAAATATTTCAAGCTTCAGGGACACAAACTCGAAGATTTTCATCCGCCAGAATGCCTGCAAAGATATTGGGCGGGCACAAATTTATCCGAGGATCACAACCTTCCGTATTTTGGCGTGGAATGGTATCGCAAAGATGTGAACATGGCTGACGTCGAGCAAGGTTTTACCAGGCCGAGCGTATTGATCGAAGTTTCCGGAATCACCACAAATCTAATTTCTTACTCAAAATTCAGCATGCCGGTCGGCAGTGATTTTTGAAACTTTCAAAATACTTTTCCAATGAAAAAAAAGTGGGGCATCCTCCTCCTTTCAGTTTTCATTATCGGTGCGCTGGCCGGCGCGGGAGGCTGCTGGTTCTTTTCCAAAAGATGGGCTGAAAGAATTATGGACCAAGGGACGACGAGGTTTGAATTTCTCACTCTGAATAGAGAGGCTGATGTTTATCTCCATAGCTTAAAAGCCATTGATGGTGGAACGAACGAGATACGAAAATATCAACACGTCGCCCGCTCCATGCTCACTGGCTATCTCCATGAAATCGATCACCTGCGATCAAATGCCGATTTTGAATTGCCCACGGACTTCGATACTTATAAGAAAGTGCAGGAATATCTGCACTAATCCGGTAGTCAAAATTATTTTTGGAGATAGAGATTTCTGAGATCAGCGACTCCACGCTCAAGAAAATACGAAGATTTCTTTAACCAAAAATCCGAAAACATCCGCCAATTTTTTCCACTCCAACGACCAGCCGACCTACTTTGTCGGAAATGAATTTTCCGGCCTGGCCAGTTTCATTTTCAAGTGGCCGGGACGAATTAAAAAGGTAATCGAGCCGGAATCCCGGCAATAAATGACACGAACATTTCGCTTCGCCAATCGTTCGCGCAGTTTGCGGAAGGCGCGCTCTTGCGCGGGGAATTCGGCATCGGTGACAATAATGATTCGAGGTTGAACCACGTCGAGCAACGCATCGATTAGAGGTTCGCTCTCGCGAGGAAGCCCGGCGACGACAATGTCCGCTTTCAAATTTTTGTCGCGCTCCAGGAGAAGGTTTTGTCCAGCGCGGCTCAAATCGGAAAGAAACAAAAATGTCGTCCCCAAAATTTCGCCGCGCAAAACAATCGGGCCATCGTCCGCCTGCGAAAATTTATCACCGGCATCGGGATGCAAAACTTTCCAGGGGCCGACTTGGCCGCCTCGGTTTATTTGCACTTTTAAATTCGGAATTGTTCCCAGCCAGTTTTCAATCACGCGATATTCACGCGAGCGAAATTTGACCGGACTGACGAAAACTTTTTCCACTTTGAAATCGGAAACGATATTGGTTGCGCCGCCAACATTTTTCAAATCGCCGTGAGTCAAAAGAAGTCGCGACAAACGATTCTCACCTTGCGCGCGGAGAAAAGGTTTGGTGACAAACTCCACGGAGCTTTGATTGCCGCAATCGATCAGCAAATCGTTGGCGCGCCCTGGCACATCGACGAAAACCGATTCGCCACCATTGAGCGGAAGGATGTGGAGGCGCGTCGTGGTTAATTCTCTTTGCCAATGGAAAATCCAAACGAGCGCGGTGATGGAAATCGCGAAGATGCCCCACCATTTCCAGCGCGAGGTAAAAATCCAGCCGGTCAAAATCGTCAGCAGCAAAAGGTAAGAGAAAGCGATAGTGATCGGTGCGGGCGTGGAGACATAAAAATATCCGGCGGGCAAATCAGCCGACCATTTACTGAGGTCGATGATGCAGTTCATCAAAAACCAATTCGTGTGGTTGAAAAGCTCGGCCACGGCGGGCAACCAGCCGAAACCCAAACTGCCCACACAACTCATCAGCAACAACATCGTCAGTGGGACGACCAGAAAATTGGCGGGCACGCTCACCGTCGAAAAAAGATGAAAATAATAAGCGGAGAGCGGAATCGAACCCAGCCAGGCCGCGACCGAACTGGCCAGCACACCGGAGAAAAAGTGAATCGTCCCATTGAGTTGCTGTCGCCACGCGGGCCGGAGTCCATCCGGCAAAAACGAATCTGTTTTGAAAAAACGTTTGTGAAATTTTTCCAGCGGCGGGAGAAGGAGCGCCATGCAAAGCACGACGAAAAATGAAAGCTGAAATCCGGCCTGGAAAAGTTGTTGCGGTTGCCAGAGCAAAATAAGAAAGGCGGCGGCGAAAAGAGAATTCAATAAATTGCCTGGACGATGGATCGACCAGCCGATGATGACGATGGTCATCATGATGGCGGAACGGATCGCGGAGGCCGGCCAGCCGGTCGCGCCGGTGTAAAACCAGATCAGTGGAATGACGAGCAAACCGCAGAGGCCGCGCGGAATTTGGAGTGCGCGAAAAAGAACGATCAAAATTCCCGAGACAATGGCAATGCGCAGACCATCGACCGCGAAAATGTGGTAGGTGCCGGCGCGCATGAAAGGCTCTTCGGCTTCGACGGTGAAAGCGGTTTTCCAGTCGAGCGCCAACGCCCAGATCAGGCGGAGCGATTCGTCTTCCTCGGGCAAACCGAGGGACAAAGTTTTTTTCGACCACGCCAGAAATCGGTCGGAGAAGGGCGGAGTATTGGAATGATTTTTTTCATCGAGAATTTTCCAGTCATTCGTCGAAGTCGTGGTGAGTTGATAATAAATTTCCTGGCGGCGCAGATAATTCCGGTAGTCGAACAAGCCCTCTGCCACGGCTGATTTGGGGCGTTGGAGCACGCCGATAACCTCGACGGTTTGCCCGCCGAAAAAATTACGGGAAAGCGTGTCGGGCGTCGTGACGAGAATTTTTCCGAAGGTGCGATGCCACTGACCATTTTTGAAATAAAAATCCGTTTCGATTTTGGAAATGGAGCGCCACGATTCCTCCTCGTCGCGCATGAAAATTTTTTGCCGGGGCGTCGCGCAAAGTTTTCCGCGAACGGTCACTAGTTCGATCCGATTTCCGATTTGTTTCCGCAGATCGAAGGGAGAAATGATTTCGGTGTGAAAAACGGCGTTGGTCCAGCCGACCAAAAAAATGGCTGGCCAAAATAAAATGGGACCAGCGGGAGAAAAGGTGAGCGCGATACCGACCAGGAAAAAAGAAATCAGAAACAGCCAAGGCAAAGGCAGAGAGAAATATTCGGCGAGGACAATTCCGCCGACATAAACCAGCGCCACAATGGCGAGCGGACGTTTCACTTGAGTTACCAACGTTTAAACCAGCGACCCATTTCCCAGAGTAAAAACATGGACGCGATTGCTCCGCCCGTGTCGATCAGCACATCGCGGAGAGAGGCTTCGCGCGACACGACGAAATATTGATGAAACTCATCGGTCGAGGCGTAGCAGGCGGAAAACAAAATGGCGAGACGCGCGTCCCGCCAGTTCCACGGTCGGGCGGCAGTGGGAGATTTGCTTCGAATCGCTCGCCAAATTAGAAGACACAGAATTCCATATTCGGCGGCGTGACCGCATTTGCGAACAATGAATTGGACGCGGTTGATGGTCACATCGGTCACGTTCGGATTGAGCCAGCGCAAAATGGGGCCGATGAGCCGGGAGGTGTTTCGCGGCGCGCCCAAGTCGGTTGATCCGCCGAAAATCAAACCCATCCAAATGATAACGGGGAGAAAATATTTGAAAAACGTGGCGGCGCGCACCGGCGGATGAAGCAGGGGCAATTTGCGATTGGCAATGAATTTCTTGAGAAAAGACAACTACAGAGGCACAGAGAAGGGGCGGGACGATTTCTTTTTTTTGCTCTGTGCCTCCGTACCTCTGTGATTTTCTCGGAATCCCCACACAACCCGATGCTCTCCCTGGCAAGACAGCGCAATTCGCGAAATCCGGTTGGCTTGCCAACGCCAACGTTCTCTGGCACTCCAATGCGCCGCATGAAAAAGGTGATGTTCATTTGTTTAGTTTTTGGGATTTCAATTTTCACAAAACTTTTCGCCGCGTCCGATCATCCGCTGGCGAGCTATCATTTTGTGGGCGGCGCGGCTCTGGCGGGCAACACGAATGCGGCCAAGCTCAGAAAGATTTGGGCGATGCCCGAAAGCGTCACCCTGCGCAACGACGTGGTGGAAAAACTGGCGCGAGCCTCGTTAAAAATTCTCGGCGCAAATTCATCGGATAAAAATAACGCCGCGCTCCTCCGTCCTTTGTTCGACGATTTGCTCGCGGCGGAATCCTGGGCGGAGCTTCGTCACCAATCCGGGCTGGAGTTTTTTCTAGCAGTGCGATTGAACGAAACGCGTGCGCGGATTTGGGAAACGAACTTGCTTCGCGTGGTCAAAGAGAAACCATCGCCGTTCAAAACAGATGCAGCTTCGGGATGGCAAACGAAAATCAATGGCGGGACCAACCTTGTTAAATTTACGCGCGCGGGCAAATGGACGTTTGTTTTCATCGCAGGAGAGCACTCCGAGGAGCAATCGGATTTCATCAAGCGAATCGAAAAAAAATCCACCTCTGGAACAAATTGGCTCGAAGCAGACGTGGATTGGCCACGGCTTCACCCGTGGTTGCCTTTGAATTTCTCTCCGTTCAAAACCGCGCGGACGGAAATGAAAATCGCGAGTCGCGGCGGGGAAGATTTGCGCACGACGATTCGCGCGACCTATCCCGAAAAGATCGACTGGAAATCCGCCCCGTGGAAAATTCCGACGCACGTCATTCGCGATCCATTGATCAGTTTCACCGCAGCGCAAAATCCTGCGCCCTTTTTCAAACCGTCGTTTTCACTCCTGCAACTCAAACCCAATCCGCTGACGAACCAGCTTTATTTCTGGGCGTTGTCGCAGATGCCGTTTCTCTCCTACGTCGCTTTGCCCGTGAGCAACGCGACGAACATCTCGAAAATTTACGCGCCGCAATTGGCCGCTGCTTTCAATGAGACCTTGCGGCAACGAGACGGTGGCACGCTCGAAGTGGCGAGCAATCGCGTGGATCTTTTTTGGAAAGGTTTGCCGATCATCGTTCCCTTTTTGAGTCCGGCCAAACCGACGAATGGCCAGGAGCTTTTGCTGGGCGGAATTTTTCCGGTCGTGCCCAGCACCAATAATCCGCCGGCGGAATTGTTCAGCCAAATCGTCGGACGCAACGATCTGGTTTTCTACGATTGGGAAATAACGGAAACACGACTCGGCCAATGGCTGTCCCTGAGCCAAATGCTTCCATTTTTTTCCAGAGAACTTTTCCTCGGAAAAAATCCCGGGCAAAAAAGATATACCGCCGCAAAAGTGCCCGAACAACTGTGGCTCCGCGCCATCGGCCCGCTGTTGGGAAACACCATTACCGAAGTGACCTTCAAAGCGCCCAACGAACTGAATCTCGTGCGCAAATCACCCATCGGACTGAACAGCCTCGAACTGGTTTTGCTTTCACATTGGCTGGCGCATCCGAATTTTCCTTCGATCAATCCATTCGTCACTGTGCCTGGGGCGGAAACCGTTCCCGCCGGAAAATCCCCGCCAAAAAAGCCGTAGCCAGCCATGCTCAAACTCGGAGTCAACATCGATCATGTCGCGACGTTGCGTGAAGCGCGCTATCGCGGCCGAGGCTACGGAGAACCCGACGCGAGTGAAGCGGCGAAAATTTGCGAGGCGGCGGGCGCACACGGCATCACCGCGCATTTGCGCGAAGATCGCCGTCACATTCAGGACCACGATATTTGGAAACTTCGTGAAGTGATCAAAACGCGATTGAACTTTGAGATGGTGAATTCGCCGGAAATTATTTCCATCGCGCTGAAAGTGAAACCGGAAATCGTTTGTCTTGTCCCCGAGCGGCGACAGGAAGTGACGACCGAGGGCGGACTCGACGTTGTCGCGCATGAAAAAGCGTTGACCGAGACGCGAAAAAAAATGAACGACGCCGGAATTGAAGTCAGTCTTTTCATCGCGCCCGATTTGGCGCAGGTCGAAGCGGCGGCGCGGACCGGAGCGCAATTCATCGAACTGCACACGGGACAATTCGCGGAGAAATTTCACGACAAACGGGAACGCAACCAAGAGCTTGAGCGATTGGTCGTTGCGTCCAATCTCGCGCGCGAACTCGGCCTGCAAGTCAACGCCGGTCACGGATTGAATTACGAAAATCTCAGTGTGCTTCATCTTGTGCCGCATCTGGTGGAATTAAATATCGGCCACAGCATCGTGAGCCGCGCCGTTTTTGTGGGACTGGAAAAGGCGGTGAAAGAGATGCTGACTTTGATGAACGATTATCGCGGGTGAAAAGAATTTTGCAGATCGGCTAATTTTCGTTACCATTTCCCTATGACCGCCATCGACGTGATTGATGAAATCAAACAGTTGCCCCGCGGGGAACAATCGCGGGTGATTCAATTTGCTTTTGAGCTGGCACGGGACCGTCAACTTTCAGGAAGAGAACTGTCCGCCCTTGCCCAACGAATGGTCGATTCCAACGACGCCGCTGAAGTGGACAGTTTGAAGGCGGAAATTACTCGAGGTTTTTACGGCGAATGACATGCCACGCATTCGCCGCCAAAACATTCCCCCACAACTTTTGGCGCATCTCCTCGATCGAATTAAACAAAGAAATATTTCGGTTCATCATTTCGGCTTGATCGCGGATTTGGCTCAAAACCGAGCCGGAGGTTCCCAACGGAAAGTGGTTCGAGGAATTTTCCGGAATGACAGTGTGTGGTGAAGGAGAACTGATCCGAACATTTCTTCATCAGGGACAAATCGCGACTGGAAAAAAACTTAGCTGGAAACAGGCGAAACATGATTCTCGGCACCGGCATTGACATCATCGAAGTCGCGCGCATTGCGGCGTCATTTGAAAAGTTTGGCGACCGTTTTCTCCAGCGAATTTTGCGTCCCGACGAAATTGCTTATTGCCTTTCGCACAAACGTCCCGCGCCTTTTCTGGCGGCGCGGTTCTCGGCGAAGGAAGCGATTTCCAAAGCGTTCGGCACCGGGATTGGCGCGCAACTCGGCTGGCAGGATCTCGAAGTGGGCCGCAAGGAAAGCGGCGAGCCGTTTGTGATTTTGCACGAGGCCGCCCAAAAACTTTTGCGAAAACGCGGAGCGCGCATTGTCCATTTGACTCTCAGTCACACCGAGCAACACGCTTCCGCGATGGCGATTCTGGAAAGTTAAAATATTTTGCCGTGCGTTTAAACTTCTTTGTCGCGGTTGCGTTAATTCTGAGTTCGTCGTGCGCTCACTTCGATAACTCGGCACAACTTTCCCGCTACGAATTCATCCAGCCGCAAATGGGTCTGCCGTTCCGCATTGTTCTGTATGCGGCGACAAAGTCTCAGGCTGACCGCGCGGCCTCCGCTGCCTTCGTTCGCATCCAACAGCTCAACGACATTCTGAGCGACTACGATCCAGAGAGTGAGTTGAGTAAACTTTCGCAAACGTCGGGCAGCAGGCGGGCCGTGAAAGTGAGCGAGGATTTGTGGTTCGTGCTGAGTCGCTCGCAAAGTATGGCGGTCAAGAGCGAGGGAGCTTTCGACATCACCGTGGGGCCATTCGTCAATCTTTGGCGAAAGGCGCGTCGTGAAAAAAAACTTCCCGAGACCGTGCGTTTGGAGGAAGCGCGCTCTGCCGTCGGATATCAAAACCTTCAACTCGATCCGAAAAAGCACACGGCAAAATTGCTGACGCCGAACATGCGATTGGATTTGGGCGGCATCGCCAAAGGTTACGCGGTGGATGAGGCGTTAAAAATTTTGCGACAAAACAAAATTCGTTCCGCGCTCGTTTCCGGCGGCGGAGATTTGGCGGTGAGCGATTCTCCTCCTGGAAAAAAAGGTTGGCGCATTGAGATCGCGCCACTGGACACGCCTGACGCGCCGCCAAAAAAATTTGTGTCGCTGGAGAACTGCGCGCTGGCTACGTCGGGAGATCTTTTTCAACATTTGGAAATGGGTGGCAAACGTTACTCGCATATTGTCGATCCGCGAACGGGCATCGGCTTGACCGATCACAGCCTTGTCACCATCGTCGCGAAAGATTGCATCACGGCGGACAGTCTCGCCACTGCGGCAAGTGTGTTGGGTCCGAAAAAGGGATTGGAATTAATTCAAAAAACTTCCGGCGCTGAAATGCATCTCGTGCGAAAGCCGAACGAAAAAATTAAAGCCTTTGAGTCGCGAGGATTCAAACGCTTCTACGAGTAACTGTCGTGGGCAGCGCGATTGTCGGGGGGAAATTAGGTTTAGAAATTTACGCTCGCCCTCACCCTGTCCCTCTCCCCCGCGGAAAGGGAATAGCGATTGCCTCTCTCGAACGTTCGCGAGTTTGTTGTCTTATTCCCGCCTTCAGATTACTCGCAGAAGAAACTGCCAGCCCACCGAGCGTGTTCGGATTCCGAACAGGCCGAAAACGATTCTCCCTCTCCGCGGGGGAGAGGGCCGGGGTGTGAGGGCGAGCGTATCTTTTACTAACTGGTTCCGCCTTAAACCGTGATCGTCTTCCCTGGAATCGCGATGGGATAAAGCCCATCTTTATTTGGCAGCACCGGTGGAATCGCGTCCCACGCAAAAGTTTTCGGCATCAAATCAATCTTTGAATTGAGGGCGTCCTCCCACTCCAACATTTTGCCAGAGTACGTCGCCATCCGCCCGAAGATCGCCGTCATCGTGCTGATCGCGCCGCGCTCGGCTTCATTGTAGGGCTGGTCGTTGCGAATCGCCGCAAACAAATCATCGTGCTCCTGTTGATATGGGTCGGGTTGATTCTCGTTATTGAATTTCCACGTCTGGCCGTTTTTTATTTGCCAGCGCCCGCCCGCGTCGAGATCGACCGAGCCTTTGCTGCCGACGGCGTGTTCGGAAACTCTGTTCCAGCAATTGTTGATGTGCCGGCATTGACTCGAAAGCCGCGAACCGTCCTCGTATTCGAATTCGACAAAATGATGGTCGAAAATTTCGCCGTAGTCCGGCCCTTTGCGCACTTCGCACCCGCCCATTCCTTGCGCGCGCACCGGGTGGCCGGCTTTGATCCAGTTAATTACATCGAGATTGTGGATATGCTGTTCGTTGATGTGATCGCCGCAGAGCCAGTTGAAATAATACCAATTGCGCATTTGATATTCCATTTCGGTGAGCTTGCGGCCGGCTTTTTTTTCTTCGTCTTCGCGAGTGTGAACCCACGGCGTCGATCCGTCCCAATAACACCGCATCGCCACAATATCGCCAATCGCGCCGTCGTGAATTCGCTGCAAGGTTTCGATGTAGCCCGGTTGATGGCGGCGTTGCAAACCCACGCCCACTTTTAAATTTTTCTTTTTCGATTCTGCGGCGGCGGCCAGAACGCGGCGAACGCCGGGCGCGTCCACGGCCACCGGTTTTTCCATAAAAATGTGTTTGCCCTGGCGCACCGCTTCTTCGAAATGAATCGGCCGAAATCCTGGGGGCGTCGCGAGAATCACCACGTCGGCGAGCGCACTCGCCTCTTTGTAGCCATTGAAACCGACGAATCGATGTTCCGGCGGGACATCGATTTTTTCGCTGTGATGTTTTTTTAAAGTGGCAAGGCTTTCTTCGAGTCGATTTTGGAAGGCGTCCGCCATCGCCACCAGCTTGAGATTTCCACTGGTGCTCAAAGCCTGTCCCGCCGCGCCGGAGCCGCGCCCCCCGCAACCGATCAGTGCGATTTTCAACAGGTCGTCGTTTCGTGCAAACGCTTTTCCACCCAGACCGCTGACAAAAGTCGCGCCGATAGCTGCAGTGGAAGTTGTTTTCAAAAAATCACGTCGCGTGAATTTGTTGTCGAAGGAGTGCTCATTGTTGTTGTTCATAATTTTTTTCTTTGTCGCGGCGCGTCTATGACCGCCGCAAATTTATTTTCCTGTAGCGGCGCGGCTGTGTCCGCCGCAAAATATTTAACGTAAAATTGGGGCGGGGGAAGAAGCGGCGCGACCAAATTTTTGTACGGCGGGGCCAGACACACCCCAGCACCGGTATTG
>JBBQRQ010000015.1:0-66486 GCA_038214755.1 Verrucomicrobiota bacterium
ATTTGCCCGGCCATGACGCAGCGCGAAATCCCGCGGCTGGAAAAGGCGGAAATCATTTTGGAAAGCTGGCCGACTTTGAGCCAGATGATTTCATCCACCAATTTCGCGAGGGTTGGATCGGTTTCATTTTCAAAGGCGACAGCAACAAGCCGCTTAACTCCACCGTTGCGGGCTTGCCTGGCCAGTTCCAACGGGAGCGAACGACTTCCGGCGATGATTCCCAAACTCTCCTGCGATTCGACCATGGGCTGGTTGATAGTGGATTGAGGGAGAATTGCCAATCCTGATGAACACAGGCTTAAAGCGGTTGAATGTTTTTCGCACATCACTCAATAGGTGGCCAATCGTTTGCTTACCGCTCCTGAATTGAAAACTTTTCTACCGATTGGCTTGGCGAAATCGATTCGCGTTTGTGGCGCTGGTCCGAGCCAGATGTTTTTCCCTCCGAATAATGAATAAAACGATTTTTGTCGTGGAGGACGAAACAGATCTGCTTGATCTCATTCGGGAAATTTTGCTCATGGAGAGCTACACCGTGTTAACCGCGAGTTCTTCAAATGAAGCGGCTGAAGTGTGGGAGAAAAATTCTGGGACGATTGATCTGCTCCTGACGGATCTCAGTTTGCCTGGCGGGATGACGGGTGCCGCGCTGGCGGAAAAACTCCGCGGCCAAAAACCGCTCCTCAAGGTGGTTTACTCCAGCGGTCATCCCTCGGATATGCTTGACACCAAATTCGTGTTGCCGCTGGGGGCAAATTTTTTGCAAAAGCCATTTCATCCTGCCGCTCTCGCGGAGACTATAGAAAAAGCTTTAAGTTCTTAACCGCTTCTCCCCATTTCAATTCAATTGGATCTGGCCGGGATTGAGACACGGCTGTCTGCTTTCAAGATGTGCAACGTTCCAACTCGACTTTGGGGGACGGGTTGTTCCTCCTTGAAGCGCGTTATTTCTCTTCCGCCATAAATCCCGCGACGAGAGGTCGATGGTCAGAACCAAGGCCCCAGTTTGTTGTAGTAACGACGAAAGTTTCCTCGGGCAGCCATTGTTTCTTCATACTTGAGCTGATCAATATGTAGTCGATGCGCGAATAGGTGTCCTCCTTCCCGTAATAGTGAGTCCAGGTGATATTCCTCGGCGCGAAACGTGGGTTGGGATTTGGTTGATTGTCGCCATTTCTTTCCGCTGGTCGTGTATCGAACAAGGCGGTTTTTCCCCGACCTATTACGACTTTGGTTGAGCGCGAATCTTTGACATCGTTAAAATCGCCCAGAACGACCAGATGAATATTTGGTTGAGCGGCAGTCCGCGCGTCGATCAATTCGCGAAGCTTGATTGCTTCCTGTTCGCGCAAATCCGCCTCGTCCTCTTCGGGAACGGGCCGTCGCGATTTCAAGTGCGCGGTGATCAAGGTAAAGGAATATTTCGGGTTGATTTGAATATCCACCTCGGCAAATCCGCGGCTGATTTGAAAACGCCGTCCATTCAACAAGAAATTCTCGTTGGTGTGCGGTCGGCGCGCCGTAATGGGAAACTTGCTCAGGATCGCAACGTGAATATTGGTGTCATGCCCCGTGATGTGTTCCCATTGCGGATAATCGTGGCCTGCGGATTTTAATAAAGAACGTAAATCCAAAAGCGCGTTGGTATTGCCCATTTCCTGTAGCGCAATCACATCAGGTTTGGCGATGGAGATGCTTTCTACAATTCTGGCTTTGCTTTCAGAGGACTTGGCGGGGCGCGTTCCAGCGGGCGCATCGAGAAAGTTCTCCACATTATAAGTTGCCACGCGAAAAATTTCGCCCTCCGCCGAAAACTGGAAGATAAAACAAAGCGAGAAGACTACGCCCACTACGAGAATTTTTTGGCTTCCCTTCACACGCGGCTTCATAGTCATCCCTCGGCACGAAGTCAAAGGTGAAACAGGCTGGCCAACGACGACGAAACTTTGTTAGACGATTATCTTATTTCTTTGCCTTGGACTGTTGATTACGAGAAAGGACCTTCCTGTGGACATCGGCATAATTTTGGACGCCAAATTTTTCAAGATTGTTGTGGTAAAATATTTTTCTTTTGCTAGATTCGCGCACTCTCAAATTTTGAGAAAGAGGAATATCCCAGAGCGGAAGAGTTTTTAAGCGACAAGTAACCAACTGTGACAACCAAGAAATCAACGAAAGTCCAAGCGAAGAAAAAGAAAGCCGCCCCCGCGCCGCATCGCAGCAAAACCCCCAGCGCCGCCACTTCTGCCTCCATTCTGGGCAAGCGTTCCATCAACCTCACGAAAAACGGCCAGGTCAGAGTGAAACCCGAATGGAAAAAATATTATGAGAATTTGCTCGAACTGCGCGAGCGATTGCGGCTGCAAATGAGCGGGCTGGCCAAAGAATCCGCGCAGGAAATGTCCAACTACAGCCTGCACATGGCCGATTCCGGCACCGATAATTTTGATCGCGATTTTGCGCTCAGCCTCCTCTCCTCCGATCAGGACGCGGTTTACGAAATCGAAGAGGCGCTGAAGCGGATCGAAAAAAATACCTACGGCACCTGCGAGTTGACTGGAAAATCCATTCCGAAAGTCCGGCTCGATGCGATTCCCTGGACGCGTTTCACCGTCGAAGCCCAGGCGCAATTGGAGCGGGATGGCGCGTTGCGGCAGCGGCGATTGGGCGCGCTCGGCACGGTGGACAGCGCCGGCGGAGTCGAAGTCGAAGAAGAGGAAGAAGGCGAAGACAAACCGGTCAAAGAGAAAGAATAATTTTATGGCGAGAGAGATCATCACAATCGAATGCACCGAAGCGCGCAAGTTGGGCAAGGCGCCTTCGCGTTACACCACGACACGAAACAAAAAACTCCAGACCGAAAAGCTGGAGATCAAAAAATATAATCCGTTCCTTCGCAAACACACGCTGCACCGCGAGATTAAATAATTTTTATGCCACGCAAAACTCACACAGACAAACCGGCCCGCGGCAAAAGTGGAACGACCGAAAACCGCACACCGCGGCCCAAGCCCAAAATCGATTTCACGTTCGACGCGCTCGATTTCAAGAACGTCACTTTGCTCAAACAATTCGTGACTGATCAGGGCCGCATCCTTCCCCGCAAATACACCGGCTTGCCTTCTCACTATCAACGTCAGCTCAACCGTTCCATCAAACGCGCACGGCAAATGTTGTTGATGAAATAAGTCAGGGAAAGTTTTTCTCTCTCCGCCTTTGAATGTTTCAAAGGCGGAGTTTTTGTTTTCTGCCTTCTCCGTCAGTTCGCGAATTTTTTGTTCCTGGATATTTTTCGTGGGGATTCAACCGATTTTTACCGCAAAGGACGCAAAGGTTTTCGCAGAGGAACGCAGAGGAAAGAAGCTTAATGCCAGATGAATTTCTTTTACGATCTGGCTTTGCGGCCTCTGCGTGAACCTTTGCGGCCTCTGCGTTAATCCCGGAACCAAGTCGATCCAATAAATTTCTATGACCCAGAAGGAACCTCGAAGAAGCATTTTTTGTCCACCAGAAAAAAGGTTCAAATCTTTTTGAATCCGTGCAATCTCTGGCGCGTTCAACATGACTTATCTCCTTTTGTTTCTGTCCGTCGCTCTCGGAGTGGTGATCGTTCTTCTGTTCCAGCCGCAGGACAAACGGAAGATCAAGATGCTGATTTCGTTTGCGGGCGCTTACATCTTCACCATCACTGTTCTTCACCTTTTGCCCGAAGCTTACGGCGCAACCACTCCCGCTCTTTCGGGCAGCGTTGATCCGGGATTCAAAATTGGCCTGTTGGTGCTCGCCGGTTTTTTTGTCCAGCTACTCCTGGAGTTTTTTTCGCACGGCATCGAACATGGCCACGTGCATCATGAACATTCGGCAAAGGTTCCGTTGGGCATGATGTTTGGCCTGTGCGTTCACGCCTTGCTCGAAGGACTGCCCCTCGGTGGTCATGTCGGTCACGAACATGCCGGACGAATGCTCCTGGCCGGAATCATCATTCACAACATTCCCGTCTCGATTGTCCTGCTGACGATGCTGCTGCACAACGGCGTCGCGCGAGACAAGGCTTTAATCTGGATGTTGATCTTCGCTCTGATGTCGCCCCTCGGCGCAGGCTTGAGCGACTTCGCGGGAAATTTGGAAAAATACAGTCACGAGTTGATGGCCGTTGTCATCGGAATTTTTCTGCACATCTCCACCACCATTCTTTTCGAGAGCAGCGATGAACACCGGCTCAACCGCTTGAAGATGCTGGCCATTGCGGCGGGCGCGGGCATCGCCATTGTGACGAGCCGACTATAAAATATTTGGGTGGTGCGGTCTTAAATCTTTTATCACTGCCCAAAATTTCGTCAGTGGCTTCCATCCCAACCGGATTAAAATCCATCAGCCTGGCGTTGCGAGGAACGAACTACGCTCGTTCATCTTGCGAAATAACGGAACGCCGATCTCCTGATCGGCTCGCGGAAGATAAGGAGTAAACGTCCTTCGAAAAGCCATCGGGCAGAAGTTACTTGAACCGCTCGGGATGTTTCGCGCGGCTGATTGCGGTGTCGTAGCTGATCTGGCACTTGCAATAAAGATCGTAGAGGCTCGTGTCCATCAACTGCATTCCATCTTTGGCGCCGGTTTGAATGCTGTTTTCAATCTGATGCAGTTGGTTTTCGCGAATGAGATTTCGAATCGCGGTAGAAGCGACCAGCATTTCATAGGCGAGAACGCGCTTGGAACGGTCCGCCGACGGAACTAAATCCTGCGCGATGACGGCCTGAAGCGCGTTGGCCAGTTGCAGAACAATTTGGCGCTGCGCGTTTCCCTCGTAAACGCCGATGATGCGTTCCAAAGCGTGGGCCACATTGGGTGAATGCAGCGTCGCCAAAACGAGGTGGCCGGTTTCGGCGGCGGTGATGGCGGTGGAAATCGCTTCGTGATCGCGAATTTCTCCTACGACAATCACATCCGGGTCCTGACGCAAGACGTGGATCAACGCGCGATTGAACGAATGCGTATCGGTCAAAACTTCCTGCTGCACAATGATGGCGCGTTTGTTGTGATGCACAAATTCAATCGGGTCTTCGATCGTGACGATTTTGCAGCGACGCTCTTCGTTAATGAGGTTGACCAGATAATTGAGCGTCGTGGTTTTGCCGGCGCCGGTCGGACCGGTAATTAAAAGAAGGCCGTTTGGCCGTCGCGCAAACTCATCCAATTTCACGGGCAAACCTAATTCTTCCCGCGAGCGGATTTTTTCGCCGCAAAACCGAATGCTCAATTCCGGCGACCCGTTGCGTTGATAAAAAGTGACGCGCATCCGGCCCGCCACTTCATGGAAAATTGAAACGCAAAGCTCCCATTCCTTTTTGAATTTGTCCGTCTGCTCGTCGTTCATCAACGTGGCCGAGATGTAACGCAACTCGTCGCTCGTCATGGCATCTTCGTCGGCGAGAATGATCTCTCCATTGACGCGCAGCGCTGCGGGAACTCCCGCGATGAGATGCAAATCAGACGCGCCGAGGTTACTGGCCTTGATGAGCAGGCAATCGAGTTTAGGACTCATGCGAAACGAAAAGTTGTTTGAGACGGCCAAAAGTTTTGGAAAGGAGACCGGTGTTTGAAATGGTATTCAACGCGGCATGAACTTCGGGACAATGCGGATTCAACTGCCGCGCTTGCACAAAAGAATTCTCCGCCAGAACGATCAGACCCATCGCCAACTGACAATGCCCGGACTGGGCCCAGACGACGGCATTGCCCGGATTGAGATTCAACGCTTCTTGCGCATGTTTCAGAGCCAGAGAAAATTTTTTGTAAAAAGAATAAATACGCGAGGCGAGCCATTGAATGAACCAATCGGCGGGCGCGAGAATGATCGCCTTTTGCAAACAATATTCGGCGCGTTTTTCCGCGCGCGCGAGCAGGACATCGCCGCGCGCCAGCCAGACGTAAGGGGTATCGCCGCGCTCTTCAATGGACGCATCGGAAAATGCCAGCGCCGCTTTCAAATCGCCCAAACGACCGAGCGCCACCGCTTTGGCCGCGAGCAATTCCGGCTCGGTCGGAAATTTTTCCAGCGCTTTATCGGCCCACAATTTTGCTTCGAGAAATTCGCCCAGTTCAATCAACATGCGAACCTGTCCAGTCCAGGCGGCGGCGTTTTTTGGATTAAACTCCAGCACCTTGGCAAAAGAACGCAGACCTTGCTCGAACTCCGCTGAGGCAAAAGCTTCCTTCGCCTGCGCCATATAAAAATCCTCATCTTTATGGACCGGCAACTCCGATCCAAACTCCTCGGAGTTTTGTCCAAATTCCAAACTGTTAAATCGGCTCATGGCAAGATTTGTTTGCGCCAAAACCACGATGCGAACGGCGTTCCCACAAAATTGCTTTGAGCAATCAGCGCTCTGTTTTTCAGAAATCCGTCCACTTGCATAATGGCGGCCGTATCGCTCTGAAAGCTCATGGCCAAATCCGGCCAGATGAACCAGTGCTTTTCTGGAATGACCATTTCCGTATTTTTCGGCATTCGTGCTTCGCGAGCAAAACTCAGATCGTTCACAAAAAAATTTGTTTCGGAAAAACGCAAGATGTCACCCGGCAAACCGAGAATCTGTCCGAAACTAAATCCCTCCCGCAGGATAATAGTTCCGTGCGCTTGCGCGTTTTGAAAACTCCCTGACCTTTCCGGCACATGATAAGCGATCCAATTTCCGCGACGCAATTTTTCAAATGAAGCGCGGGTATTAACGACGATCACCTGCGAATGGGTGCGCAGGGGCATGACATTTTTTTGAATTTCGCGTCGAATCGGCCAATAAACCAACGCCGAAACCGCCACTAAAATAAAGATGGCAGCAGCGAGACGAGCGACCACCGTCCACTCAGGAATTAAACGGCGCAGCAGAAAAAGAATGCTGGTGACATGCAACGAGAGCATCAGGCCGAAAGAATAGTTGGCGACGGAATAACCGAGGCAAATCAGAAAGACAAATCCGCAGAGAAAATAACTCACCATCATTACAGTGCCAATTCTTGGGAGACCGAGGCGGCGCACGGAATAACCCGGCAGCAGTAACGCGAGAATGGTGTCGCCCGATCCCAGGACTTGCCCAAAGTTTATCGGACGCATTATTGCGCGAAGAACCAGTCCGAGCCGAATGCTTCGCACGCGAATCGCGCTAAACCAATTTGCGCGCGGTGGATAGAACTCTGATGGATTGCTGTTCATTCAATGTCGTTGCTCCGCGTTGTAGCGCACTTCTTCTTCCGGTTCGTAAAACTCGCTCGTGTTCTGCTGCGATTTTAATTCGCCGACGATTTGCTCAAACAGCTTCATCGCTTCGAGACAGCGTTTGCCTTTGTAACCTTGCACGTGCAATTCCACGCTGCCGTCGGGAGCGATGGTGATGTCAAATTCGCGTTGGGGCATAAATTTTTATTTGTAGCGGCGTGTCTGTGACCGCCGCTCAAATTATCGTGGTTTGCGGCGCACACACACACGCCGCTACAAATTTAATTTTCCCAGCGCCGCACTTTCATGCGGATGGAATTATCCTCGGTCGTTTCCTCTTCCACGACGCAGAATTGGCGTTTCTGCATTTCCTCCATGAGTTTTTGATAAACGTATTTTTGCACGACGCGTTGGCTCAACTCTTCGCCCATCGTGCGCAGAGACGCTTCGCTGTGTCCCAGGCCTTCCACGCACAGCGACGCTTTTCCGCGCGCATCACGAGAGAACGTCACCACAACGCCATCGCGAGTGACGGAAATTTTTTGGTCGCGCGCCAGTTGGCCGGTGACGAGTTCGCTTTGTTCGATTTCCAGGTTGATTCGCTTCGGCGCGTCGGTGGTTTTTTCAAAGGCGGGCACTTGAAGTGTTTCTTCGACGGCGACGTAACCGAGCGAGGTCGCGGCCGCGACTACAGCCGCGCTGAACGCAGGCCACGCCGCAATGACCACCGGAGTTAAAATACAAACGCAGCTCATTTTAATTTTTTGCTTTCACTAACTTTGACCGTGCTCGGATGATTTCGTTACGCGACATTTCTTTAGGTTTGAATTTCTCTTTGGGCTGCTTTCTCCCAGCCAAAAACCGACCCAGGCTCAAACACAACCAGAACAATAATCCGAAACCTAAAATGGCTGCGGCGATTTGCCAAAAGCTGCCCACCAGAATGAATCCAACAAACACGGCGACGAACAAACCGCCGGTCTTGCCGTTGTCTTTGAGCGCGAGGAAAAAACTTTTGAGGTCCATGGGATCAAAACTCCATTCGTCGTCGTTCGTTTTCATTCGGGGAATTTCGCGCGACACTGGCATTTCGCGCCCGGCCTTCCGCCCAATTGCGCAAGCGACTGATTTGTTCGTCCATCGTTTTGGACAGAGGAACGGTTTCGCGCACCGCGTGCAAAATATGTTCGGTGGTCAGTTCGTGTTGAGAGGAAAAAGCGTCATACAAGGCGCTGATAATCGATTCCTCAATTTCCGCGCCGCTGTATTCTTTGCTGCACGCGGCGAGCGCTTTGAGATCAAAATTTTCCGGGGCGCGCTTGCGTTTGGCTAAATGAATTCGGAAAATTTCTTCGCGCTCAACTTCACTTGGCAAATCGACAAAAAAGATTTCGTCCAACCGGCCTTTGCGCATCAGTTCGGGCGGAAGTTGCGAAATGTCATTGGCCGTCGCAACCACAAACACCGGCGCGGTTTTATCCGAAAGCCACGTGAGAAAAGTTCCGAAGACGCGCGCGGTCGTCCCGCCATCAGTTGAGCCAGAGCCTTGCGAACCGGCGAAGGCTTTGTCGATTTCGTCCACCCAGAGGATCGCGGGCGCAACCGATTCCGCGACAGCGATGGCGCGCCGGACATTCTCTTCAGACGAACCGACAAGGCTGTTGAACATTCGACCCATATCGAAACGGAGCAGGGGAAGCTGCCACAAAGTTGAGACCGCTTTGGCAGAAAGACTTTTCCCGCAGCCCTGCACGCCGAGCATCAAAATCCCTTTCGGCGCAGGCAAACCGAACTCGCGCGCTTGCGCCGTGAATGCGACCGCCCGTTTGTCGAGCCACTCTTTGAGAACGGACAAGCCGCCAACGTTCGAGAAGGTTTCGTCAGTTGCGAAATAATCCAGCAAACCACTTTTGCGAATGATTTGTTGTTTCTCGGCGAAAACTTCATTCACATCCTCGCCGCTCAAGCGCTCATCTTTGACAATTATTTTTGCGAAAACATTTTCTGCCTCGCCCAAGGTGAGGCCGAGCGCGGCTTGCAACAATCGTTCGCGGCCTGTCTCATCCAAATCGATCTTCACCTGCCGAAATTGTTTCACGTCTTCGATAATTTTATCGAGGAGAGCGCTGAGATCATCTCGCGCCGGCAACGGAAAATTCAGCAGCGTAATTTCTTTTTCCAGTTCCGTGGGAATTTCCATGGTCGGGGAAACAAGGATGATCGTCTTAAAACTATTCTTCAGATGGATCGCGATTTCCTTCAGTTTGCGAATGATGGCAAAATTATTTCGGGTCAAAAATGGATGGAAATCTTTGAAAATGAAAATCGCCGGTTCGACTTGTTCGATGACCTGGTCGAGGGCGGTCAGCGGATCTTTGGTCGCGGCGTTGCGATTTTTTTGCGATTGAATCGAAGTTCCGGCGGGAACAATTCCCGTCGTGAAACTCCATTCAAAAACTTTCTTTTGCCGATGTTGGGCGATCTCCACGACCATGTTTTGCACCCGCATTTCCTCACTGGAAACGACGTAAAGAATCGGGTAACGAGCGCGGATAAGCGTTTCAATTTCCTTTTGTAGTTTCATTTATTTTTTGGCCCTGTTTGATAACGGTAGCCGCCGACGTGAGGAGGCGGATTTTGCGACAGATGCTTCCAGTCCGTCCGCCTCCTCACGTCGGCGGCTACGAGGTCTTCGTCCGTCCGCCGATCCATGTCGCCGGAGCGCGGAGCATTGCTCCGCTCGGTTCGTGATTTGAAAACCCGCAGAGCAATGCTCTGCGCTCCGGCGACATGGGCACGATGCCCGGCCATTTCCGGTGAAGTTCTCCTCACGTCGGCGGTTATGAGTCCGCACGCTTGGGGCCGAAATTGTGTCGCGCGTTGCCGCATCAATTCATTTTCTGGATCAAGCTCGCTCAAAACCGCCGCCATTTCCCGCGTGATGTTGTGGGCGAGAATTTTGCCGTCAGCCAAAATCAGCAACTCGCCTTCTTCAAATTGTTTTTGGGTTGGCTTCATTCAATCAGATTCAGGTGGAACTCGCGAGCGATTGCCAGGGCGGATTCTGTTTCACTGCGAGAAGTTGTTCCGCACAGTTCAACATGCTTTCGCGCTTTCCATGCGGGCCAAAAACCGCTGCGCAAGTTGACTTTTATTCCCGGCAAATTTTCAGCGAGCCATTCCGCAATTGGTTTCCAACAACACTCAGCGTGTCCCGGCATGACCAAATGTCGCACAATCAATTCGCTGTGTTCGTTTGCCCAAAACAAACTTTCGCGAACGAACTGATTGTAGTTCGGAACGAGCGCGAGACGTTGCGCACAGGCGTCGTTGCCGAATTTGTAATCCGCCAGCCAAACATCAAAAATGCCGTCGAGAAATTCGCGCGCTGCAACGGAACCGTGCGCGTTGGTTTTCCAGATCAGTTTCGTGTCGTCGGGCAGGAGCGAAACGATTTCAAGCGCGTCGGGCAGATGAATCGTTGGCTCGCCACCCAGGATCATCACCGTGCGCGCGCCGGCGTCGAGTGCGTGGATCGCCCTTTCCGTAATTTCATATTTGTCCAATAGTTCGCCGGCATTTGGATTCCAACTTTCTTTTCCGGTGATGCAGAAAGAGCAGCGGAGATCACAACCACTCAACGCGATGGCGAAAGTGGGAGTGAGTTCCAGTTCGTCGGAGACTTCGACTTGCGCGGAAAAAAATCGGGCGGTCGCACCCGCGTGACAAATTCCGCGCTCGCCCGCCAGACGGTTCACGCCGCAATGATGGGCGCAGAGTTGGCAATCGGATAAGCTCGCCCGCGCCAGTCGCGCGCGAAGTTCGGCGACCGTAGCGCGTCCCCGCCCGTGCGTTCGAAAATCATTTGTCACAGCAAGGGTCATCATTCGAGGCGAGTCATGCGTGCAGAAGTTTGGGTCTCGAAATCCGAAATCCGAAATCCAAAAGAAATCCAAAGCGCGAAGGGCGAAAATGGCGCTGAGATGTAGTGGGGCAGGCTTCCAGCCTGTCTGAGCTGGCATCTTGCCCGCGAACTGGGGCTGGAAGCCCCGATGGCCTACAGGATGTCTGCCCCACTATTTTGGTGGTATCAAGGGCGGGTTGCTCAAACCATTTCGGAGCGCGGACGTTTTCGTCCGCGCGTTTCAAGACGACAAAAACCTTAACGTTTTCCACCCTCCCGATTCGCGCGGACGAGAACGTCCGCGCTCCTTTCCATTTGAGCAAAACGCCTTCAAGATGCGTCCGGCCAGAGATCATTTTCGGTAATCGGATTTCGGTCTTCTTTCGGATTTCGGGGATTGGGATTTCGGACTTTGGATTCATAGTCGTTCGCGCGAAACAAATCGTTGCCACCATGATTTGATTTCAGGTTTTGGAACGTCCGCTAAAGATTTGTTGAGTTTCACCGCGACGGCGGGCGGCACGGCGATTTGAGCGGCGTCGTGACGCAACAACTCTTCGACTGACGAAAATTCTTTTGCGTCAGTTTTCAATTGTTCTCCCTGAGTTTGTTCGGAGGTTGACTCCTGTTTTTGGGTGTGTCGCAATTTAGAAGGTTCGTTGGGCATGGTTACTCCGATGTTTTAAAATGGATTTGAAAAGTTTTGCGCGCGCGATGCAATTTGCCGCGAACGGCGTCGCTTGTTTGGCCCGTCAATGCGCCAATTTCTTCATAGCTAAGTTTTTCATCTGCCACGAGCAGCAGGAGCAATCGATATTCTTGCGGCAACGCGTCGAGTGTCTTTTGAATGCGCTCACCCAATTCTTTCGTTTCCAAAATGCGCAATGGATTCGGTTGAGCGGACACGCCTTCGAGCAGTGCGGCGTCGTCACTGCTTTGGATGTGACGGTTATGCCACGTGCTCGTCAAATTGTGGCAATGGTTGATCGCGATGCGATAGAGCCAGGTGCGAATGTTCGATTCGTTGCGAAAAGAATTCATCTTTTGAAACGCTTTTAAAAAAACATCGTGAGTGGCATCTTCCGCGGCGGTAGGATCGCGCAAGAGGCGGAGGGCCAGATAATAAATTGCTTTGGAATGTTCTTGGTAAAACGCCCCGAACTCCGGGAATTCCCAGCGCAGAGGAGAAGTGGTTGTCTCGGCGTCCATGCTCTCGGCAAATAGTTGCACGATGATTGGACAAATCTACCGGAGGATTGTCACGCTTCATTCGACGCCGCCGGCGTTTTGCAAATCACTGGCCTAGGGCGAGTCGGCGTGCAAAAGATATTCAGCGGCGCCCCCATAGCTCGATTGGCTATTTCGTGCGCTGCTTCGTCCAGCGTTGTTCGCTCTACGATGTTCCACGTTTAAATTTTTCTTGTCTGCTCCTCGGCAAATTCTTTTTGGACCTGTCGCAAATCAGCGAGCATTTCCGCCGCGCTCGCATACCGTGGCTCACTCTCCGCTTGTCCGGGTTGGCAGAGCGGCCGACACGCTTTACAAATAATTTTATTCAATCCTTTTAAGTCAGACCACGCTTCACTTTCAATTAGAGTCGTCCCGGCGTCCGGCCATTCGTTGATCGGATGCCGCCCCGTGCTGATCACAAACAGTAACTTGCCCAAAGCATAGATATCCGCCGCAACGGTTCCCACGGACTCTCCGCGTGCGACATATTCCTTGGTGAACACTTGGGTCACTTCCTCCCCTGGCTGAGGTATCTGGATAATCAGACCTATGTCCGCCAGCTTGGCCCGGCTTCGCACGAAAATGACATTTGACGGTTTGATGTCGCGATGCACCAATCCGTGACCGTGAAGAAGGACCAAGGCCTCCGCCAGATCGATGCCAATGCGTACGCATTCGCGCGGAAGGAGCCGGTTGTGTTCATTTTGCGCGCATTCAAGCCGGAGATCGCGTGGGTGGTAGGTCGCCGGATTTTTCTCCCAGGCGGGTGTGAGAGCATCGCCCAGTTCCATCACATAGAAGAAGCTGCCATCTCGCTTTGGCCGACTGATCAATTCAACACGGAGAAGTTCAGGGGAATGTCCCTCTGATATCGGTTTGTATTGCTTAATACCTCGGAACTCTCGATGACAAGGATCGGCCAGGCCAGAAATGGGCAGAACCTTTTTCAGCGCCTGCCATTGGCCGATGGAACTGCGGACCAGCCAGACTTCTCCATATGCTCCGCTGCCAAAACGATGGTAAAAATCGTAGTCGGATAACGCCGGCCCGCGATAGGATAATATTATTTGATAGAGCAGAGCGCACGGCACCTGCCCGCCTGCAATGACCAGCCAGGGAAACCAATAGTGGGTGAAGTAGTTTAACCAAACGGCGCCGATGGTGATAGCCAGTCCCGCCGCTGCTGCGATCCCAAGAGCCATGACCCACCTCATTCGAAACAAACCACTGCCGAGTATAATACCTGTTATGACCAATACCGAAGCCTCTACCCACGGATTGGCTCTGCGGAGCCAATCGTGGTTAAGCAGATTCAAAAACGAGGTCGCCAAAATTTCCACACCGCCGGCGGATTCTCCCGTCCAACGAGTATAAGGAGTGCGGAACTCATCCTTCTCGTCGCCAGGCACCGATGTCTTCGGTTGATTGCCGATGAAGACAAACTTGTCGCGGAAATAGTTGCTCGGTTGTTCAAACGCATACGGATAGCTCAAACTTACCCATGCGCCTTTGGGGCCGTAGTAACGCAGCCATTGCTCTTGCGGAACTTTGCCTAAGCCGGGCTTTACCAACTTAGCGGCTGTCCATGGCAAACTGTAAAATTCTGGTCCGGCGGCTATGAACGGCCAATGCTTGCGCACGATCAAATCAAGGTCTGGATCGAGCCAGGCAACTCCCCAATTGTTATTGGCCGCGCTAAGGAATAGTTCTGCAGGCAGGACGGGTCGCACGCTGTGCAGCGCGGGATGTTCTCCTCCGACCAACTCCGCCATCAGCACGACTCGAGGCAGACGTTGCATAGCTTTGGCCAATGCATCATCCGCCGCCGGTTCGCCGTGCTGACGAAAGAACGTGTCCATCACCACCAATGGACAACCTTCATTCGCCAGTTTGTTTAATAGTTTAGCATGCAGCGCCCGGTCCCAGGGTTGGTCCCTGGCTTGTCCGAAATGATCAAGCGCTTCATTATCCATCAAGATGAGAACCACTTTATTGGTCGCTGGCCTCGCGCCGAAACGAAACGAGTAGTCGTAACTCGCATTTACCCAAGCGTCACCTAACGGCGTTCCCCAAAGCAGCAGACCGCAAACGACCGTCAGCACTGCGCCGAGTGCTGGCTTGAAGGCCTGATGTTTGGTGAAGGCTCTGAAATTCACGATTCAGTTAAACGCTATCCAGGCTCGAAAAGTAGAGGAGATGTGGAAAACAAAACAGCATTTTTCCGATCCTTCAATGGAGACTATCCTTTTTTTGGACGGCGGGGACAGGTCCCCGCTTTGGCTGCACGGTGAAATCAAATCCGGCCTCACCCACTTTTAATCACACCCGTTCGCAACTCTGTCCGATATTTCCCTTTACGCATCATCCCTTCGCGGTATAGAAATCCGTGTCGGCATCCTTTGAGCAGCCGCAGCGGGAAGAAAATTCCGGGGCGTGCCAAAGGGTCAGGCCACACATCGTTTAAAGATACCTCTATGAAAACACAAATGATTCATCTTTCCGCGCTCCTCGGATTGAGCGTATTGCTGGGCGGCGTTACGGGCTGCCAGTCCATCAAACCCAGTGATGACGAACGAGGAGGCGATGGAGTCATCCATATAAAGCAGCACCCGAAGAGCAAGCTGGTTCGGCGCGGGTCGGAGACGCGCTTCGAAGTCATGGATTCTATTCACTCGTCGCAACGTGTAACCTACCGCTGGTTCTTCAATGGCAACTTGATTGACCGGGAGGCCGCGAAACTACTCGGCTTGAGTGACATTGATAAGCCCGTTCTGCACGTTAAGGAAGTAGGCCCCGCCAACGTCGGTTTTTATAGCGCGCTGATCGAGACCCGAAATAAAAAGAATCTCATTTCTTCCACACACAGCGGGATGGCGGAATTAATGATGTTCACCGGGGGTAACTCGCCGACCGTCGTGTACGGCACACCTATCGCCGGTCCTGATGGTAGCGGAACAAGTTGTCCTGGACCCTACGTGGGCTACGTGTGTTATACGAATGCAAGCAGTCCAACCGGGGGCTGGTATTTCAGAAATGGAGGCAAGGCCTACGACGCCAACCCTGAGAGGAACACAGTCGTGCGCTACTTTGGAGTTCCTTATACCAACAGCGCGTGTAATACCAACGTTCCTGCCAGCGCCTATTATCCGTACCGGTTCACGATTTACTTCCGATCCAATCTACCGACGGGAGCGTACCCTATCACTCTCGATCCGCGGTGACCTTGGCGGACGTTCCACGCGGCAATTTTCAGAAGTTGAAGAGTGCTCGCACCAGGAAGGTGCGTCGCCGAGGAAGGTCATTATGAAAAGTAAGAGGTTCGAGGCGATAGTCGCGATCCGCCAAGTTCAACACCCCAAAGGTGATTTCCGCATGGCGTCGGGGAAATCGATAGCCTCCGAACGCATTGAATTGCCAAAAGTTATCCCCCGGTTCGTCCGGTGAATAGCCGGAATTGCCCTGGCGGTTCCAGTGTGCGCCGAAACGCGCAAAGATTCCGCTGGGGTGGTTCCAGTTGGCATCCAGACTTACCTGATGCAGCACGCTGTCGCGGATTACTGGAGGATTGACCAGAGGAAGGAATGGACCTTGGACGGTGTTCAATCGTTGCGCCAGATGGGACTCAGTTACCCGATAGCGGACGCCCAAAGACCAATCGCGCCCAATCAATTGGTTAGCATTGAGCAGAAGCGATTTTTCGGTGTAGTCCAGATGTTGGTGTGCGCTTGCCGGGCCACGCAACGAGTAGGTAAATGTGGCCGGATCGAAATCCAAGTAATAACCTCCAATGATCCGATTAAACTCCGAGTTGATCAATTCACCACTTAGCCCGAAGTAAATGCCGGACTCAAACTTCTGTTCGAGCGCCACGCCGACGGTTTCAAAGGGCGCCCCGGGGGTAGGGCCCCCCACCGCACTTTCGGGAACTACATCCCGGTAGGCCTGGGTGAAGCCCGCCACTTGCGCTGGTTCGAGGCGCAGGCTTTGTTCTAAGGACGCGCCAGCGAGCGAGCGTGTATAGGCTACCCGGATGGTCGTGTCTTTGAGTGGAGACCACACCAAGCCCGCTTTCGGAGAGAGCTGGTCTTTGGTCAACGTGCCGCTCGAAAGCGGAGCAAAAAGAAAGTTCTCAGGTAGCTTGATCCAATCGTAGCTCACGCCGCCTTGCAACCAAAGGTGATCAATGATTTCCCAACGGTGATAGGCATAGATTCCCATTCGCTCCATCCCTGACGAAAAGTCCTGGAGCGAAGCCGACTGTCCGGGATCCGGGAAGTTCGGCGGCTGGTTGAAGGATACGATCTGATCGCTCTTAACTTGTAGGCTGCCATGTGAGTAACGGACGCCTACGATGGTGTCGTGCCCTGGCGCGATCTGTATCAGTTGTTGCAACTCGACGAAATAGGCGGTCAGATTTGCGTGGTAGTCTTCGATCAGAGAAATGGGGGAAGCCAGCTTGGCGAACGGATCGAAGGCCAACGTCTGCGAGTTGGAATCCACCAGGGAAAAGCGGTCGGGCAACCGGCCCGCCAGCAGCAATGTATGTACGCCCGGCTGCCACTCGTGGTGGTAACCCAGGCTGAGTGATGGCTCTTGCGCCTCCCTGCTTCGAAAATCTGGGCTAGCCGTTCGCGGACTGTAACGCTGGGCCAAATCTCCCCCTCGGCTGTTGAACCAGCCCACCTGAGCGAACACGGAATCCTGTGGCGTAAGCTGTTGCTTCAAGAGCAAGCTAAGGTTCATTTCTGCGAAATCATTGTTTGGCCGTTGACCTGGGTCGGTTCGGTAAAATGCTTCAAGCGAATAGCTGCTATTGCCGAAGGTGCCGAACTGCGATCCTTGCTGGACCCAACTACCCCGGCTCAGATACTCGGTCGCCGAAATGAACCCCAACCGATCGCGTTGGAAAAGCTTCGAGTATTCCTGCTGCGAAATCGTGGGTGACAATATGCCCGCGCCAACGGGTGCGAGCAGATTGGCTAACAGGTACTCGCTGGTTTCCGCTGGCTCGAATCGTAGATTTACAAGATTGGGATCCCGCAGTTGGTGATAACTGTTCGCCAGAAATAAATGCGCCGAGTAATTGGCATAGTCGCTGTTGACCGCGCGGGCCGCCTCGCGAAAAGCTACATCCGGCATCCCCGCGTCCTGATAGATTCGAGCCAGATTCGCGCTGCGCACTGCACGGTCCTGGTCTAATAAAAATTCAGAACGATATATCCTGCGATTATCCGTTAGTTCCTGCGATCTCTCCAAATCGCGGATAGCGTCGTTGATACGATTTTGTTGCTCGTTGTTCAGGGCGGAATAGAGCCAGCTCGTTGGATCATCAGGGTCTATCTTCGTTGCCAGTTGAATCTCCTTGGTCGCGCGGGAGTAGTCGCCTTGGTTCGCATACGCCTTACCGAGATAGCTTCGCAGCGTAGCGCGTTGCGGTTCGAGAGCAGCGGCAATCAACAAGTCTTCCCGTCCGCCTCTCATATCCCCGCGACGGATGCGACAAAGACCTCTTCCCAACCAGGCATTACCGAGCGCGGAGTCCATCGCTATGGCTTGATCGAACCAGCCGATAGCTTCAATTATTTTATTTTGCGCGGCGAGAAGAAAGCCTTTCAACGCGAGCGCCTGGGCGTTACGCGGCGAGAGCGCGAGACTTTTATTCAAAGCGTCCAGCGCTCGACTGGTCTGACCGAAGCTGAATTCCAACTCGGCCACCCGTGCCCATGCGAAGCCAAACTCCGGCGAAGTAGCAGCCGCTTGTTGAGCTAAAGATAGCGCGTTCGTCAGCGAAGTTTCGCGTCGAGCCAGTGATTGTTGGTAGTAGGAGTCAGCCAGTAACTCGGTGGCGAGTAACTGGGCGCGGTTCTGGAGCAAAGGGGTGAAGGTTGAAGACGCAGGCGGACCCTTCACCGCGGCAATCATTTGGTGAAGTGAGTTAGCGAGACGGAATAGACGGTTGGTGGGATTGGACGAAGATATTTTTTTCAACATCGCCTCAGTTTGCTCAACCTGACCCACAGAGAGTAGCAGCGCCGCGTAATAGATTCGTTCAGCATCCGAGGCAGGTTGCCCACCCTCCGGGTACCTTGCCAACGCCGCCAACAAATCGCCGGTCTGATAGGCCGACAGAGAGTCACCCAGCATCGTTTGTTGCTCGCTAGTCAATGGCAGGTCGTGCAAATCGAGTATCGCTGGATAGTAGAAGCACCATTGTAAAAGGTTATTGGCGATGAAGCCCGGCGCGCGTTGCGGCGCGTTGCCTGGAGTCGCAATTGCTTGCTCGCCATCAGTCAGGACAAGGGTGCCTTGAGGGTTTGCAAGTCTTACCCGGCCCTCAATTACCGAAAGGGTGGTGCGGTCTGTTGCTGGTTCAACCTCCATGACGAATTCCGTCCCCTCCACGCCGGCCACGGCTCCTCGTGTGATCACTCGGATGCGCCCCGGATTGTCACGATGGAAAAAGGAGAGAAGTCCTCTGATGAGTTGCAAACCCGCATGTTCGGTTGGCTGCGCCGCCAGGATTTCAACCTCGGTCAACGCCCCGAATCGGACAACGCTCTGCCCGCTTGAACCGGACAAAATTATCGCAGCCCGGCTATTCGGGCCCGTCCGCAGATGGTCGGATGCGTGAAGGACTTGATTGGTTTGCGTGAGCACCCAGGTGCGTGCGCCTGCCGGGGAAATTTCCACCTTGCCTTGCAATTCCACGATGCGAATTTCGTTCGCGACGGGATTAGCCGCGTCCGCCAGCGCCAGCGACGGTGCCGTTCCCAACAACAACCCGGCCAGCGCCCCAGCAAATAAAGTACGGCCACCCATTGAAGGTATAAATTCCATGAAACGATCCTGTCGCTGGTTGCTGGTAGCGCGGTTCGTAACAAAACAACCTGCGCGACGCAACTGAATAGAAGACGTCGCTGCAAGTTGGAAAACGGCCTGCCTCCCGATTGGGAGATGTCCAGCGGATTGCAAACACGCGCCCCGGCTCTAAAGTCCAAAGCCGGGGGTCACAGAATCAAACCGCTTGGCCGCCGCGATGCTGGAAGCCCACGCCCATTGAAAATTGTAGCCGCCGAGCCAGTGCCGTTTGCCGCCGATTGCGTAAGATACTCCCAAGGCTGTCTCAATAAAAATTTGGAGGCGAACAAACCGGAAATCACTTGCCTCTGACCCGTTGGCGTGCAAAAGATATTCGGCGGTCGCACCCATAGCTCAATTGGATAGAGCGGCTGACTACGGATCAGCAGGTTTGAAGTTCAACTCTTCATGGGTGCACCACTTCAACGCTTCTTTTGTTTTATCTTTTCTGCCTCCGGCGAAAATCAAATACGTTGTCTTTGGTAACATGAAAATAAAACCACGCAGGGGTAGAAACGAATTTCAAGCATTGTGAAAAAGACCCTTTCGTCAGAAAATTTCCAGAAGACATTTGGAAGCGAGTCAACTCAGCCAAGCCTATTGTCAGGGCTGTTCGGGCGATCCCTTCGAGTTTCCACATGAAATTAGGCGCGCATTGTTCAACTTCCGGCGGCGTTTGGACGGCGCTCGAACGTGGCGCGTCCATCAGTTGCGAAGCGATTCAAATCTTCGTCAAAAATAATATGCAATGGTTTGGCAAACCGCATTCGCCAAACGACCTCGCGCTTTACGCAAACCAACTCGCGTCGCAGAAATTTTCCTGCGTGTTTGGGCACACCGGCTATTTGATTAATCTCGGCGCGCCCGCTTCAGACAATCGCGACAAGTCCATCAAGTCGTTGATTCAGGAAATCAATTTCGCGACGGATTTAGGAATTCCATTTTTGGTTTTGCATCCCGGCGCGCATCTGGGTTCCGGCGAAGAAAATTGCGTGAAGCAAATCGTCGCCGCGCTCGACGAAGTTTTTGCCGCGACAAAAATTTCCCCCGTGAAAATTGCGTTGGAAAATACCGCCGGGCAGGGGAGCTGTCTCGGTCACAAGGTCGAACATCTCGCCGCCGTTTTCGACCGCGTGAAAAAACCAGAGCGGCTCGGCGTCTGTCTGGACACGGCGCATCTTTTCGCGGCAGGCTACGACATTCGCACGGAGAAAGGTTGGAACGCGGCCATCGAGGAAGTCGATTCGCTGATCGGTTTGAAAAAAATTCTCGCGTTTCACCTGAACGATTCCAAAACGGATTTAGGTTCGCGCGTGGATCGGCATGCGCACATCGGCGAAGGAAAAATCGGCCAGCAGGCGTTTCGTCACATCGTCAACGACGCGCGTTTCAAAAACACGCCGGGCTGTTTGGAAACGCCGAAGTCAAAAGATTTGCACGAAGACGTGATTAACCTGGCCGTGTTGCGCTCGCTCCTGAAATAGCGGACCGACGAACAGAATTCGTTCCTCAATATTTATGGACGGCGGAGTATCGGAGACCACCAGTTTTTAACGCAAAGGGCGCAAAGGTTTTCGCAGAGGGGCAACCTTTTCTCTCGAAGTTTTTTTTCCTTTTGCTACTCCCCTTTGCGACCTCTGCGTGAACCTTCGCGTCCTCTGCGTTTAATCCGGCGACCTAAAATTTTGTGGGCGGAATCGGCTCACTCGATTTCGATTTGCTTCAGCCACAAATTCCGAAAGGCGACCGGCCCATGATCGCCTTGGAGCATCAATAGTCCCAGCGGTTTTTCGTCATTGAAAACGGGCGAGCGGGTTGGGCCGGTCACTTCAACATTTTTGTGAATCAGTTTTCCGTTGTGGACGACTTTGACGAAGCGGGCGTTCTCAATTTTTTTTCCGGCGACGTCAAAACGTGGCGCGCGGAACACCACATCGAAGGCTTGCCATTCGCCGGCGGGTTTGCTCGCATTCAACAACGGCGCGTGACCCTCATAACCCTGCTCATTTTTCCAGCGCTGGTAAAGGCCGCCGCAATCGCCGTATTTCGGATGCTCCACGCCCCAGCTATCGAGGATTTGGATTTCGTAGCGGCCTTGAAAATACACTCCAGAATTTGAATTGCTCGAAACGCAAAACTCGAGGTGCGCCACACAATCGCCGTGCTGAAAAACACTTTTTAAATCCTGCTCGTGTCCTTCGATGCCGTTGACCAAAACGCCTTCGCCCGGTTGGATTTCAAACAAATGCGGTTCTGATTTTTTCAGTGAAACAGATTTTGCCGTCATCCAGTTTCCGGTCGGGGATTGCCAACCGGAGAGGTCATGTCCGTTAAATAAAAAAACTTTTTTTTGTGAAACGGAGCCGGTTTGACAAGCGGTGAGAAAAATAAAGGCCAACGACGCCAACCCAATCCAACCCGTTCTCTGAATTTTCAACATGGCGAAAAGATAAGTACGCTGCAGGCAGATGCAAGATCGGCGCATCTTGACGGCGTGTTCGCAAATGGAAAGGAGCGCGGACAGCCTTGTCCGCGTGTTCCTAAACGCACTAGAACCCGAGCGTTTCCGCGCGCCGGATTCACGCGGACAAGGCTGTCCGCGCTCCTTTCTGTTTCGTTTGGGTTACGCGCCCGTTACACTTCTCTTCGCTGGACTGGAAGAGTCCCGAACCTACAGGCTGGAAGCCTGCGCTACGTAGCGCGCGCATCTTTGCGTGCAGGTTACGGCGGCTTCCAGCCGCCAGTTCGAAAGACAATTTCAAGACGCACTCAATGCCAGACACCACCGAATTCCGAATTGACGCCATCGTTGCGCGGGCTAATTCTGTTCCGAGGTTTCCATGAGTCGTCAAAGGCCACACCCCAATTTTATCATGAATAAAAACTACCTCTTCGCATTTGCCCTTGTCTCTATTTTAGCCGGCTGCAGCACGGCTCGAAATAATTCGGCGGAACAAAATTTCACCGCTTTGTTCGATGGGAAAACGCTGAACGGATGGACTTCGCTCGAAGGAAAAAATTCCGGCTATCTCGTCAAAGATGACGTGCTTATCTGCCCGGCGGTCGGCGGAGGAAATTTATTTTCGGAAAAAGAATATTCCGATTTTGTTTTGCGATTGGATTTCAAATTGGCTCCCGGCGCGAACAACGGTGTCGGCATTCGCGCGCCCCTGGGCGGCGGTCAAATCGGCTACATCGGAAACGAAATTCAAATCATCGACGACAGTTCTTCCAAATTTGATCATCTAAAAGTTGGCCAGAATTGTGGATCGCTTTATCGAGTTCTTCCGGCCAAACGCGGCGCGGTCAAACCGCCCGGCGAATGGAACAGCTACGAAATCACCGCCATCGGCCGCCACATCAAAGTCTTGTTGAACGGAAAAAAAGTGGTCGATGGAAATATTAACGACGTGCGCGACCCGGAAATTCTGCGGCGGCATCCCGGCATGTTGCGTCCGAGCGGTCACATCGTTTTGCTCGGGCACAACAGCGAGGTCCAATTTCGCAACATTCGCCTTCGCGAGATGACGCGCTTTTACGAACGCGACAACGTTCCGCCGACCGGTTTTTCCGCGCTGTTCAATGGCCGTGATCTAGCCAATTGGAAAGGGCTGGTGGCCGATCCGCCCAAGCGCGCGAAGATGTCGCCCGAAGAACTGGCGCGGGAGCAGAGCAAAGCCAATGAGATGATGCGGAAGAATTGGACGGTGGAAAAAGGCGAGTTGGTTAATCGCGGAAAAGGTTTTGATAATCTTTGCAGCGAAAAAGATTTTGGCGATTTCGAGTTGTTGGTTGATTTCAAAATCCCGCCGAAAGGCGACAGCGGGATTTATCTGCGCGGCTCTCCGCAGGTGCAAATCTGGGAACCGAACAGCGGCGGAGTTGACCCCAAACATCTCGGCTCAGGCGGGCTTTACAATAATAAGAAAAATCAAAACTACGCTACGAAATTTGCCGACCGCTATCCGGGCGAGTGGAATCGGTTTCGCATTCTGATGGTGGGCGAAAAGGTCCACGTTTTTCTGAACAATGAGTTGGTCGTGAACGATGTGACGATGGAAAATTATTGGGAACGCGACAAACCGATTTATCCGTTTGGCTCGATTGAATTGCAGGCGCATCACGAGCCGGTCTATTTCAAAAATGTTTACGTCCGGGAAATTCCGCGCGGAGAAATGAAAACAAAATTAAAATAACGGGAGCGCGGTGTTTACGCCGCTTCGCCTCGAAAGTGTCTCAAGATAACGCGAATCATTTGAGTTCTATTTTATTGAAGCGGCGTGAACGCCGCGCTCCATCGCAGGTTCCGAAAGGTTGTAAAAAATTTATGAAAAATCAATTCACTCGCCGGCAGTTTATCGGAAAAAGTTCTGCGGCCGCCGCCGGACTTTTTTTCATCGGCAAAGCCAGTTCGTTTGGGCGCAATAGAATTTCGCCCAACGAAAAATTAAACATCGGCTGCGTCGGCGTGGAACATCGCGCCGGAGCGGATTTAAAAGAAGTCTCCAGCCAAAACATTGTCGCGCTCTGCGACATCGATGACGATTACTTAACGAAGGTTGGAAAAAATTATCCGGGCGCAAAAACTTACAACGACTTTCGCAAGCTCCTTGAGCAAAAAGATATTGATGCAGTCGTGATTGGAACGCCCGATCACACTCATGCCGTGGCGACGGTTGGAGCTTTGCAAAGTGGTCGCCATGTTTATTGCGAGAAGCCACTGACCCACACCATTTCCGAAGCGAGAATCGTTTCGCAACTGACGAAGAAACACCGCCGCGTCACGCAAATGGGAAATCAGATTCATGCCAGTAATAATTATCGGCGCGTGGTGGAATTGGTGAAGAGCGGCGCGATTGGCGAGGTGCGCGAAGTCCATGTTTGGGTCGGCGCAGTTTACGGCAACACGGGGAAACCAAAGCCAGCGCCCGTTCCAGCGAACTTGCATTACGACCTTTGGCTCGGCCCCATCGAGCCGGTTCGGTACAGCCCGAATTACATACCAGTCACCTGGAGAAATTATTGGGTGTTTGGCGGCGGAACCATGACCGATTTTTGTTGTCATCACATGGACCTTTCGCATTGGGCGCTGGACTTGCGCTCTCCGCTGACGGTCGAATCGGAAGGCCCGCCGGTGGACGAGATTGAAGTTCCGGTGTGGATGATCGCCACGTTTAATTATCCCGGGCGCGGAGCAAAACCGCCGGTGAAATTGGTTTGGTATCAAGGTGGAAAACGTCCGCCCTTTCCCGAATGCTCAAAAGAAAGTTGGCCCGACGACGGCACGTTGTTCATTGGCGAAAAAGGAAAACTGCAATCCAGTTATGGAAATCATCGCCTGTTGCCGGAACAAGATTTCAGAGATTTCGTCCCGCCGACGCCGTTCATTCCAAACTCCATTGGCCATCACGAGGAATGGATCTTAGCTTGCAAAACAGGCGGGCCGACGACCTCCAATTTCGATTACGGTGGAGCGCTCACCGAAGCCGGTTTGCTCGGCAACGTCGCTTATCGCGTCGGAAAAAAAATCGAGTGGGACACAAAAACTTTGCGCGCGAAAAATTGTCCCGAGGCCGATCAATTTATTCAGCACCATTATCGCAAAGGCTGGAAAATCTAGGAGCGCGGACAGCCTTGTCTGCGCGTGACTGGGTAGCACCTGGCGGCATCCGAAAGTAGGGCAGCGCGTCTCGCCTGCCTGGGCGCAAGGGGAAACTTTCAAATCTGATTCCCCCTTTACCCAGGCAGGCGAGACGCGCTGCCCTACTTTGGCTGCGGCTTCGTCGCGCTGGGTGAATCGGTGGTTTCACCTGCATGATCCGGCTAAGTGTTCTAAAATTTTCCGATGCGCGCTGGAGAAAGCGAGCTTCCTCAATTCAGAAACGCGCAACCATTTTCCTTCTGGAATTTCTGGTGAGCGCAGCCGGGCGCGAAAAACTTCCAGCGTAATCCGATAGCGCGTGATGGAATGTTGGATGGTGAAAAATGGTTTCGCGCCGCAAGGAGTTTTGAAGATCTCATTCGTTGAAAAAGCCTTTCCATTGGTGACTTCGATGTTGGGGAATTCCCAAAGATGCGCGTTGACCACTTTCGCGGGACGTTGCCGCACAAAAAAGCGTCCATCATTTTCCAGGACAAACGCCGCGAAATTTCGTTTGGTTGGTGGAACGCGCTTCTCCAAATTCGGGAGTTGGCCGATGCAATTTTCGCGAAAGGCAAAGCAAGTTTTTCGGAGCGGGCAAATGAGACATCCCGGCTGGCGCGGCGTGCAAATCAGCGCGCCCAGTTCCATCAGAGCTTGGTTGAAATGTGAGCAAGTAGAGTAGGGCAGGCGTCCCGCCTGCCCGCCTGGGCGAAACCCCGGTAGTCTATTCGCAGTCACGACCAACTCCTCCGCCAAATTCCAAAGCTGTTCGTTGGTCTTTTTATCGCGCGGATTTCCGGCGATTCCGAAAACGCGGGTGAGAACACGAATAACATTTCCGTCCAGAATTGGTTTCGGCTGGTGGAAGGCGATGCTGCAAATCGCGCCCGCCGTGTAGCGACCGATTCCGGGCAGCGCGAGTGTGTCATTGAAATTTTCCGGAAATTTTCCGTCGTGTTTTTCCAAAATCATTTTCGCGGCGCCGTGCAAATTTCGAGCGCGAGTGTAGTAGCCAAGTCCCTCCCAAAGTTTATGAATTTTTTCCGAAGACGCTTTTGCCAGAGTTTCAATGGTTGGCAATTCGCACATCCAACACTCCCAAAATGGAATCACCGTTTTGACCTGCGTTTGTTGGAGCATGATTTCGGAAATCCAAATGGCGTAGGGGTCGCGCGTTTTGCGCCAGGGCAAATCGCGGGCGTTTCGGGAAAACCATTTAAGCAGCAACTGGACGAGTCGCTGATTTTTGCAAACAGAATTAACAGACTTCACAAAATTTTCCGCAAGCGATTTGAACTTTTCGATTTTGAATTCTATCCATTCTGCTAGTGCTGTCTAAGGTTCTGTTTGAAAATGTAGCCGCCGACGTGAGAAGGCGGATTCGCGACGACGATGTGCCAAACCCTCCGCCTCCTCACGTCGGCGGCTACGGCCGTTTTCAAGCAGGCTCTAAAATTTTTAATTTTATTTTATTTTGAAACCGCTGACTTCCCACACCTGCAAATTGACCGAGGCGCAAGCCGCCTCGCTGCAAAAATATTTGCGGGAAAATCATTTTGAATTTCGCGAAGTGCCTTACGCAAAATTTGCCGCGGCGAAAGACAAGTTGAACGTTGTTTTTTACGAGAGCGGAAAACTTGTCGTGCAAGGGAAAGGAACGCAGGAGTTCGTCGAGTTTATTTTGGAGCCGCAGATTTTGGGTGAAGCGAAACTCGGATACGAAGCGGTGTTGAATCCGGAGTTGCTCCTCCCACGACTGGGCATTGATGAAAGCGGCAAGGGCGATTTTTTTGGACCGTTGTGCGTCGCCGGAGTTTATGTGAACGAAAAAATCATCAGCCGTTGGAAAGAGGCGGGCATTCGTGATTCCAAAAATATTTCCAGCGACAAAAAGATTTTTGAGTTGGCAAAGTTGATTCGCGAAACGCCGGGTTGTGTTACGGCGGTGGTTCCGATTGGCAACGAAGCCTACAACCGTCTTTACGCAAAAATGCGGAGTGTGAACACGCTGCTGGCCTGGGGTCACGCGCGAGTAATCGAGAATTTAATGGGGCAAAAACATCGGATGCAGCCGCCGCCCGTGCGCGCGATCTCCGATCAATTTGCCAGCAGCAAGGATGTGATCGGAAAAGCGTTGATGAATCTGGGCCGGGAAATCGAATTGGTGCAGCGGCACAAGGCCGAGGAGGATATTGCGGTGGCGGCGGCTTCGATTTTGGCGCGGAATGAATTTGTCACGCGGCTCGCCGGTTTGGAAAAACAATTCGGAATGAAACTTCCGAAAGGCGCCTCGGCGGCGGTGGACGCGGCGGCGAAAGAATTTTTGGAGAAGCATGGAGCCGAACATTTTCCCAAGGTAGCGAAGATGCATTTTCGGACGGCGTTGCGGGCCCAAGGTTTGCCAGAGCCGCCGAAAACTGCGTGGAAACGGCGGTAAGTTTTCACCATTAAGATAACAACAAAAAAATTTTAAAAAGTCGGTTGACACTAACTGGTATCTTCCTTAGGTTCTCGGCCAGTCATCGGGCCGTGAGAGATTAAAATCATTAGCCTATAAAGCTTTTTGAGTAAAAAGAATTGGGCTAATGGTATTTTTTTCGTCTTTAAAGGTCGGGAGATTTTAGCTTTTGCCCATGTAGCTCAGTTGGCAGAGCACGTCCTTGGTAAGGACGAGGTCATCAGTTCAACCCTGATCATGGGCTCCAGTTTTTGCAGCCGAATAGCGAACAATAAAAACAAAATAAACTCAGGAGATAGCAATGGCAAAAGAAGCGTTTCAAAGAACCAAACCCCACGTAAATATCGGAACCATCGGACACGTTGACCACGGCAAATCGACTTTGACCGCCGCGATTGTCGCCACTCAACATGCCAAAGGATTGGCTCCCGCAATTTCCTACGCGGACATTACCAAAGGCGGCACCGTTCGTGATGAAACCAAGACGGTGACGATCGCCGTCTCGCATGTCGAATACGAAAGCCCGACTCGCCATTACGCTCACGTTGATTGTCCAGGTCACGCTGATTATGTGAAGAACATGATTACCGGCGCGGCGCAAATGGACGGCGCGATTCTCGTGGTTAGCGCAGCGGATGGACCGATGCCGCAAACCCGCGAACATATTTTGCTCGCGCGGCAGGTCGGTGTGCCCGCCATTGTCGTCTATTTGAACAAGGTGGATCTGGTGGACGATCCCGAATTGCTCGATCTGGTTGAAATGGAGATTCGCGACCTGCTGACCAAGTATCAATTTCCTGGAGATAAAACTCCGATCATTCGCGGCAGCGCGACGGCGGCGTTGGAGAAAAAACCCGAAGGCGAAAAGGCCATTCAGGATTTGCTCGAGGCGGTGGATACGTTTATCCCGCTGCCGACTCGCGAGATCGACAAACCGTTTTTGATGTGCATCGAAGACGTGTTCAATATTGAGGGTCGCGGCACGGTCGTGACCGGCCGGGTGGAGCGCGGCGAGTTGGCTAAAATGTCGGAAGTCGAAATCGTCGGCTTGAAAGAGACTCGCAAAACGACGGCAACGGACATCGAAGCGTTTCGCAAACTTTTGGATAAAGCGACGGCCGGAGACAACGTCGGTGTTCTGCTGCGCGGCACGAAAAAAGAAGAAGTGGAACGCGGAATGGTTTTGGCCAAGCCCGGATCGATTACGCCGCACACGAAATTCAAAGCGGAAGTTTATGTTTTGTCGAAAGATGAAGGCGGACGTCATACCCCGTTCTTCACAAAATATCGTCCGCAATTTTATTTTCGCACCAGCGACGTCACTGGCACTTGCACTTTGCCTGCGGGAGTTGAAATGGTCATGCCGGGCGACAATGTCTCGGTGGATATTGAATTGATTGCGCCGCTCGCGATGGAAAAAGGTCAACGGTTCGCCATCCGCGAAGGTGGCCGCACCATTGGCGCAGGCCGGGTCAGTGAAGTGATTGCTTAATTATATTTCCGAGAAAAAGGGAGTTGGGGAAAAAGCCCGACTCCATTTTCGTCTAAAAATTTAGTGCGTCAGAGGAACCACTCGACGTCATACGGCGGTAGCTCAATTGGTAGAGTAGCGGTCTCCAAAACCGTTGGTTGGGGGTTCGAGACCCTCCCGCCGTGCCACTCAAGAAGTTGAGAGTTGACGGTTGAAAGTTGAGAGTGGCGGAGAGGACGAAAAATTTGTAATGGACAGGGCGGAGACACTCAACTCTCAACTACAAAGTATTAACTGTCTGGAGAGGTGGCAGAGTGGTCTATCGCGGCGGTCTTGAAAACCGCTTTGGTGTAACAGCCAACGGGGGTTCGAATCCCTCCCTCTCCGCCAGGCAATTGGTTCAAAGGTTAAGGTTTAAGGTTCACAGTTGGGGAAGCGTCGAACAGTGCGAAGGTCATTGGATGTTCGGAGTTCGATGTTGGATGTTCGACGTTCAAAAAATAAATCGGTAAGCGAAAAACGTGAAAGAACAATTGCCAGTCATCATCGGGATTTTTGTCGCAGCGGTGATCTTTATCATCCTGTGGCGCAAAGGCGCGTTTCTGCGCATCTCGAATTACTTTCGCGAAACCCAGGAAGAATTAAAAAAATGTTCGTGGCCGAGCTGGGAGGAATTGAAAGGTTCCACCGCAGTGGTGGTGGTGGCGATTGCGTTGCTGGGCGGCTTCACGGTCGTGGTTGATTTTGTTTTCGCGATGATTATTCGCCACATCGTTTAAAAAAGATTTCACATGCAAAGTCAGTGGTTTGTCATCCATACGTTGTCTGGCCAGGAGCAGAAGGTCAAAGAGAGCATCGAGAAGCGCCTGAAAAAGGAAGAGATGGGCGAATTCATCAAAGAAGTTTTGGTGCCCGTCGAAAAAGTGGTCGATGTGCGCGGCGGAAAAAAGACGGTGACGACCCGGAAATTGCATCCCGGCTACGTTTATATCGACATGGTTTTGCTGGATGACAACAAACGAATTTTGGATAAGCCGTGGTATTTCATTCAGGAGACGCCGGGCAAAATTGGAATCGTGGGCGGCGAACGTCCGCTTCCGGTGACGCCCTCAGAAATGGCGACAATCAAATCGCAGATTTCTGAATCGGAAGATACGGAAAAACCGAAAGTAAATTTTGAAATTGGCGAAACGGTGAAGATCAACGATGGGCCGTTTTTGAATTTCAGCGGCGTGATTGAAGAAGTCGAACCGGATCGCGGCAAGCTGAAAGTGACGGTAAATATTTTCGGGCGCAATACGCCGGTGGAATTGGAATATTGGCAGGTGGAAAAGGCGTGATGAGCGTAGAGAGCGTCATGAGCGTAGAGCGTGACGCTCGGACGCTTTGACGCTGAACACGCTAATGACGATTTTATAGAAAACTATGGCAAAGAAAGTTACAGGACAAATCAAGTTGCAGATTCCGGCCGGTTCCGCTAACCCCGCTCCGCCCGTCGGCCCCGCCCTCGGTCAGCAAGGCGTCAACATCATGGCGTTTTGCAAAGAATTTAATGCGACGACCAAAGATCAGGCCGGCATGATTATTCCCGTCGTCATCACGGTTTATCAGGACAAATCTTTTACCTTCATCACCAAGTCGCCGCCCGCCGCGATTCTTTTGAAAAAAGCCGCGGGCATTGCGTCCGGCTCCAAAACACCGAACAAGGAAAAAGTTGGCAAAGTCACGCGCAAACAAGTTCTCGATATTGTGAAGTTGAAAATGAAAGACCTCAACGCGACGAACGAAGAAGCGGCGTTTCGTTTGATCGCGGGAACGGCGCGCAGCATGGGCATTGACATTCAAGGATAAAAAACTCAACCGCGGGAGAAGCCCAAAACTTCGTTCGCACCGCAAAAAAATAAAATGGCTAAAGAACCAAGTAAAAGATTCAAGAAAGCGCTGGAACTAGTCGATAAAACGAAATTTTATCCGCTCAAATCCGCCGTCGAAGTGTTGAACAAATTTCCGAAAGCGAAATTCAACGAGACCGTGGAAGTCGCTTTCAAACTCGGCGTGGATCCGAAGCAATCCGACCAAATGGTTCGCGGGACTGTTCCGCTGCCGCATGGTTCCGGAAAAACCGTCCGCGTTTTGGTTTTCGCTCGCCCGGGAAATTCTGCTGATGCCGCGAAAGCCGCCGGAGCGGAATATGTCGGCTACGAAGATTTGATCAAAAAATGTGTCGAGGGCTGGAACGATTTCGACATCGCGATTGCCACGCCCGAAGCGATGATCGAAGTCCGCAAGCTCGGAAAAGTTCTGGGGCCGCGCGGCTTGATGCCGAATCCGAAAACCGGAACCGTCACTGATGACACGGCGAAAGCGGTGAAAGAATTCAAGGCGGGCCGTGTCGAATTCAAAATAGATAAAGCCGGCAACGTGCATGTCCCGATTGGCAAAGTGAATTTCAAACCGGAAGAAATTGTGGACAACGCGCGCGCGGTCATCGAAGCCGTTGCGAAGGCCAAGCCGTCCAGCGCCAAAGGAACTTTTATCACCAGTTGCACGCTCTCGGCCACGATGAGCCCGCCGGTGCGGATTGATGTGCGGGAATTTTTGGCGGCGGCAGCTTAATTTTAAAAAAATTTTTTATGCGCGCAGAAAAACAATTTATCAGCAAGGAATACCTCGGCCGCTTGAACGCTTCGCCGTTTTTTGTGGTCGTGGATTACACCGGATTAAAAGTGGGACCGATGACCGAGCTTCGTAAACGTTTGAACAAAGCCGGCGCGGAAATGCACGTCGTCAAAAATTCTATTTTCAAACTCGCGGCCAAAGAAGCGGGGGTGCCTGAACTTGGCACTCTCGTCGGCCAATTGGCCGTCGTCACGGGCCAAAAAGATATTTCCGCCGCCTCAAAAGTCATCAAGACGTTCAGTTCTGAATTCGAGAAACCAAAAATCAAATTTGGGTTTCTAAATAATCAACGTCTCGAAACCAAAGACATCGTTTCACTGGCGGATTTGCCGTCCATTGAAGTTTTGCGCGGAAAACTTTTGGGCGTGTTCCAGGCGCCGGCGACCAAACTGGTTGCCTTGCTCAACACTCCGGCCACTCAACTTGCCCGCGTCTTGCAAGCGAAAGCCGCCAAAGCGGAATAAATTTTTCACAATTTCATTTTTCGTTTTAGCCGACGAAAATGGATTAACACAACAACAACAAAGTAAATCGTCGGTTTGCTGGCGTGTGAACTGAAACCATCCGCAGCCGCGGGTCGCGACGAGACTGAAAGGCAAAAGTAATTATGGCTGATCTGGCAACATTAGTGGAACAACTCGGCAAGCTCACGGTGATTGAAACCGCTGACTTGGTGAAACAACTTGAAACAGCCTGGGGCGTGACTGCGGCGGCTCCGATGGCGGCTGCGTCTGCTGGCGGCGGCGCTGCTGCTGCGGCTCCAGTTGAAGCGAAAGACACCTTTGACGTGATCCTCGTTTCGGCTCCTGCGGACAAAAAGATCGCCGCGATCAAAGCGGTCCGCGAAATCAAAGCGGGTCTCGGTTTGGCGGAAGCAAAAGCGCTCGTGGAAGGCGCTCCGAAACCGGTCCTGGAAGGCGCGAACAAAGCGGACGCCGACAACGCCAAGAAAAAGCTCGAAGAAGCTGGCGCAAAAGTCGAAGTCAAATAAGCTCTGTCGATTTCAGGCCGGTGAAAATTTTCATCGGCCTGAATCCTCAGCCCAAAAATCGGAAAGAATTTATCCAACAGTTTTCGTTTTTCAAAAAAATAGAGTCGGAAGTAGCGGCGAGTTTTTCTGCGATTGCGGAAACTTGCCTTGTGTCGTTTCTAAAATAACCGTCCGGCAGAGTTGCCGGGCACTCATTGAGGTCCAAAATGCCATCCAAAGTATCTGAAAGAATTAACTTCGGGAAAATCAAAGAGGTCATCGCTCCGCCGAACCTCATTGAACTGCAAACCAATTCCTACCGGGATTTTTTGCAGGAAAACACCGCGCCCCGCTCGCGAAAAAATACCGGTTTGCAAGCGGTCTTCACCGAAGTTTTTCCCATTGAAAGTTACGACGGCAAATGCGTCCTGGATTTTCACAGCTACGACATCGGCGAACCGAAAAACGATTGGCTCGATTGTTTGCGCGAAGGCATCACCTATGGCGCGCCGCTGCACGTCACCTTTTTGTTGAAGGAAGAAAAAGGGACGAAGGAAGAAAAAGTTTTCATGGGCGAACTTCCGCTGATGACTCCGCAAGGAACCTTTGTCATCAACGGCGCCGAACGCGTCATCGTCAGCCAATTGCATCGCTCGCCCGGTCTCGCTTTTGAAGCGACGCAACATCCGAACGGAAAAACGCTCCATTCGTTTCGCATCATTCCAGATCGTGGTTCGTGGTATGAAGCGCAATTCGATACCAGCGACATGCTTTACGTTTATCTCGACCGCAAAAAACGCCGCCGCAAATTTTTAACGACGACTTTCTTCCGCGCGCTCGGTTACGGAACGGATGCCGACATTCTCAAGCTGTTTTATGACATTGAAGAATTCACCGTCAAAGAAGCGGAAAAACTGGAAGACATTCAGAACAAAGTTTTGGTCGAAGACGCTGTTGACGAAGATAAGAACATCGTGGTCGCGCGCGCCTTCGAGCCGCTTTCCAAAGCGGTCGTCAAACAGATCGCCGAATTGGACGTGAAGAAAATTCGCGTGGTGGACACGACGGTTGATGACGGGATCGTCATCAAGTGCATGAAGAAAGATCCCACGAAAAACGAGGAGGAAGCGCTCAAAGATATTTATCGCCGCCTGCGCCCTGGCGATCCGCCAACGGCCGCCAACGCCCGCGCCTTGATCAAGCGATTATTTTTCGACGCAAAACGTTACGACCTTGGCCGCGTTGGACGTTACAAAATCAATCAGAAGCTCGGCATCAAGGGCGGCGACTCGCGCATTTTGACCAAAGAAGATTTGGTTGCAGCGACGAAATATTTGCTCCGCTTGAAAAAAGGCGAAGGCTCGCTCGACGACATCGACCACTTGGGCAGCCGCCGTATTCGCACCGTGGGCGAATTGCTCGCGAACCAATGCCGCGTTGGACTCGCGCGCACCGAACGTCTCGTCAAAGAACGCATGACTTTGTTCGATCAAAGTTTGGAAACGATGGCCCCGCAAAAGCTCATCAATCCGAAAGCGTTGTCGGCGGTCATCCGCGATTTCTTCGGACGCTCGCAGCTTTCGCAGTTCATGGATCAAATTAATCCGCTCGCCGAACTCACCCACAAACGCCGCTTGTCGGCGCTGGGGCCGGGCGGGTTGTCCCGTGATCGCGCGGGGTTTGAAGTTCGCGACGTTCATCCATCTCACTACGGACGCATTTGCCCGGTGGAAACGCCCGAAGGTCCGAACATCGGTTTGATCGCGTCGCTTGCAACCTTCGCGCAAGTGAATGATTTCGGTTTTCTCGAAACGCCGTATCGCAAAGTCGAAAAAGGTCGCGTCACCGCGCATCTCGATTATCTCACCGCAGATCGCGAGGAACAATTCACTGTCGCGCAAGCTAACTCGCCGATTGATGACAAAGGACATTTCACAACCGAGCGCGTGACCTGCCGTCGCAAAGGCGACTTCATCGACGTTGAGCCTAATCAAGTTGATTACATGGATGTGTCGCCCAAGCAGCTTGTGTCGGTCGCCGCGAGTTTGATTCCGTTTCTGGAACACGACGACGCCAATCGCGCCTTGATGGGTTCGAACATGCAACGCCAGGCCGTGCCGCTCCTCATTACCGAAGCGCCGCTAGTCGCAACAGGTTTGGAAGAACGTGTCGCGCGGGATTCGCGCGCCGTGGTCATCGCCGAAGAATCGGGCCGAGTCGCGTCGGTCAGCGGCAATCAAATCATCGTCACCGCAGACGGCAAATTGCCGGAATCGAAAAAGAAAATTCGACACGATCCCGGCAACGGCATTTACGTTTATTATGTCCGCAAATTCATGCGGTCGAACGCGGCCACCTGCATCAATCAAAAAATTCTCGTGGCCAAAGGTGACCACGTAAAAAAAGGACAAGTCATCGCCGACGGTCCTTGCACGCAAGGCGGCGAACTCGCTCTCGGACGAAACGTGTTGTGCGCGTTCATGCCCTGGAATGGTTACAATTTCGAAGACGCGATTTTGATCAGCGAACGCATCGTCAAAGATGATGTATTCACCTCGATCCACATCGACGAATTTGAAGTCAGTGCGCGCGACACCAAACTCGGCCCGGAAGAAATCACGCGCGACATCCCGAACCTTGGCGATGAAGCGTTGAAGAATCTCGGCCTCGACGGCGTCATTCGCATCGGTGCAGAAGTTAAACCGGGCGATATTCTCGTGGGTAAGATCACACCGAAATCTGAAACGGAACTCGCGCCGGAAGAACGTTTGCTCCGCGCGATCTTCGGCGAAAAAGCTGCCGACGTGAAAGACACTTCGCTGAAAGTTCCATCGGGAACTTACGGCATCGTCATGGACGTAAAAGTCTCGTCCAAAAAAGAACGCGATTTTGAACGCGAAGCCAAAGCGGCTCTTGCGCCCGAAGCGAAAAAGCACGCGAAAGAAGTCACCGAAGATCATCGCAAGAAAACAGACGAATTGCGCGAACAATTGACCGAAGCGCTGAGCAACATTTTGCTCGGCGAAAAAATTCCTCTCGACGTCGTCAATTCTGAAACCGGCGAAATTATTATTCCGGCCAACCGCAAGATTACAAAAACGCTTTTGCGCAAACTTGCTGGTGTTTATGACCGCATCGAAATTGATCCGTCTCCCATTCGCAACAAGATCAACGAAATCATCGGACAATTTAAAAAGAAGTTCGACGATTTGCAGATGCAGCATGACGAAGAAATGGAACGCGCCGAAGCCGGCGAAGAAGTCGATAGCGGCGTGGTAAAATCGGTCAAAGTTTATGTTGCTTCGAAACGCAAATTATCCGTCGGCGACAAAATGGCCGGACGCCACGGAAACAAAGGCGTCGTGGCTAAAATCGTGGCCGAAGAAGATTTGCCTTTCCTCGAAGACGGAACTCCGGTGGACATCGTTTTGAATCCGCTCGGCGTGCCTTCGCGCATGAACGTCGGCCAGGTTTTGGAAACGCACTTGGGATGGGCCGCAAAACTTCTCGGTTTGAAATTTGCGACGCCGGTTTTCGACGGCATCAAGGAAAAGGAAATTCGCGGCTACCTCAAGGAAGCCAAACTTCCTGAACACGCCAAAGTGATTTTGCACGATGGACGCAGTGGCGAGCCGTTCGATCAGGAAATTGTCGTTGGTTACATCTACATGATGAAGCTCGGCCATCTCGTCGCGGACAAAATTCACGCGCGCGCCGTCGGCCCTTATTCGCTGGTCACGCAGCAGCCGCTGGGCGGCAAAGCCCAATACGGCGGACAACGTTTCGGCGAAATGGAAGTCTGGGCCATGGAAGCGTACGGCGCGGCCTACACCTTGCAGGAATTGTTGACCGTGAAATCGGACGACGTGCAAGGCCGCACCCGTATTTACGAAAGCATTGTCAAAGGCGACAACTCGCTCGAAGCCGGCATTCCCGAATCGTTCAACGTTTTGGTGAAAGAAATGCAATCGCTCGGCATGGATGTGAAAGTAGGTTATTCGAATCCGGTCGAACACACGGCGGCGAATCCAGCGGCTCTGGCGGCGATGTAATCGCGTGAGAATTGAAACCACGGCTCTATCTTGAAACCACAATTCCAAGCTATCTCGGCGCGCGGCCAAGCAAGAACCCGCGATTGGCGGCAGACCAGCAGGCTACAAAAGAATGGTGGGAAAAGAGGCGGCATGATTACGAGTTATTTATTTCCGACGTTGTTCTGTTTGAAGTTCGTCGTGGTGATGTCGGAATGGCTGCGGTGCGTCTGGCAGCGCTGGCGGGCATTCCGGGATTGTGGAATTTGCCCGTTGCTGCCCAACTCACGAACCAGCTTCTTGCCGGTGGCATTCTTCCGCCGAAGGCCGGAGTTGACGCGGCCCACTTGGGTTTGGCCGCTGCGCATGGCATGGATTATCTTCTCACTTGGAATTGTAAACATATTAATAACCCGGCGTTGCGACCACAAATTGAACTGGCTTGCGGCGAATGTGGTTTGACGTGTCCATTGATTTACACGCCAGCGGAACTGATGAAGATTCAGTTATGAAAACGAACGAAATTTTGGATGAGATTTATCGTGTGCGAGAAGAATTCGCGCGTGAATGCGGTTACGATGTTCATGTGATGTTTGCGCGCATGAATGAAGACGTTAAAAAATTAAAGGCAGAAGGATGGAAATTTGTTTCGCCAGAGCCACGAAAATCAGATGAAACAGCGGAAACTTCTTACGCCTTGCGTGAAGAGCCGACGAAGAAAAGCAAAAACCATTGAAAGTGATTTAACAATTTTATGACTAGCTCAAAAGAATCTGCCCGCGAATTGCTCGGCCTGGAAAAAGTCAATCAGGTCGATTACGTTGCCATCCAAGTCGCATCGCCGGACATCATCCGCACCTGGTCGAAAGGTGAAGTGAAAAATCCCGAGACGATCAATTACCGCACCTTCAAGCCGGAAAAAGGCGGCTTGTTCTGCGAGCGCATTTTCGGCCCCGTCAAAGATTGGGAATGTTCCTGCGGAAAATATAAGCGCATCAAACATCGCGGCGTGGTCTGTGATCGTTGCGGCGTGGAAGTCACGCTCGCGCGTGTCCGCCGCGAACGCATGGGCCACATCGAATTGTCGGTCCCGGTTTCGCACATCTGGTTTTTCAAATGCATGCCGTCCCGGCTTGGTCTCGTCCTCGACATGACCGCGCGAAATCTCGAGCGCGTGATTTATTACGAGGACTACATGGTGATCGACCCGAAATCGACGCCGCTGAAATTGCACCAGCTTTTGAGCGAGCACGAATATCGCGAAGCGCAGGAAACTTACGGCGCAGAAGCGTTCGTGGCGAAGATGGGCGCGGAAGCCGTCCGTGAAGGGTTGGCGAATGTTAATTTGATGAAGCAAGTCGATGCTCTGAACATCGCGATGACGGAAACCAAGAGCAAACAGATCCGCAAAAAAATTGCCAAGCGGATCAAATTACTTTCCGCATTTCACACCTCCAAGACTCGCCCCGAATGGATGATTCTCACCGTCTTGCCCGTCATCCCCCCTGACTTGCGTCCGCTCGTTCCGCTCGAAGGCGGACGATTTGCGACTTCGGATTTGAACGATCTTTATCGTCGCGTCATCAACCGCAATAATCGTTTGAAAAATTTGCTTCAGCTTAAAACGCCGGAAGTCATTATTCGAAATGAGAAACGTATGTTGCAGGAAGCGGTCGATGCGTTGTTCGACAACGGTCGTCATGGTCGCGCTGTCACGGGCGCGGGAAATCGCGCGCTGAAATCTTTGAGCGACATGCTCAAGGGCAAGAGCGGACGGTTCCGTCAAAACTTGCTCGGCAAACGCGTCGATTATTCAGGCCGCTCCGTCATCGTCATCGGACCTGAATTGAAACTTCATCAATGCGGATTGCCCAAGAAAATGGCCCTTGTATTATTCGAGCCGTTCATCATTCGCCGACTCAAAGAGCTTGGTTACGTTCACACTGTTCGTTCAGCCAAGAAAATGATCGAGCGTCAATCGCCGGAAGTCTGGGACATCCTCGAAGAAGTCACCAAGGGCCATCCGGTATTGCTCAATCGCGCGCCGACTTTGCATCGTCTTTCGATTCAGGCGTTCGAGCCGATTCTGATCGAAGGCGAAGCGATTCGCATTCATCCGCTCGTTTGCACTGCTTACAACGCAGACTTCGACGGCGACCAAATGGCCGTGCACGTTCCGCTTTCCGTGGAGGCGCAATTGGAAGCGCGCATGTTGATGCTCGCGCCCAACAATATCTTCAGTCCGTCGAGCGGCAAACCCATCATGACGCCGACCCAGGACATCACGCTCGGCTGTTATTATCTCACCGCCGAACCGCGCAAGCCCGTGGCGAAAAATGGCCGCTTGAAACTTTTCGGCAACAAGAGTGAAGTCAATTTCGCCTATGCCGATGGTGCCATTGGAATTCACGAGCGCATCCGTATCGCGAACCCTGACCACGGCAAGAAAACCGAGTACGGCGATTCCGAGAAAAAAGTCATTGAAACCACCGTGGGCCGCGTTTTCTTCAGCGAAATTTGGCCGGAAGAAATGGGTTTCCCAAATAAAGTCGTCACCAAAACCGCCCTCGGTGATTTGATTTGGAAATGCTACAAAATTTGCGGACAGGATAAAACCGTTGTCACCCTTGATAAGTTGAAAGAAGCCGGATTCCGCGAAGCGACTCGCGCCGGTGTGTCCATCGGAATCGATGACATGATCATTCCGAAAGAAAAAGGCCAGGAAATCGAGAACGCGCAAAAGCAAATTTCCGATGTCGAAAAACAATATCGCAAAGGTGTCATCACGCCCGGCGAACGTTACAACAAAATCATCGACATCTGGACGCATTGCACCGACCAGATTGCGAACGTCATGTTGAAGACGCTCGATCACAACCAGGGCAAAGCGGAATTCAATCCCGTTTCGTTGATGGTGGATTCCGGCGCGCGCGGCAATCGTCAACAGGTTCGTCAGCTCGCCGGTGTTCGCGGCCTCATGGCGAAACCGAGCGGCGACATTATCGAGAAACCGATTCTCTCCAACTTCCGCGAGGGGCTTACCGTGCTGGAATATTTTATTTCGACGCACGGAGCGCGCAAAGGTTTGGCCGACACCGCGCTCAAAACGGCCGACTCCGGCTACATGACGCGCAAGCTCGTCGATGTTTCACAGGACGTGATCATTCGCGAACTGGATTGCGGAACGACGAACGGAATTTGGGTGCAAGCCATTTACGAAGGCGAAGATGAAGTGGTGAAATTGAGCGAGCGTCTCGTCGGACGTTTTTCGTGCGACGCGATCGTTGATCCGAGCGACTTGAAAAAAGTTCTCATCAAGACCAACGAAGAAATTGACGAAGCCAAAGCCAAGCTAGTCGATAACACCGGCATTGAAAAAATCAAAATTCGTTCGGTGCTCACCTGTGAAAGCAAGCAGGGCATTTGCATGAAATGCTATGGACGCAATCTCGCCAATGGCGGGTTGGTGAAACTCGGCGAAGCGGTGGGAATCATCGCCGCGCAATCCATCGGTGAACCCGGCACGCAATTGACCATGCGCACGTTCCACATCGGCGGGACTGCGGCCGCTGTTTTCAAACAGCCGCAAATCAAATCCAAGGTCGAAGGAATAATTCGTTACAACGAATTGCGTTTGGTGCAACTGGAAGATGGCAACAATATTGTCCTGAACAAAAACGGTTCGATTTCAATCCTCGCCGAGGACGGACGCGAACTTGAAGCGCACAATCTGGTCATCGGCTCCGTCATCTCGGTGAAGAATGGCGGCAAGGTGAAAAAGGGCGAAGCGTTCGTTCAATGGGATCCTTACAACGTTCCGATCCTCTCGGAGAAAGCTGGCAAAGTTAAATTCCACGACATCATCGAAGGTGTGACGATGAAACAGGAAATGGACGAAACCACCGGCCAGGAAGCAATGGTCATCATCGAGCACAAGGAAGATTTGCATCCGCAAATCGTAATCGTGAGTGAGAAGAATGAACCGTTGGCGAACTATCCGATTCCATCCGGCGCGCACGTGGTGTTGAAAGAAGGCGAACGAATTGTCGCTGGAACTTTGATGGCGAAAACGCCCCGCAAAACTTCCAAGACCAAAGACATCACCGGCGGCTTGCCGCGTGTGGCGGAGTTGTTCGAAGCGCGTCGTCCGAAGGATGCTTCGGAAATTTCCAAGATCGATGGCGTGGTGGATTTCGGCGCGAGTGTTCGCGGCAAACGCTGCATCGTCATCAAAGATCAACAGACCGACGTGGAAGAGGAACATCTCATTCCCATTGGAAAACATGTCATCGTCTTCAAAGGCGACTTCGTCAAAAAAGGTCAGCAACTTACGGAGGGGCCTGTCGATCCGCATGAGATTCTCGAAATCTCCGGGCCGCAGGAATTGCAGGAACATTTGGTCAACGAAGTGCAGGAAGTTTATCGCTTGCAAGGCGTGACGATTAACGACAAGCACATTGAAATTATCGTGCGCCAGATGTTGCGCAAGATTCGCATCACCGAACCGGGCGACACGCAATTCTTGTGGGGCGAACAGATTGATAAAATCGAATTCGACAATGAAAATCAGCGCGTCGAAAAAATGGGCGGCAAACCGGCCGAGGCGCAACCCGTGTTGCTCGGAATCACGAAGGCCTCACTCGAAACAGAAAGTTTCCTAAGCGCCGCGTCATTCCAGGACACCACTCGCGTCTTGACCGATGCCGCGACCACTTCACGCGTCGATTATTTGCGCGGCTTCAAAGAAAACGTGATCATGGGTCACATCATTCCGGCGGGCACAGGCTACAGTTACCATCGCAAACTCGAGTTGAAACCATTGGTCGAGCCAATCGAAATCGAACCGCCGAACCCGCTTTTGGAAGAGCCGTTGGCAGGTTGAGCGGTCAGAACAAATTAGTTTTCCAGGAGCATCCGATTCGGATGCTCTTTTTTTTTGGTCAATTCAAGATCATGAATGGGATCGCTCAGTTTAATTCCCACGCTTTGATGATTCTCCTACAGAATCAATCCTCCACCGGAACAACCAGATTCTCCTTGATGTAATCTTTTCGTTCCGGCGTGTTTTTGCCCATGTAAAAGTTTACAATATCCGGTTTAGTTAACGAGAGCGGCCAACAGTTTTTCGAATTGGGAAATATTCTTTTTCTCTTCTGGCAAGGGCTGCATGGGCATGTTGTTTTACGAAATGAGTCAAATCTTCCACGGTAACAAGTTGTTCGGACGGCGTTCGTTTTCGGCCAACCATCCGGCGAATCGGCTGCTGCATGATTGGCTCGACCTCGTGTTGCACGACTAAAACGTAATCTCTCGGAGGGTGAAGCGTCAACGCGAGGTTTCGAATGGCGAGCTGGTTCTTGAGCAACGAACCCGGCGAGGTGCGTGGGGGTCGCGCAATGGATGCTACTGCCCACTAATCTGGATCACGCTGTGTCCGCGATTTTTGAAATTCGATCCGACGGAAATTTCGCCTGACAAAAAACCTCATTAGTTTTCCGTAAAGATTCAGTGACACTTACCTCGAACATAGTAATCTGAAATAGTAATCTGAACACTGAAGCCATTCATCTATGCACCTCCATCAGTAACAATGTACATTCAAAGGTCCGGCTCGGACCTGCAATTGACATGGTCGCAGGGAACGTTGCAGGAGGCGGATGTGATAACCGGGCCATGGACAACAGTCACCAACGCCACTTCGCCCTACACGGTGACGCCGAACGGCGTCCAGAAATTCTATCGTGTGCTGGTGCAATAAAGCATTTATGACGAACCGCCGAAAATCCGCCGCGGCTCTAACTGGGGAGCAGGCCTTTACCTTGATTGAACTGCTGGTGGTCATTGCCATTATCGCTATTCTGGCGGGACTGCTCTTGCCGGCGCTTTCCAAGGCCAAGATGAAAGCCGCCCAGATTCAAGATTTGAATAACCAAAAACAGTTGTGTTTGGGAATGTTCATGTATCTCGACAGCAATGCGGATCTTTTTCCGGGATGCGCTTCCCGTAACACCTACGGTTTTCATGTCGAGGATTGGATTTATTGGCGGGCGAATCAACCGGCGTATCCCATTATAAAAAGTCCCATCGTCGCTTATCTCGGCAGCGTGAATAGTAATCTTTTCCGCTGCCCGCTGGACAAGGATGACAGCGAGCGACTAAAACTCGCTGCCAGCGATGGACAAAGCCCTTATTACTCCAGTTATAGTGTGACCAGTTACGGTTTGAATGGCACGACCTGCATCGGAATGACGGGAATCAATGACGGAACCTGGCATCCCTTTCGCAAGAGCAACATTAAAAATCCGACGTCGAAAATCATGATCGCCGAAGAACAATCTTCTTATAAACGAGGCGAAGTCTCTGATCCAGGCGCCAGCATCATCAATGATGGACGGTGGGCTGCGCCTGGCGATGTGCTGACCAGTCGCCACAACGGACGAGGCAGTGTCGGATATGCCGACGGCCACGTGACCGCGATTAAATGGCGAGTCGGATTAAACCAAACTAATTCGCGACCCGATTATTGATTAACTCGGTTTGCTTCTCCTTTTTCAGCGTATGAAACATCTGGCCTTCATTCTATTTGGTATCTGTCTTCTCTCAGCCTGCAAAAAGAAAGAACCGCCGGCTTCAACCCCCGCGCCGGGTGAGGCCAAACCAGAAGCCACCGTTCCCGCAACCTCAGCGCAAAATCCAACCCCATCTAAACCATTGCCGCCGCCTCCCCAATTCGTTTCGGCCCGCGCGGATAACTCCATTCGGCAGAGTATCAGCGGCGAAGTGGACCCGTTTCTGACACAGCAGCTCCGCACGTTCGTCCAGCGGAAACAGCGCCTGCCGGAAAGTTTTGCAGAATTCGCCATGACAAGGCTTGACAGCATTCCTCGCCCGCCCGATGGGAAAAAATGGGCCATTGATACCGCCGATCTCAGCGTGAAGTCCGTGTTCGCCAAGTAGTGGCTATCGCCTTACCGATCCCGATCCAGGGTCTTCGTGCCCAAACCGACACTGCTCGCGCGCTTTGCGATTTTGCGATTGGTCAAAACCACGTCCAGATCGTAGTCGCACCCTCATAGCACAAGTGACCAGTTGCTGCCGGACAAACAACCAAGGTCCTTCTTGGAGGTGTGGACGCGAAATTGTAAGGCCACGTGAGTTTCGAGGCCGAGCCGACGGAAAGAGATTTGACCCTCACCGGCAGCATCGGGCCAGTTGCCTTCTGCCGCGCGTTGGGCTTTCGATTTGCCCGCTTTCATTTGGCAGTGATGTGTTCCGATGATGCCACGACTACATGCTGTCTCTCAATTTCGCGGCGGAACGGTTCAGGAACCCGCGCCCAATCCAACACTTCAACAAGTATGGGAAGGTTACTTTCGATGAGCGCCGCCCGGAGTCGATGAATATTCTTCTCCGGCTGATTCAACTGAGCCGGATGGCGAAGGACGAGGTCGAGATCCGAACCTTCGTGCCCATCGCCAGCCACGCGGCTGCCGTAAGCCCACACTTCCGCGTCCGGTATGTGCTGCTCCAAAATGTCGAGCAGCATTCGCAAATGAGAAGGTGGGAGATCAAGTGTCGGCATGGCCAAATTTTTCGTGAAGCGTCTTTTCAACGTGGCGCGCGTCAATGATAAAGTCGGGCAGCAGGACAAGAGTTTCTTCGGCAAAACCTTCGCCGTAATCATGCGCGGTATTGTTGCGATTGTCGCGATAGGCGAACCACCGTTCGACCGCGGCATTATCCAGCAGATTGTGTTTGGCCGCGTGCCGGAGAACGTCTTTGTAGGTCAACTCATCCACCGCGCGCGGATTGCCCACGTAGGATTTGATGGCTTTGCGCAAAAGTTTCCCCGCCGTTTCCAAAGTCAGTTCATAACCTTTGACCGTCGCATTGCGGAAAATTTCGTAGTCAATGCTGCCCGCCGGTGCCTGCCGCAATTGGACCAGAGATTTCTCCAACGTCTCGATGCAGCGCGAAAGATGTTCAGTCCTGAGATTCATGGCCTTCGTGTCACGGAAAATTTAGCGCAGACAGATTGCGGCGGATAGTTTTTTTCGCGTGTCATGGCGCGAAAAGATGGGACTAAATTCAAATCAGAACAACCTCAATCCTCCGCGGGCACGACGAGGTTCTCCATGATGTAATCTTTTCGTTCCGACCTGTTTTTGCCCATGTAAAAATTGAGAATGTCCGAAGCGCTGGACTTGGGCGCGCGTTCCACGTGGCTCAAGCGCATTTCTTTTCCGACGAATTGCTTGAACGCGCTGGGATTGATTTCGCCGAGTCGTTTGGAGCGCATGATCTTCGGTTTGCCGACACTTAAGCGTCCGCACGTGCAACGTGTTGTCTCGAAGGGCCAAAGGGGGCAACACCCAGGCAGCCGGATTAAAGTCCTGAAGGGTCAAAACGATTAAAAAACAGATTGCTGTAACCTTTCGCCCTTGGGAATCGTAATCCACAGTGAGTCGGTGCGTGGGTGTCCGGCGGAGAAACTGGTAAACAAAAAAAGAAAGCATATTATGAAAGCAATTTGGAAATGCGGTCTGGCAGCAGGATGTCTCATCAGCGCTTTGGCGCCAAGCTTCGCGGAACCCTTGCAGCGCAACGCCGTCGTGAGCGAAGCGGCTTGGGTGCTGCACGTGGACGTGGATGCGTTGCGCTCAACCGCCGTCGGCAAGCAAATTCTCACCCAGTTGGAGACGCTGGAGGAACAGGCAAAGTTCCTGGTTTACAAAATGATTTTGAGCTTTGATCCGCGGCGGGCGCTTCACGGTGTCACCCTCTACGGCACGTCGGCGGCACCGGAAGAAGGAGTGGCTTTGGTTTACGCGGACTTCGATCCGCCTCATCTGACCAGGCTGGCTGAGATGGCGGAGGATCATCGCTCGACCACCAACCGGCAGCGCGTCGTGCATAACTGGATCGACGCCAAACGGCGTGAGAAGGAGGGCGGTGAACCTCGCACCTACGCCGCCATTCATGGCAAAGTGGTCATTTTCGGGCAGAAGGAACAACGTGTGGTCGAGACCCTGAATGTGCTGGATGGTCTGAAGCCAAGCCTCAAGCCCGGCGCTTTGCTCACAAAACCGGCCTCGGCGGGCGAATCGCTTATTATCGAGGGCGCGGCGAAGAAACTGGATTTAAAAGGGTCGGAGCCGCACGCCGCCATTCTCAAGCAGGCGAAAAGTATTTCGCTCACGGTCGCGGAAAAGGGAGGGCACGTCGTAGGGACGATGGGTCTCGATGCCGCAGATGAAGAAGCCGGGAAAAACATGGCGGCACTGGCGCGCGGCTTGGTGGCTCTGCTCGCATTGCAAAAGGACAAGCCGGAAACCGTCAAGTTTGCGCAGGGCCTTTCAGTGGTCGAAGACGGAGCGCGCACGTTGGTCAAGCTGTCTCTGCCGAGCGAGGAAGTCATTAAAGCCATGCAGGCCAAGGCGGCCCAAAAGGACCCTGCGAAACAGCCTGCGAACTGAACAAGCTGCATTCAACGCTTCGCATCCATGAACACCGCCCGCAACGAAGCTTGCGACGAAGAACTGGCACGGTCTGCCCAATCCGGTGCCACGGCCAGTTTCGAGGAACTGGTGTGGCGCTACGAAGGGCGACTGTTCCGGTTTCTCAAACAGTCCTGTCGGAACGAAGCCGACGCTGCCGACCTCACGCAGGAGGCGTTCGTGGCAGCATACGCGAACCTGGCGCGATACGATTCGGAGCGATCCTTCGCCACGTGGCTGTTCACCATCGCCCGGCGGAAACTCATTGACCATTTCCGCGCCAAGCGACCGGCGGATGAGGCGTCGCTGCCAGAGATGGTGGATGAAGACGATCCTGCTGTGCTGCTTGAGCGCCGGGACGAACAGCAAGCCTTGTGGAATGTGGCGCGCTCGGTCCTGACGCCGGTGCAATTTGAGGCCCTCTGGCTGAAGTACGTGGAGGAAATGAGCGTGGCGCAAATCGCCCGTGTGCTGGGCCGCCTCCAACCGCACGTGAAAGTCATTCTGTTCCGGGCCCGCGCGGCACTGGCTGCCGAATTGGAAAGGTCGGCACAGCGCGACACGACCAATCAGGCGGGAACTCGATCTCCGGAGTTTCGCCCAAATTCACCAACGAATCTTTCCAGGTTGGCAATCGCCTGGGCATCTGACCAACGGCTATGAAAACGCTATTCGCGAAATTCAAAATCTCGAGCGCGCTCGATGAGTCCAAATCGCAGACTACGGAACCGGGCGAAGCCGGATCTCCCGAGGTTCGCAGTTTCGGAGAATCCCTCCGGTCTCTCGACCAGCGACTCAAAGATTCCCGGCCACGCGATGGGGCGCCTGAGGGGCTGCACGGCTCGGTAATGCGCGCAGTGCGGCAAACCGCCCAAGAGCGGGCGACCCAGGCTGAGCCGAAAGCCGCCTCGTGGTTCCGTCCGGCCTGGCTGGCCGCACCGGCTTTGGTGCTTTTGGCCCTGGCGACAGTGTGGTGGTTTAACCGAGGCACTGCGCCCGATCAACCCACAGTCGCGGTTGGTCCGGCGCAACCATCTATTGCCGGCGCTGCAGAGCTTCTGGAGGTCGGCGGTCAGGCGCAGAAGGCGACGGCTGTCGCATTGTCACCTTTGTCGGCGGAAGCGGAGTTTCTGAAACAAGACCTGCAAAACGTCGCGGAGTTTCTGTTGGCCAGCCTGCCGTAAGAAGGCCAATGCGCTTCCGTACTCGATAAGTGTTAGCCGTCAACAGATTCGTTAAATGGTAATATGAAGACTTCAATTTTGCTGCTCGGATTTTTGGTCGTGGGCCTCACCTTGCGGGAAAGTGTGAACGCGGCGCCCGCCGGATGGGCCAACGACCTTTCGCCCATCACCGCAAAGGACTGGAACTTTGCTCGGGCCGCGCACCTGTTGGAACGCGCCGCTTTCGGCGGTACGCCGGAGGAAATTGCGAAGCTCGCTAGGATGACGCCAGCCGACGCAGTGAATTGCCTCGTTGATTACCAAAAGATTGATGACCGTTCGTTACCAGCCTTCGAGCATTCCGGCATTTACCCAAACGGGCACAAGCTGGCCTCGCTCGGAGAAGTGGCGAAAGACGTGTTCGCGACTGGCAAGGCGTATGGCGTGCCCGCGGCGCGCGAGGGCAAGCTGCCATTTCAGCCGGCGATCAATGAGTTCTACACGCTGCTGTTCAGCGAGCACGCTGAAATGTTGCGCGCGGGCTTGTGGTGGGCCAACCGGATGCTCGTCACGCCGCGCCCGGTCCAGGAAAAGCTCACGCTCTTCTGGCACGATCACTTCGCCACCAGCCAGGAAAAGGTCGCGAATCACGAACTGATGCTGGGACAGATCGAGACGCTGCGCCGGCACGCCAACGGCAACTTCCGCGACCTGCTTGTCGCCTTGGCCCAGGACCCGGCGATGTTGATCTGGCTCGACAACCGCGAGAATGTGAAGGGCCGGCCAAACGAAAACTTCGCCCGGGAAATCATGGAACTGTTCTGCATGGGTGAAGGGCAGGGCTACTCCGAAAGCGACATCCGCGAATTGGCGCGGGCGTTCACCGGCTGGACCCTGCGGCCCATCAAGACCACAAACGATGCCGCCCGGTTCGTCGCGGACCCAAAACTGCACGACGATGGAGTGAAGACTTTCCTCGGTGAAACCGGACGTTTCAACGGTTACGACGCCATTGACATCATTCTCAAGCAACGCGCCACGCCGCGGTTCATCACGCGCAAGCTCTACCGCGAGTTCGTCCGCGAAGAGATTACACCCGAACTCAATGAACGACTCGCCCGGCTGCTCGTGGAGTCCCACTATGAACTCAAGCCGGTGCTAAACACGATTTTCCTTTCGCGCGATTTCTACTCCGCGCCGTCAATCGGCACGCAGGTCAAGCCGCCCATTCAGTTCCTGGTCTCGACGTGGCACAAGCTCGGTCTGCGCGGGGCGCCGGGCATTCCGGACTTCACCGAAACCGCCGGTGGGTTGGGACAAGTGCTGTTCTATCCACCCAATGTGGCGGGCTGGCCGGGGGGCCGTTCGTGGATCAACCCAGCCACGCTGCTTGCGCGCGGCAACTACATCCACACGCTGCTCTTCCCAGACCCGGCTCGCTACGTCCCGCCCGACAAGGTCGTCCTTGAAGGCTATCGTCAAATCCCGGAGTTGTTCCCGCAGTATGAAATTCAGCCGCATCTGTGGAATCCCAAGACCGGGCGGATGGAACCAGTCTCAATGCGCGAATACAGAAAATTTCTCGCCCAGCTTGACGCCGGGCCGATGAAGGCAAAGGGCATTGATGAAGCGCCCATGCTCAGCTCCAACGCGATAATGGCTTCTCCGGGCGAAGGAAAATCCAAAATGAGCCAGATGGCCGACACCGAATGGTTCAATCTCGCAGTAGGCGTTTACTCTGGAATCGTCGAAGCCTTCAATCGCGTGAAACCTGTCCCGCGCATCCCGGCAAAAGTGGATTTCGTGGCGATGGCGCGCTCGGCCCAAGTGGCAACGGTCGAGGAAGCGGTGGATTACTTTTGCCGCCGTTTTCTGAGCGTCAACCTGGCTTCGGATCGCCGCGCCTCCATCGTCGAGTTTTTGAGAAGTGAACTGAACTCGGCGCGACTCAACTATGACGATGGATCTCTTTCGATTGCGTTGCGTCGCGTTGTCCACCTGATTCTCAGCGCGCCGGAATATCAACTTGGATGAAGCAGTCCCATACTCGATCACCTCCTTTACAGCCATGAACATCATCAACCGTTCCTTCCCAACCAGCCGTCGCGATTTCCTCCGCGCGGGTCTTTATGCAGTGGGTGTTTCCGCTGGGCTTCCGGCTTTCTTCCGCCAGATGAGCCTTGCCGAAACCGCTAACGCATTGAACGGCGCGCCGGAGAAAAATCCCAACCGCATCCTTGTTGTGCTCGAACTCAGCGGTGGCAATGACGGTTTGAACACCGTCGTGCCCTACGTTGACGATGCCTATCACCGCGCCCGTCCGAAACTGGCCATCCGGGCGAACAAGGTCTTGAAGCTCGACGATCACTTCGGCCTCCACCCCGCGTGCGAAGGGTTGGAGCGCTTGTTCAAAGACGGCCAGCTCGCCATCGTGCAGGGTTGCGGCTATCCGAATCCGAACCTCTCGCATTTCACGGCGATGGAATGGTGGCATACTGCCGTGCCGCGCGGCAACGATCCGCACGGTTGGTTGGGCCGCTTCGCGGACGCCCATTGGCCCAAGCCGGTCGAGAACACCATCGTCAACATCGCTTCCCGCCAATCTCGCGCCGTCGCCAGTGCGCGCCATTCACCCGTGGTGTTCAACGACCCGAAGAAATTCGGACGCCTCGGCACCGACGCCCAGCAACGCGTATTCGAGACTTTTGGAAAGCTTTACCCGACCACCAATCCCGCACTGGAGTTTGTGAACGAGATCGCCCGCACCGCAACCGTTGGAGCGGGCAAGGTGCGCCACGCTTGCGCCGAATACCGCACATTGGTGGATTACGGCAGCGCCAATAACCTGACGCTCGATCTCAAGATGACCGCTGCCATGATCGCGGCCGGATTGCCCACACGCATTTTCTACCTGAGCCAGGGCGGCTTCGACACCCACGCCGCGCAGGCCGACGGACATCAATTGCTGCTCGTCTATCTATCCGACGCCTTGCGCGGATTCATGAAGGACATTGAGCGTCTTGGCCGCGCCCATGACGTGGTGGTGATGGTCTTCAGCGAGTTTGGTCGCCGCGTCCGCGAAAACGCCAGCGGCGGCACCGACCACGGCACGGCCGCGCCGATGTTCGTACTGGGCAAGTCAGTCAAAGGCGGATTCCATGGCACCGCCCCGATCCTCACCGACCTCGACGACGGCAACCTAAAAATGACCACCGACTTCCGCTCCGTCTATGCCACCATGCTCGACAGTTGGATGGGCTTTGACGAGACCGCCATTGTCCTAAAGGGAGATTACCCGGTCTTGCCGGTATTTGCATGAGGTTGAAACGGAAAACCAGACCTCGTCATTTTTGGCTCTCGCGGACCCCAGGTGCCGAGGAATCCAGACCAAAGTCTTCTCCCTCGACTGTCGCATTGTTGGAAACTTTCGCATTACTCCTCCACCGGCACGACCAGATTCTCCATGATGTAATCTTTTCGGTCCGGCGTGTTTTTGCCCATGTAAAAACTGAGGATGTCGGAGACGTTCGACTTGGGCGCGTGTTCCACCTGGCTTAAACGCATTTCTTTTCCGATGAATTGTTTGAACTCACTGGGATTGATTTCACCCAATCCCTTGAAGCGAGTGATTTCAGAACTTTTGCCGAGCTTCGTCGAAGCAGCGTCGCGCTCGGCTTCGCTGTAGCAATAAATCGTTTCCTGCTTATTCCGCACACGAAAGAGTGGCGTTTCCAAAACGTAAAGATGCCCGTCATGCACGAGTTGATCGAAGAAACGAAAAAAATAAGTGATGAGCAAATTGCGGATGTGCAATCCGTCCACGTCGGCGTCCGTCGCGAGGATGACTTTGTCGTAACGCAACCGTTCCATGTTGTCCTCGATGTCGAGGCTGCGCATCAAATTATACATCTCGTCATTTTTATAAACGATGTCGCGCTTGAGGTCCCACACGTTGAGCGGCTTGCCTTTCAAAACAAAAATCGCCTGCATGTTCACGTCACGGCAACTCACGATGGAACCAGCGGCGCTCTGACCTTCGGTGATAAAAACCATCGAGCCTTTGCCTTTGCCCTTCGCTTTGTCGAAATGAACTTTGCAATCTTTAAGCTGCGGTATGCGGATGGTGATCGCTTTGGCGCGTTCGCGGGCGAGCTTCTTTACGTCCTGCAATTCCTTGCGGAGCTGCTGCGTGTCTTCGACTTTCGCGACAATTTTTTGCGCGACATCTTTGTTGCGATTAAAAAAGTGGAGCAGTTCTTCGCGAACTGTGTTCACCAGATCTGAACGAATTTCTGTGTTGCCCAATTTATTTTTCGTTTGCGATTCGAAGACGGGATCTTTCAACCGAATCGCTACCGCGCCGATCATGCACTCGCGCACGTCGTCGCCTTCAAATTTTCCCTTGGCATATTCGTTGACCGCTTTGAGCAACCCTTCGCGAAATGCGCTCAAGTGCGTGCCGCCGTCTGCCGTGTATTGCCCGTTGACGAAGGAGAAAAATGTCTCGCCGTAGCGGGTGTTCGTATGGGTGAAACAAAATTCGAGCGTCTTGCTCGTGTAGTGGAGCGGCGGATAAATCGGCTCGCTGTTGTCCGCCTTCAAATCTTCCAAAACCAAATCCATCAAGCCAAGGCGCGATTGAAAAGTTTGTCCGTTGAAAATTAATTTGAGGCCGCTGTTAAGATAACTGTAATGGCGCAACCGCTTCTCGATGATTTCCGAGCGGAAGGTTGAGTTCTTGAAAATCTCAGGGTCCGGCTCGAAACGAACGAACGTCCCATTCGGCTCTTTTGTTTTCCCTTTGCCTTCTTTTTTGAGTTTGCCCTGCTTGAAGAGCGCTTCGACAAATTCCCCGTCGCGATGGCTACGCACATAAAATTCTTTGGAGAGCGCATTGACTGCTTTCGTGCCGACGCCATTCAAGCCAACGCTGAATTGAAAAACGTCGTCGTTATATTTTGCGCCCGTGTTAATCTGAGAAACGCACTCGATCACTTTGCCCAGTGGAATTCCCCGCCCGTAATCGCGCACCGAAACGATGCTGCCTTCAAGCGTGATCTCAATCTCCTTACCGTGGCCCATAATGAATTCGTCGATCGTGTTATCGATCACTTCCTTCATCAGGATGTAGCAGCCATCATCGTGATCCGAGCCGTTGCCGATGCGGCCAATGTACATGCCAGTGCGCAATCGAATGTGCTCCAGCGAAGAGAGAGTTTTGATTTTGCTTTCGTCGTAAACTTGTTTTGGCTTTTCGGGCATAAGAAAAAATGGATTAATCACGACCGCTTGCAAATGAAGAAATGCGCCCGGCTTCGCAAGAATCCGATTAGCGAACGATGTTGACGCGGCTGGTCTTCCGAGGCTAGGGTTTTTCTCAACCCAAGATATTTTGACTTCCCGAAAACACTTAGATGAAGACGCTCTTTGAACTTCTTCGTATGCATGACACTCGTAACGTGCGTCGGTGCCGCGCAACTTCAAATGGCTTCACTTTGATCGAGCTGTTAGTGGTAATTGCTATCATCGCAATTCTGGCCGCGCTCCTTTTGCCTGCCTTGAGCAGCGCAAAAAACCGCGCCCAGCGCACAGTCGATCTGAATAACAACCGACAAATTCTTTTGTCCTCTCACATGTATTCCACCGATAATCGGGATTTGATGGCCAATTCCGGGTGGGGAACGCTTAGCCCGAGTTGGGCCTACGACGCTAACATCGCCGCCAACAGCGGAACGTCGCCGGCAGGCTTCCCCATTGTTCTTGCCCAACAACTTAATTTTTTTCGGCGTGGTCAGATCTATCCTTATATTAAAACCGAAAAAGTTTTGCTTTGTCCGGCGGACAAGCTGGACAACAATTTTTATCAACGCGGCATTTTGTTTACGAGCTACGTCTGGAACGGCGCGATCAATGGCTACGCGGACAATCGCTCCTACAAGGCGAGTGCCTTCAAGTCCGATCGCGTCTTGATGTGGGAAACGGACGAGAAGACGCCTTTCTTTTTTAACGATAGTTCTAGTTTTCCAGATGAGGGAATGTCAGGTCGCCACGGGAAAACCGCCACCATCGGATTATTTGGTGGCAGCACTGAAAGCTTAAAAACGAATAAATGGTACTCTACGGATTTCGCCGGGCCTGCAGGGCAACGCGGCGCGTCCATTCCGGTGAATCGGTTGCCCAATAGAGCGTGGTGCAGCCCGAAGACCGCTAATGGCCTTCGGTAATCAATCAGTCGGTCATGAAATTTTTTAAAGGCATTCGTTTTTTTCAAATTTCCTGTATTTTGTTCTTGGCTGGAACATTCGTCGCGGGATGTGGCGACAAGAAAGTTGTTATTGAACCGAAGCCGCCGCGCCAGGAAATCAAATCGGGTTCGCCTTCCGTTGTTTCGCCCTTGAGCGTGTCGCCCGCAGTGGGCTGGAACGAAGTTGAAGTCGCGCTGAAAACACACGATTACGACAAAGCGACCGATGCGCTTCTCGCCCTTCAGACACAAAAGGGATTGAGCGAGCAACAAGCGGCTGCTGTCCAAAGCCAGATGCAAAAACTACAATCGAATTTGGCCGATGCCATCGCCAATGGAGATGCAAAAGCCAAAGCGGCCGCCGACAAACTCCGTCGCGCTTCCTTGGCCCGTTGAGGAATTATTTTTCTTCAGGCAGAAATTGGAAACGCTCATTTGGCCCGAAGTTCCCATTTCTCATCGAAGAATCCTGCATCCACAATTTTCCCCGGCGCTTTCTGAGAGATGGGTTCATCCAGATCGACGATGGCGTAATCCGGCAACTTTGGGACCTGACGAGCGTTGCTCAAGTTATCATATTCGCGAAATGTAAAACCGCTGTTCAACACAACGTAGCGATTGGGGTTAAGCGGATTTGGAAAAATATAAATTGGCGCGTGATGTTCGGAGGAGAATTGTTGTTTTCCCACCGAAATGTTTTTCGCGTCCCAGCCAAGGGGCAGCCGGGATAAAATCTTCGCGAGAAGTTGGTTGCTCTGCGGATCTCCCCACAAAATTAAATTGCTCGACGCGATGTCGTCCGCAGAAATCTCCGAGTCCTTTTTCACGCGCGCTTCTCCGCGAAATTGACTGCGCCATTGATTGGTCGCGCGACGCATCTCGGCCTCAACCCATTGCCCGACTTTTTCGTTCAACGGTTTACCAGTTGGTCGAACCATGACAAACGAATCCATGAATGCGTCATCGATTGGCCCTTGTAACCCGTGCCGCTTGCGAAGGGATTTGTCGTCGTCAGAAAGTAATTTCCACCCCTTTCCATATTTTTGAAAACGGGCGCTCCAGGAGCGGTCAGAAAGAACCGCGTTCGCTCCCAGTTCTTTTCCGTCAACGACAACTCTCGGTTTCGCGGAATTATCCAATGGACACAGACCGGGCGGCATGGAGAGCGTGAACGCCGAAACATTTTTTGTCGCCACGTTGATTTGATTCGGATTCACAATTTCCGCGTTCACGTCGCCGCGTTCCCAATGTTGCTCCAATCCATCCACCTTGACCCAAAGCATTTCGTTGTAGCGGAGCGTCCATGTGGTGAAGTGAACTTTATTCGGAACAGGATTTCGCCCCCGCGCCACGATCGAATCCATGCGCCGGTTAATTTCCTCTTTTGCGCGCGCCTCGTATTTGTGTTCGGTTTTAGGGCCGATGATGTGGGTCAGTTCCATGCCCTCCGCAGCGAGCGCTTTCGCTATCATGTCGGCGGCTTGTTTTTGTTTATCGATTTCGCCGCTGTAGGCAACCGTGGGACAATGGAAAAGATTCCTGGCGTAATCGGTTGAGTCGTAGAGATGCCAAAGTTTTTTTTCATACCAGGTGGGAATCAGCGTTTCGCCGTGAAATCCGCCAACGAAATAAAATGTTTCAGCGAAGCCCGCGCCGGGCGCCGCCGCGGCCCACAGTCCCGCATAATGCGTCGCGAATTGCCAGCAGGCTGCGCCGCCCATCGAAAATCCGCGAACGGAAATTCGATTTTCATCGATGAGATAATTCTTGCGAACATCGGCCAGCGCTTCGAACAAATCGATTTCGCCGGCAAATTTATTGGCGTTGCAATAGCGACCGTAGAGGTGAAGAACGAACGTGTTGGGCGGCGTGAATTCGCCGGGCGATTTTTGCCGGCCATTGATGAAGTCGAGTTCCGTTAGAGTTTCACCGCGACCGTGAAACCAAAAATCCAAACGAAATGGATGCGGAGAATTTGGCCGCCATGAATCGGGAACCACCAAACCGTACGGCTGCAGGGAGCCATCAATTTTGGAAACGTAAGCTCGCACGACCAGACCCGTCGCCTTTGTCCAGGGCGCATTTCCTTCGCGCAAATTGGCAGCGCGCTCTTTCCCGTTTTTCAGCAGGGCGTGGGCGACGGCGACTTCGTTCGATTTATAAAACTCGTCATAGGCCAGTGCCCAATGAACGGCTTTGTGAAAAATTTCCACGTCGGGCAAAAGGAGCAGCGCCGGTTTAGCCGCGAGCGAAGCACGGAGAGATTCGATTTCATTTTTAAAATCGTTGGCGTCGCGTTCCAACTCAGCGCGGTCGGCGCGGGAAATGGCGATCCCCGGCGGAGGAATTTGCCGGACTTGATTTGTAGAATTTTCGGCGCGCGCGGCGAGAATGAAAAATACTGAAACGAGAAGGAGAGAATAAAACTTCATCCGGGCTTTTTGGTCGAAGGCTGGAAAAGAAGCAATCTCCCTTTCCGGGTTTTGTCATCGCGCGCGCATCTTAGCACCACCACCAAAGTAGTGGGGCAGACATCTTGTCTGCCATCGGGGCTTCCAGCCCCAGGATTCGCGGGCAAGATGCCCGCTCAGACAGGCTGGAAGCCTGCTCCACTACACTGATCGGATTGGTGGTGGAGTCAGGATGCGCCCGTCGCATTTTATTTTGCGGAAAAATTATTGAATTAACCGACTGATTCTATTTGATGGTCGAGTTTCGCGCGACGCGAGAGGCGAATCTCTCCATTAGCGCAAAATGGCTTCATCGTTCTGGCGAAGACCGTTTCAACGAGCAACGTGATAAATCTGCGAAATGTCCCAATCAAACGGAAGCTGACCACAGTCATTATGTTGACGAGCAGCGTCGCGCTGATTCTCACCTCGGCCGCGTTCATCGGCTATGAACTGATCTCGCTCCGAAAAACGTCGCTCCAAAATGGCGAGGCGCTGGCGCAGGTCATCGCGGCGACCAGCAGCGCCGCGTTGCGGTTTGATGATGAAACATTCGGCACGGAAATGTTATCGAAGCTGGCGATCGATCCGACGATTGTCATGGCGAGCCTTTACGACAACGACGGAAAGATACTGGGACGTTATCCAGCGGAACGACCGGCTGCGGATTTCCCAAAAATACGCGGGGCGGAAGGGCACGCTTTCAAAGGCGGCGCCGTGCGGATTTTTGTTCCGGTAAAAGAGAAAGGCGAACACCTCGGCACCTTGTTTCTGAAAATGGATTTGGAGACCATGTTCGAGCGGCTGCGCCTTTACGCGGGCATCACCTGCATTGTGCTGCTCAGTTGCTTTCTCGTCGCGCTGGCCGTCTCCAATTGGCTGCAAAGGAGTATTTCCGGGCCTGTTCTCGAACTGGCGGAAACGGCGAAAACAGTCTCGCTAAAAAAAGATTATCTGGTCCGGGCGCGCAAATATGGGAGCGATGAGTTGGGTCTTTTGACCGATGCGTTCAATCACATGCTCACGCAAATTCACGAGCGGGACGTTGCTCTGACGGAAAGCGAAACGCGGATGAGGGCGGTCCTGAATTCTGCGGTCAGCGCCGTGGTGGTGATTGATTGCGCCGGCCTCATCATTGATTGGAATTCTCGGGCCGAGCAAATCTTCGGCTGGCCACGTCGGGAAGCGGTCGGACGATCTTTGGGCGAAACCATCATTCCTTCGCGTTATCGGGAGAGACATCAACGAGGGCTGAATCATTTCTTGGCCACGGGAGAAGGTCCCATCCTCAATCGTCTGATCGATATCACTGCCTTGCGCCGCGATGGGACCGAGTTCCCCGTGGAATTATCCATCAGCCCGATGAAAACCGGCAATGTCACGACGTTCTGCGGCTTCATCACCGACATTACGGAGCGCAAGCAAGCCGCCCAAGCGCTTTCATTGCTGGCAGCGATTGTGGAATCTTCTGACGATGCCATTATTGGAAAAGATTTATCGGGTACCATCGTCAGTTGGAACGCGGGAGCCGAACGGATGTTCGGTTACACTGCCGCCGAGGCCATTGGAAAAAAAAGCGCGATCCTGATTCCTCCTGATCGACTCAAAGAAGAATCCATTGCTCTCGCCCACATCCAGGAGGGACGGCTTACCCATTTCGAGTCCGCGCGCGTGCGGAAGGATGGAAAATCGCTTCACGTCTCGGTCACCATGTCACCCATCAAAAACGCCGAGGGGAAAATTATCGGCGTCTCCGCCAGTTCGCGGGATATTTCCGACCGCATCCGCGCCGAGGAAGAGATTCGCGCCTTGAATTTGCGATTGGAGGAACGCGTTTTGCAACGCACCGCGGAGTTGGAGGCCACTAACCGCGAATTGGAAGCATTTACGTATTCTGTGTCTCACGATCTGCGCGCGCCGCTCCGGCATATTGATGCGTTCGCCCAGATTCTGGCGGATGAATTGAATGCCGGAATGACTGCGCAAGGCCGCAAATATATCGAGCGCATCCGGCACGGCGTGCAAAACATGGGTCAACTCGTTGATGATTTATTGAACCTCTCCCGCGTTGGCCGAATGGAAGTTCGCCACCGAACCATCAAGCTCAATGCCATCGTGGATGTAGTCCTCGCGGAAATGAAACCTGAAGCCGGTGCGCGCCAGATTAAATGGGTCCTGGGCGAGTTGCCCTCGGCCGTCTGCGATCCAGGATTGGTCAAACAAGTTTTTACAAACTTGATTTCCAACGCGGTCAAATACACCCGGCCACGCGAACAGGCGGTCATCGAAATCGGAAAACAAACTGAGGAGGGAGCGACGGCGATTTTCGTCCGCGATAATGGAGTCGGGTTCAACATGAAATATGCGGACAAACTTTTTGGAGTTTTTCATCGGCTCCATCGCGCTGAAGATTTCGAAGGCACGGGCGTGGGCCTGGCCACCGTGCAGCGCATCATTCATCTCCATGAAGGGCGAATCTGGGCCGAAGCCGAACTGGATAAGGGCGCAACTTTTTATTTTACTTTGCGCGGCATTTCATCAACCTGACTTTCTTAAAAATGAATTCAGCCATCGAAGTATTGCTCGTGGAGGACAACCCCGATGATTTGGAATTGGCGCTGTTCGCCCTGAAGAAACACAATTTTGCCAACACCATCCACGTGGCGCGCGACGGGGAGGAAGCCTTGGATTTTTTATTTTGTAGGAACGCCTACGCGGGCCGCAGTTTCGATCACCCGCCCAGAGTCGTGCTGCTCGATTTGAAATTGCCGAAGATCGATGGCCTGGAAGTTTTGCGCGCGATAAAAAACGATCCTCGTACCCAAGCCGTTCCGGTCGTGGTGATGACTTCCTCCAAGCAGCAGCGCGACATGATCGAAGGCTATAAATTGGGCGTCAACAGTTACATTCAAAAACCAATCGATTTCGCTGAGTTCCGGGAAATCATTCGCCAGCTTGGCTACTACTGTTTGGCGATCAATCAGCCTCCACCTCCCGAAGCGTTTCAGTAACCACTCCGTCGCGTCGAAGGCGCAATCCAAATGCTCCTTTAACGCAGAGGTCGCAAAGGTTTTCGCAGAGGAGCGCAGAGAAACTGACCTTTGCGTCCTTTGCGAAAACCTCCGCGCCCTCTGCGTTGAAATGGAGACTTCTCCAAGCAATGGGGAAAGATTCTATCGGAAATGCGCGATCTTTCAACGGGTCGCGCACAGACACCGAGTTGCCCAAATCGTTTTTCCAATCTCGGTGCCTCTGTGCCTCTGTGGTTCAACTACTTTGTTCGTTTGCAAATAGTAATCTCCGTTGCTCTCCGTTTTCTTGACAAGGCACGGGCGCATTTCTAAATTGCCGGACGATTCAGATGGGGTCTTAGCTCAGTTGGTAGAGCACCACAATGGCATTGTGGGGGTCATCGGTTCGAACCCGATAGGCTCCACCATTTCTGAAGTCCGCGTGAAGTTTTTCTCCAGCGAGGAATCTTGTGCCTCGCCTCCTTTTCTTCAACGCTCGCCGCAGAGAGTTTTCCGCGTTACCCCGTTCCCCCTTCCCCGTTCGACTATGGCTTCCCAAAAAAAAGAAGGAACAGTTTGAATCTAATCAGGGCCAGCGGTGTCTTACTCATTGCATTTGATCCGCGTAACGTGGATAGGTTTTCCCAAACCACACGTAACACGCACAATACCTCGTAATCCCGCAAGGCTCCCGAGAGGTCGGGAGCCTTTTCTTTTTTCCAGGAGAATTTCCAATTCACCAAGCATCTTTTTCTCGTGCTAATCTCAGACTGTGAAGCTGTGGAAAATTCTCATTCTCATTGTCTTGATTGCGGCAGGCATTTTCTTTTTCCGAAGCTGCCGAAAAATTGCTTATACCAATTTTCCGCCCCGCGCGACCGGCCATTGGATCGCTTTCGGCGACAGTCTCACCGCCGGATTTGGCGCGTCACCGGGAAGTGATTACCCCACCTGGTTGAGCAAAAAGATTGGACGCCCTGTTCTGAACATGGGCATTCCAGGTGAGACGACGGAGAATGCGTTGGGGCGCGTGGAGGAAATTATCCGCCTCCAACCGCGAGTGGTCTTGCTCTGCTTCGGCGGCAACGACGGGTTGCAACAACTGCCGCTGGAAAAAACTTTCGCAAATCTTTCCGCGCTCGTCGATCGATTGCAGGCGGGCGGCAGTTTCGTGGTTTTGATTGGAGTTCGCAGCGCATCGATCCGAGACCGTTACAACAAGGAATTCAAAAAACTCGCGGCGAAAAAACAGGTTTTGTTTGTGCCGAATATTTTGAGCGGAGTTTTAGGGAGTCCAAATTTGATGTCGGATTACATCCACCCGAACGATGAAGGCTACAAAGCAATTGCGGACCGATTGGAGAAAATTCTGCGACCGCTTCTTCCGCAGTTGTGACTACGCTTTTAATTTTTTCTCCAAAATTTCTCCGATGAGATTCGGGTTTGCTTTGCCTTTGCTTAATTTCATAACTTGCCCCTTGAGAAAATTCAGCGCCGCCGGTTTGCCCGCGCGAAAATCTTCCGCGCTCTTCGGATTCGCGGCAATGGCATCGTCGCAAAATTTTTCAATCGCGCTGGTATCACTCACTTGCGCCAGACCTTTTTTCTCCACAATTTTCTCCGGCGCTTCTCCGCTGGAAAACATTTCGCCAAAAACGTCCTGCGCCATTTTGCTGCTGATCTTTCCGCTGTCCACCAGCGCAACGAGTTCAAGCAAAGCTTCGGGCTTGAATTTGAGAGTCGTCAAGGTTGCGTCCGTAGCAGCCGGCGTGAGGAGGCTCTGATCAATTTCGAGATTTTCAGTTAGAGCCTCCTTCCGTCGGCTGCTACACTCAGAAAGCTTCGCGCGCAGATTATTGATGACCCAGTTCGCGACGGCTTTTGGATTTTTCGACTGCTTCGCGATTTGCTCAAAATATTTTCCGAGCGGCACATCATTGACAAAAGTGTCTGCATCAGGCGCGGGCAATTGATAATTCGTCATGAACCGCTGTTTCTTGGCGAAAGGAAGTTCAACCACGCGCGCTGAAATTTCTTCCAGCCAGCGCTCCGTCGGCTCAAATGGCATCAAATCCGGCTCTGGAAAATAGCGATAGTCATGCGCCATTTCCTTGCTGCGCATCGTCTCGGTTACTCCAGCGACATCGTCCCATCGCCGTGTTTCCTGTGACAGTTTTCCGCCCCTTTTTAATACTTCGATTTGGCGCGGAATCTCGTAATCCAACGCACGACGCGCGCCGCTGAAACTATTCATGTTTTTAATTTCGATCTTGGCGCCGAGTTCCTTTTGTCCGCGCGGGCGCACGCTGACGTTCACATCGCATCGCACCATTCCTTTTTCCATATCGCAATCGCTGACGCCGCCGTAGATCAAAATCTCTTTGAGCGCGTTGAGATATTCGTAAGCCATGTCGGCGCTGGTGATGTCCGGCTCGGAAACAATTTCCAGCAGCGGAACTCCGGCGCGATTGAAATCAACGCCGCTGTTTCGCTCGAAGTGAATATTTTTTCCCACGTCTTCTTCCAGATGCGCGCGCGTGATGCGGACGTGGGATACGCTGCCTTGAAATTCAAAATCAACGTAGCCGTTCGCGGTGGAAGGTTTGTCGTATTGGGTCACCTGATAATTTTTCGCGGCGTCGGGATAAAAATAATTTTTCCGATCAAACTTTGCGTAACGCGAAATCGAACAATTCAAAAGAAAGCCGGTGAGCACCGTCAGTCGCAACGCCTCTTCATTCGCCACCGGCAAAACGCCGGGCATCCCCAGGCAGACCGGACAGACATTCGTGTTTGGTTCCGCCCCGAACGCGTTGGCGCATCCACACCAAATTTTCGATTTGGTTTTAAGTTGCACATGCGTTTCGAGACCGATGACCGTTTCGTATTCCATAAATCACCAAGAGTACTGCCACAGAAAAATACCGATGAATACCGATTTTTGATAGCCGCTTGGTTCGCGATGCTCAAGGCGTCGGCCTTTCCATCCCAACAGAATTTCCGGCGGCAACGGTGTTTAAGGTGCAAGGGAAAAATTTGATTCTTTCCCAAATGGTGGGCGCATCCTGGCACAACCACCAAAGTAGTGGGGCAGACATCCTGTCTGCCATCGGGGCTTCCAGCCCCAGGATTCGCGGGGCAAAATGCCCGCTTGAGACAGGCTGGTAGGCCTGCCCTACTTTATCGGATTGGATTGGCTGTAGTGTCGAGATGCGCCCGCAAATGGGAAACCCGTCTTTGGAAAGATTGACTCTCGAAAAATGTTCTGAACATCATTCGCCCGCATGAAATCGGACCCATTGACGGCCGCGTTGAGAAGTGTTGCTGAAACCAAACATTTGTTGGAAGCGCTGATCTCTTCGTCCGAAGCGTTTGACTATCAGCAAGCGAAAAAAACGCTCGCGATTTTGCAACACAAGGTGAAAGAACTGGCGTGTTTGCAGGCGGAGATGGAGGCGTTCGCGCAAACCCGCGAGCCGAATATTCAAGTCGTCAATTTTCGCTCCACGCCCCATCAAGCCGCGCAATAACTACGCCGCCTTCCGGAACTTTTTGGCGGCAGGTTTGCCCGACTTTTTTGTTTTCCCAGCGCCTTTGGTTTGATCGAGACTTTGTTGAAGAATTGAAACCAGGTCCACCACGTTGGTCGCCTTGGCAGACTTCGGTCTCGACTCAGGAAGTTCTTTGCCGCCGCTTTTTATTTTTTCCTGGATTACTTTCATCAACCCTTCGCGATATTCGTCTTTATATTTTTCCGGCTCCCAGTCGCCGCTCATCCCCTCGATCAGCGATTCGGCCATGGCCAATTCTTTTTTCCCGGCCTCGACCTTTTTCGGCAGGTTCAATTCTTTGGTGTCGGCCAATTCCTCGGCGAAGTGCATCAACTCCAAAACCAGCGCGTCATCCAGAGGCTTGACGGCAGCCAAATGCTCGCGGGTTTTAATGGTGACTTTGGCGACTCCCACTTTTCCTGAACGCTTCAATGCTTCGCGCAAAAGAACGTAGGCTTTGTCGCCGCCTTTTTCCGGCGCGAGAAAATACGGTTGATCAAAAAACATCGGATCGATCTCTTCCAGCGCCACAAATTCTTTGATGTCCACGGTCTGATTGGACTTGATGTTCACGCGCTCAAAATCTTTGTCGGTGAGAATGACAAATGAATCCTTCTCATACTCGAAACCTTTGACGATGTGATCCCAGGGAACTTCTTTCGCATCGGCTTCGGCGACGCGTTTGTATTTGACCGCGCTTTGGTCGCTGTCGCGCAACAGGCGAAATTTAATTTCATTGGCCGGACGGGTCGCCGAATAAAGTGCTACCGGAATATTGACCAGGCCAAAACTGATCGAACCTTTCCAAATTGCTCGCATGAGAAAATTTTTCCTTGACGCAAATGGAAAATCCAATCTGCGGATTTATGAAAAATTTATCCGGCATTGCCTGAGGAGCGCAGCGTTCAAGCCGCGTCAATCTATGGCGCTGTCATTTGTTTTGAACATTTCTCTTTCTAAGTCGTCTTAGAGAAACTACTCCTGATTCAATACGTGATTGCCCGCCTATGCTCCCAATAACCGATCTGGAAGAAAAACTTTCAGAAGCATGCCCGGACTTTTCGGAAGATTCCAAACAATCTGCGCCGAATGGCTCTCTCAGTTCGATCGCGAAGCTGACTATTCCCGCCGAGGTTCTCAACCTTCTTCCTGCGGAGTTCGTCAAACGAAATCGTATCCTGCCTTTTAAAATTCAGGACGCCACGATTCATGTGGCGAGTTGCGACCTTGGCAACCAACGAACCATCGAAGACATCCGGCTTATCACCGGTTTGGAGGTGGTGGAATTTGCAGCGTCGCCTGCGGAGTTGGCGGAGAAAATCGCCGAGTGTTACCAGGTGACGGTCGAGCAAATGGTCGGAAACCTGAACCCGGAGCGAACTACCTCCGCCGAAAGCAAGACGCTGCACGACATCGAAGTCATGGCCAATGAGCCGACGGTGATTAACCTGGTGAACCTGATTATTTCCACAGCCTTGCGCGAGCGAGCGAGTGACATTCACATGGTTCCGTTTGAAGAGAGGATTCAACTGAGGTATCGCATCGATGGTTTGTTGCAGGAGAAACCGCCGCCGCCCAAACAGCTTCATGCCGCTCTCGTTTCCCGCATCAAAATCATGGCGGACATGAATATCGCCGAGCGGTTCATGCCGCAGGACGGCCATATCCAGATCAATCATCGGAGCAGCCGCGTCGATATTCGCGTCGGAACCATGCCTACTATTTATGGAGAGAGTCTGGTCATGCGCCTTCTGCAAAAAGATACGAAGTTGCTCACTCCTCTCGAACTGGGTCTGGACAAAGATCGTTCCGCTTTACTTTCAAAGCTGGTGGAGAAACCTCACGGATTATTCCTCACCACCGGACCTACTGGCAGTGGCAAGACCACCACCCTCTACTCGATTCTTCAAGGCATCTATTCGCCGGAAAAAAAGATTCTGACCATCGAAGACCCGGTGGAATACGAACTGGAAGGCGTCGCGCAAATCCCGGTTCGACCCAACCGAAATTTTACTTTTGCCACCGGATTGCGCGCGATACTTCGTCAGGACCCGGACGTGGTCATGGTCGGAGAGATTCGCGATTTCGAAACAGCGGAAATCGCCATTCGCGCGGCACTGACCGGACATCAAGTCTTTAGCACGCTGCACACCAATGATTCCACTGGCGCAGTGACGCGCTTGATCGATATGGGAGTGGAAGCGTTCCTGATTTCTTCCTCGCTCGAAGGAGTGTTGGCGCAACGATTGGTTCGACGTATTTGTGCTAATTGCAAAGAAGAAGCGACGGTGGCTCCTGCTCTCCTTCATAAATTGGAAGCTCTGGGTGGGCGGAAATTAACCGGCCCTTTCTACCACGGAAAAGGTTGTGACGAATGTCGCGGCACCGGCTACCGGGGACGCATCGGCATCTTCGAACTTCTCGCTATTACGCCCCAACTGCGTGAGTTGATTCTTTTGAAGCGGTCTAATGCCGAGTTAAAAAACGCCGCGCAGAAGAGTATGATCACCATTCATCAGGATGCGTTGCAAAAAGCCGCCGATGGAATAACGACATTGGAAGAAATCATTCGCGTATCTTCGGGAGACCAACTGGAATGACCTCCTACAAATACGAAGCAATGGAAGGGAGCGGCGCTCCGGTGAAAGGAGTCATTGAAGCGGGAGATCGCAAGGCCGCTTTGCAACTACTTGGGCAACGCGGATTGTTTCCTTCGAGTTTGGAAATATCTTCTACGGCTAATAACGGAGGTTCCATTCAATCCTTACCCATCAAGCAGACTCGACCTATCGACTTTCGTTTTGGAACGGGAATTAAAAGAAAAGAAGTGACGGCCTTCACGCGCGAGATGGCGGCGTTGCTCGGCGCGGGCATACCTATTCCGCAAGCGCTCGATGGTCTGGGCGAGGAGGAAGAGAACCCTGCTCTCAAAGAACTGGTGTTGAAAATCGCGGAGTCGGTTCGGAAAGGTGTCGCCATTTCCGCGGCGATGGAAGAACACCCCAAGGTATTCAACAAACTTTACGTGAGCATGGTTCGTGTTGGAGAAGAGGCGGGCGTGCTGCAGAAAGTGATGAATGATTTGGCGGAGTTGCTCGAACACGAAGATGAAGTGCGTAGTGAGGTCGCGGCAGCCGTGGCTTATCCCGCTTTTGTTCTTGGCTTCGGAATTTTCACGGTGGTCATTCTTTTAACGGTGGTGTTGCCGCGCCTGTTCAGCATGTTACAGGAGATGCTCCAGGTCCTGCCGCTGCCGACTCTGATTCTTTTGAACACCAGCGCCTATCTTCATCGCAACTGGCCGTGGCTCCTCATTACCACTGTGGGAATCATCGTCGGTTTGCGCTGGTATTTGCGGAGACCGGATGGCGCGGAATTCTGGGACAAGTGGAAGTTGCGCCTGCCGGTAATGGGCGCGGTTTTTCGCACGGCGGCGTTGAGTCGTTTCGCCCGCACGCTAGGTACGCTGGTGAAAAGCGGCGTCTCGCTTTTGCCCGCTTTGAAAATAGTTGAGAACACAATTGGAAACCTGGTGTTAGCTAAATTGATTTCACAGGTTGCGGAAGAAACGCGCGGAGGTGATTCGTTGGCCGCGCCATTGCGCAAGCTGGGAATTTTTCCAAAGAACGTCATTCAAATGATTAACGTCGGCGAAGAAACAGGAAAGCTCGACGAGATGTTGCTCAAGGTCGCGGACATCGAGGAGAGACATATGCGCGCGAAAACCAAAACATTGGTCTCGCTGCTCGCGCCAGCGTTGATTCTGGTGGTAGGCGCGCTGGTCGGTTTCATGGTGATTGCTCTATTGCTTCCTATTTTCAAAATGAGTCGAGCGATTCACTAGAACAAAAATAAAATGTTTACCATTGATTTTATAAGCCCCGTGACGCCCGTAGCCGCCGACGTGAGGAGGCGGATTTCCGTTGATGAACCAAGCATCCGCCTCCTCACGTCGGCGGCTACAACATATAAAAGGATCTTCGACATTTTCAGTGGAATAGGAGTCGGTTGTCCCCCTGAAAGCGGTGGAGGGGCACCGCCCCACCACACGCGCACGCGGAATTTCGTGGGGGCCGAAAAACGCCGTAAGCGGAAGGGGAGCGGGGGGCCCC
>JBBQRQ010000016.1:0-66358 GCA_038214755.1 Verrucomicrobiota bacterium
CACAAAATTTTCTCCCGGGGCGGCCCCGGTGTTCCCCCGGGGTGTGGGTGTTTTGTATGGGGCGGGTGTTTATCCCCCTTCCCCCCCCCCCCGCTCCGGGGTGGTTGCGGCCAGTGGGCGAAAATTTATAACGGGCTGCTCAATTTTTCCCAGGCCACGTCATTCAAAAGAACCTTTTGGAGGAACTCTTCGTTTTCTTTTACCACCGGAGGTTGAGTGGGACTGGTCTGCAGCTTCAGCACAAAAGTGGTGCCCTGGCCTTCACTGAGGGCCTCAATCGTTCCGCCGTGATGATGCACTATAAAAAAACAAGCCATCAAATTGATTCCGTATTCTCGCGGTGTGTCGCTGCGCAAAACGAACGGGTCAAAAACAAGTTGCACGGCGTCCCGCGGCAACCCGGGCCCGTCGTCAGTCATCTTGACTTCGATTGCTCCACCCTGACCCGAGGCTGAAAATCGGATCGTGCTCCCGAACGGCAAACTGACGATTTCGTCTTTGAGCAATAATTCGAAGAGCCGCGAAAATTTCCGCCCGTCCACCAGCAGTGGAGGAAGCGAATCGGGGATATTGTTTTCCACTTTGATATTTTTCTCGGCGAGATTGAGTTCCAGTTTTTTCACCACGTCGGCCACGACCTGGAAGAGGTTGACCCTGTCTTTAAATTCGGCTGATAAATTTTCCGAAGCGGCCCAAAGGTCCTTGAGCATGGTGTTGATCTTCTCGATCTGGCCTTGCACGTCGGTGTGATACTCCTTCCAAAAATCGGGGTTGCGCAAATCCTCGGTCATTTTTTCCTCGCGCATTTTTATGGGAGCGAGATCCAAAAATGTTTTCACCGCCACGAGCGAGTTGCGAATGTGGTGGCTCATCCCCGCGGCCAAAAGTCCCAGCCGCACCGTATGCTCCGCGATCATCATGTTGCGCAGGACGGACATTTTTTCTTTCAACAACAGGTCGCGCTCCTGCTGAGTCACAAAAAATTCAAAGCCGCGCATCAAGGTCAATTCCAGTTGGGGCGGGTCCCACGGTTTGGTGACGTACTTGTAAATCGAACCGCTGTTGATGGCCGCAATCGCCGCATCCATGTCGGTGTAAGCGGTGGACAAAATTCGGATCATCCGCGGGCGCAGTTCCCGCGCTTTTTCCAGGAGCCAGACGCCACTCTCTCCCGGCATCCGCTGGTCGGTCATCAAAATGGCGATGTCATCCGCGTTGCCTTCGAGCAATTGAAATCCGTCCTGCGCATTGGACGCGGTCAAAATTCGGAACCGATCTTCGAAGGCGCGCGTGAAATATTTCAGCGACATCTCTTCATCGTCCACGTAGAGAATGGCAAAGCGTTTGTAATCGTAGGAAGCGGGCGTCACAGGCGGATGATTGTTTGTTCGAGAGTTCCACTCAAGCGTTTTGCTGGAAACTCCAAAGAGAATTCAGCGAACTTCCCAAGCTCAGTCGCGACGGTGATCCGCCCGCCGCACTCCTGGATGATTTGATAACAAATACTCAGGCCCAAACCCATTCCCGCGCCGACCTCTTTGGTGGTGAAAAATGGATCGAAAATTTTATTCAAATCTTTTTCCGCGATGCCATTCCCATTGTCGCGAATCGTGACAATGCTTTTGTCATTTTCAATTTTGCCGCGGATCACAATCGACGCCTTTTCTCCGGCGGCAAAAGATTTGGCTTTCAAAGAATCGATGGCGTTGTGCAACAGATTCATGAACACCTGGAGCAATCGGTTTTCACTCGCGAAAACGGTTTGCGCCTCGGGCAAATCAACCTGGATGTCAACGCGATCCCTCCACTCATTGCTCAAAAAACGCAATGCGGAATTGACCACTTTGGAAACTTCGACCGGTCCTGCCTGTTCGCTTTCCGAGCGCGTAAATTTGCGCAGATCGAGCACGATATTTTTTACGCGATTGATCCCGTCTTCCACGTCCGTCAGCGTCTCGGCGAACAACGCTTGTTGATCGGGCGAAAGGAGTTTTCCTTTGTTGCGCAACGTGTAAAGGCCGGTCGCCGCGTAGTTCAAAGGATTGTTGATCTCATGAATAATTCCCGCGCTCATCCGGCCCAGTGACGCCATTTTTTCCGTCTGCACCAATTGCATTTCCGTCTGTTTCAATTGCTCGATAGTCTGTTCCAGGAGTTTATTTTTCTCGGCCAATTTTTCCTGGTAAACGTGCGCGGCCAGAAGATTTTTGATGCGCACATGGAGTTCGGTTGTGGAAAAAGGTTTGGCCAAAAAATCATTCGCCCCGGCGGAAAGCGCCGCAAGTTTGGTCTGCTCATCAGCGCGCGCCGTCAGCATGATGATGGGAATATTTCGGGTCGAATTTTCCTCGCGCAATTCGCGACAAACTTGCAACCCATCTTTCTCCGGCATGTTCATGTCCACCAAAACAAGGTCGGGCAGATGTTCCAAAACTTTTTCCACCGCCTGTTTCCCATCGACCGCTTCGATCACTTGAAATTTATTTTTCAATTGCGATTTCAAAAAGCGCAACATGTCCGGTTCATCATCGGCAATCAGCAGGCGCGGGGCATCGCCATTGCGCGAATTTTCCGCGGACGAAACGCTTTTTTCCGTCATTGCCGCGGGAAAAAATTCAGCGCGCCGATAAAGATTGGCCAGCCACTCTTCTGACTGCGGACTGGCTGCTTCTGGGAGGGGACTTGATGAGATTGACTCCGCCAATGGCGTAGCTGGGGCCGGCTCGAGTTGCGACGCGACTTCGGCAGGCAAATAGGGAATATGCACCGTGAATTTTGTGCCCTTGCCTTCTTCGCTTTTCACGGAAACTTTTCCGCCGTGAATTTCGGTCAATTCTTTTACGAGTGACAGGCCGATTCCAACTCCTTGAAATTTCCGTTTCGACGAACCGTCCGCCTGCCAGAAGCGATCAAAAACAAATGGCAAGTTTTTCTGCGCGATTCCAATTCCGGTGTCCGTGACGGTCAGGAAAAAATCAGCGCCATTCCTGGCCACGCGCAATTCGACCCGTCCTTCTTTGGGCGTGAATTTCAATGCATTGAAAACTAAATTCAGGACGACTTTTTCCAGCTTGTCGCGATCGACGAGCACCGCGCCGAAATCAGGCTCGACCTCTATTTCAAATTTGATTCCTTTGTTGTCCGCCATTTGTTGGGCGGCGCTGGCGATGCCCCGAATGAACGCCATCATTTCCAGCGGCTCGCGTTTGACTTCCATGCGCCCGGATTCCAGACGGACCAGATCAAGCAAGTCATTGATGAGTTTCAAAAGCCTCATGCCATTGGCGTGCATGATGCCGAAAAGATTTCGCGTCTCGCCGTCGAAATTCGCGGAAGCTCGATTCATCATCGTTTCCAAGGGTGAAAGCAAAAGCGTTAGAGGCGTGCGCAACTCGTGGCTGATGTTCGCGAAAAAACGATTCTTGATTTGATCGAGTTCAACCAGCTTGCGATTACTTTCTTCGATGATGCGGCGATTTTTATCTAACTCCCATCGCAAGGTGAATTCCTGACGTCGCTCGCGGGCATTGGTAACACTGCGCAAGACAACGAAAGCGGCTGTGAGAAAAAGAAAAGTGGTGTTGTTGATGAGATAGTTCAACGGTTGCCGAGTGGACATTGCCAGAGCGACCACCACATACATCACCAGCGTAAATACCGTAATGATCAAGTTCTGGATAGAAGTCCACGGCGAGACCAATCCCATCGCGAGCAATATTATGTTTAGCCCGGCGTAGTAAGGAGATAATGGATCATTCACCGCATAGATCATCCAGAGGACCATCAGTAACGGGCCAAAGAACCAAGTGACCCCGAAAATTCGGCGATGACAATAAACGACCTGCGATTTGAACCATAACCAAACCAAAAAGGTGAGAAGCGCGGCGGCCACCCGTAGTTTGAAAAATGGCCACACTTTGTCTGGATACATGAAGTAATCCATAACAGAGCAGGACAATTGGAGCGGAATCGAGACCATCGTGCCGAGGGTCGCGTTGGCGATGTAATCTCGTCGATTTTGTTCCTCGTATGCTTTCTGAAACTCTGGATCGTTCATTGCGGTTTACGAACTTCTAAAAATATATTTGCGCCAGTCATCTCGGCGACCACTTTGCAATCATCCGGCGACGCCTGTTCGGGAGCGAGAGCAGCTAATTGTTTACCATCACGATAAATTAAAAACCATTCCAAAAAATGCTCGATGAAGTTCCTGACCGGCATGCACGGGGCAAAATTACCTACGACCAATAATCCACCGGGCAACAACTGATCGTAGAGGTAAGTGTTCAGCGCTTTGATGACGCGGTCATTCAAGTAATCGTAAAGGCCGGAACAATAGATGAGATCGTATCTAGTCTTTTCCGACCCCGCCTTGCCTTTGTCCCGCAAAAGATTTTGCACTGAGTTTTTAACCAACTTGATCGAAGTCCGCCGATTATGTTTTCGTCGGAGTTCATCCATTTTTTTCCCCGCATGTTCCAACGTTTCCTCATTGAAATCCAATAAGCGAAATTCGGCATGGTCGGCGAGCGGAGACTGTGCGAGAAAATTTTGTGCCTCCCAAGCGGGGCCGCACGCGATGCAATAGATCTTCGCCGTCCGGCCGAGCCGAATAACCCGACTCGTTTCATCCACGATTTTGCCTTGCAAAAATCCGACGCGATTTCTCACCGCCTGCGGGCCGACTTGCGCCAACAAATAAGCATTAATGAGTTTTGCGTAGAGTGATTTCCCCTCTAGTTCGTTGCGCACGATCATGTTCATCATTTCATAATCGCCCGCATAACCCATCGGCTTGGCGTAGGTGCGATAGATGAAAGGAGCGCAGAGCAACAGCGGGTGAAGCTGGCGTTGGCCGAAAGCACGGTGGGCCGCGACCAACTCCTCTGGAATGGAGGCGGCCACACGTTCAAAGCGTTCGAACAGTGCGTAGATAATCGGGTTGGCGGGCAACTCCTGCAATATGGCTCGCTCTATTTTTAGACGATCATCGGGCGATTCGCTAAGTCCTAACTCAAGTTGATCCAGCCAGAATCGCAACTCTTGAAGCAAACTCTGTAAATCGGCAATAACCAGTTTGTACTCAGGAAGTATTTTATAAAACGTTTGCCACCGATCCATGAATGCTTTGAAGGCGGCCGGTAAAATTTTCTCCGGCTCGCCAAGTTGAAACAAGCCCACGTCAAATAAAACATTTTCCAGGGATGCCTCACAGACGACCGCCGTGCCAGAGTTCACCATGCTCGTGACGGTTGCCTTGCCGTCATAAACTTCGCGATCACCGGCGAAAATTTTAAATTCATCCAACACCTCGGAAAGCCGAAGAAAACTGTCGGGACTGTTAAGCTCGAATGTGACGGATTGCGGAGTCAGCCGCAGGACAGGGGAGCGAATCTCAAAGCCCTGGCTGGATTGAAATTTAATTTGGTTTGCGGTTCCTTCCAACAGCAGGGCAGGAGTTGCAGGGTCCATGTTGGTCAGCCAACTCTTGGGAAGAATCATCGCGACAGGCTGCTCTAGCAAGGGACTAAATCCAAGCTTCAAAACTATGTAGTATCTGAGAAAGGCGCATCTCAGTTTCTTGCAACTCGAATACCCTCTCATTAGCACCCGGCTTCAGCCGGGTGAAAAGGAACCTATTGCGATCCTCAACCGCTTCAGCGGTTTCCCGCGTGGGGCAAACCGCTGAAGCGGTTGAACTCACCTCACGACCACAACACCCGGCTGAAGCCGGGTGCTAATGAGATTCGGAACGAACATTGCAAGTGTTTAATGAGATTCGGAACGAACATTGCAAGAAACTGAGATGCGCCCATCTGAAAAGATTTAAAATCCTTTGAGAATAAAAAATGAGAGACTCTTCATCGTTTTAATGTTTAAATTTCCAGCGAGGGCGCGCTGGCCCCCCCCCTTTGCTTTCAGCCACGGTCTCGTGTGAAATGCAGTTTGCTTAAGGACTCTTATCTATGAAAACACAAAGATTGATTTTGAAACTGGCCGGGATGCGGCTGACTGGCGCGTGGTTTTTCCGCCGTGGACGTCTGGGCATATTGCGAATAGCTGTTCTTCTCGCGCTCATTCCTGGGCAAGCATTTGGTCTCGGCTCTCGCATCCCAAATCAAGACCCTGCTGCCATCGCGCGCGGGAACGCATTCGTCGCCACAGCGGATAACCCCGCCGCGATCTATTACAATCCCGCCGGCATCACCCAGCTTGAGGGGCAGAACGTTCAGGTCGGCTCTCTTTTTTATCTCAGCATCAATGCCGACTACGATTCGCCGTCTGGCGCGCGCACCCGCAACGATCGAGACACGATTGTTGTCCCGCAATTGCACTACACCTTTTCTCCCAAAGGCCAGCCCTTCTCATTCGGTATCGGCATTTATGCCCCGTTTGGTTTGGAAATGGAATGGCCGGACAACGCTCCATTCCGCTCCGCTGGACTGGGAGCCAAACTTACCTACATCACAATTAATCCAGTCGTGGCCTGGCAACTACATCCCACCTTGTCTGTGGCCGTCGGTCCTACCTTCAATTACTCGAAGGCGAAATTGCGGCAAGGTGTGGCGGTGCCTCCATACGAATTTCATTTCGAAGGCGACGATACCACCTTCGGCTGCACCGCTGGAATTTTGTGGCAGCCCCATCCTCAATGGTCCTTCGGCGCGCGCTACATGAGCGCGACCTCGCTGGACTATCAAGGCACCGCGTCTTTTACTCCATCGGCGTCCTTCCTTCCGCCATCAACCCATACCAAAACTCATCTCGAGTTTCCTCAAATCGCCACAGTCGGCGTTTCATTCCGTCCTACCACCAATTGGAATATTGAGGTGGACGTGGATTGGGGCGACTGGGGTGTGGTGAAGGGAGCCGCCATCCAGGGCATCGCCACTCTACCGCTCAACTGGCACTCGAGCTTTCTCTATGAACTGGGTGTGACGCGCCAATTGCGCGATGGCTATTTTATCAGCGCCGGATATTTTTTCAGCGAAGCCTCGACGCCAGAAAAAAACTTCACTCCCCTCGTGCCCGATACCGACCTGCATGTTGCTAGTCTGGGTGTGGGCCACAAGGGCGAACATTGGAATTGGGCGGTCGCCGGTCAAATTATTGGCGGCGCGTTTCGTAAAGTGGAGAACTCTGACAACCCTACTGTCAATGGCCGCTATCGCCTTTTTGTCCCCACTCTCTCACTCTCCGTCGGGCGCCATTTCTAATTCTTGTTACCTTCCGATTTTATCAAATCATGGAGTTCATAAACGTTTTCGGAGCGCGGAATTTATTCCGCTTCCAGTGGATAACAACCGGCAGGCGGCGAATCCCCGAACCGGCGGGTGTGATTTCAAATGGCGGTCACTCACGGTGCTGTGAAAAGCGGCGGAGGGCCGCCGCACTCCAAGACGCTCGCGCGAATTACGATGGCGTACAGATCGTCGCGATAGCGTCTTGGAGTGCGCCAGTCCTCTGGCGCTCTTGTTCCGACCGCCCATTGAAATCACACCCCAAACCGTCAGCCACCTTGAAGCGGAATAAATTCCGCGCTTCTCCTCCCGGTTCTCATCTCGATTCAATCAGAGCTTCGGCTGCGCCGCTTCCCATTCTTTTTTGCTAACTTTTTTCCTCTCGTGGTGGTGGACGAACGTTCCTTTTTTGTTTCCGACGATGACGTCGGGAAGTTTGTCCCCGTTCACATCGGTGGCGACAACTTGCGTTCCAATTCCTGAATCGTTGTCGATCAAATGCGGAATAAACATGGCAGTCTTTTTCAGAGTCGAAGCGGATCGCGCAAGTTCCCCATCAATGGTCTGTGTCGGCGGTGTGTCTTCACGGGTACGGACGAGTTGAAACCAATAAACAACCGCAGGCGCATTCGGTTCGGCATCACCGTGGGAACCATGCGCCCAAAAACGTTTGCCAGTGATGATGTCTTTCAATCCGTCACCATCCATGTCCACCAAATCGATCGCGTGAAGTTGCGCGATGGAGAGTCCAAATTCGTTCGGCGTTTTATCCGCATTAAGAATGATGTGTTGCTGAAATGGAATTTCGCCTTCATCGCGAATTTTTGGCAATTGCTCATACCACGCCAAGCCGTAGCCGTGTGCCGCGAGACTCGTGATGACATCATTCAAGCCATCGCCGTTCACGTCATAGATATACATTTGCGCGCCCCCCGCCGTGGCGAAGGGAAATTGATGCCGCGTCCAAACTGGATCCCCGGCGAGCGATTCCGGCTGTTCCCACCAACCATCTTTTTCCAAAATATCTTTGCGACCATCGCCATTCACATCGCCCACGCCCAAGCCGTGAGTGAAGCGTCCATATTTCATGTCGGGCGAAATAGTGTGCCAGATAAATTTGTTCGTCGGATTTTTCCAATCGGATTCTGCGTAACCGAGAAATCCTTTGGACGAACAAACAATTTCCGGTTTGCCATCGCCGGTCAGATCCAAAAAAGTCGGCGACTCATTGTCGGTCACGTCGAGCGTGGTGTGACGCAGCCAATGCCCTTCCTTGCCTTTTGGATTTTCAAACCACCACGATTCGTCTCCAGGAAAACCGAGAATCAAAATGTCCTGCCAGCCGTCTTTATTGAAATCGTAAGTGAACGCGAAAAAGTTTTTCGAATAAGTATTGTTCGTTCCGAGCGCGCCCTCGAAACCCGGGATTTCTTTCGTCGAACCGTCCGCATTTTTCACAGTGAACTTTTCCGTTGCTGGATAATATTCGTGAACCTTTTTAAAATCCGGCCCCTCATACCAGAACGGTCCGGAGACGATGTCCATTTTTCCGTCGCGATTAAAATCGCCACAACTGGCGCCTTCGCTCCAAAATTTATCGGTGAGCTGAATTTTTTTGAAGGTGTGCAGCGCATAATCTTTGGCCGAAACCAAAAACGTCGCGGAGAAAAACGCGGAGAAAATTAAATGGCGAATCATGGAACGAGTATGTCCTTGAGTTTTTTCCGGTCAAGAACGTAGCCGCCGACGTGAGGAGAACTCCACGATTTGCAATCGGGCGCCGTGACCATGAACCTAAATTTTGCGCGGGAGCGTCTTGGACTGCGCCAGCCCTCTGGCGCTTTTGGAACGTCCCGGCAATCCCAAAGCGGCAGAGGGCTGCCGCAATCCAAGACCTTGCGGTTTTTTCACGGTTCATGGATAGGCGGATCAGTTGGAGTGCGGTCTCTCATTAGCACCCTGCTTTAGCTGGGTGTTTGCTGAAGCAAAAAATTCTTAACCGTTTCAACGGTTTCCTATCGGATTGCAAAACGGTTGAAACGGTTAGTCATTTTCTCGCGACTCGCGACACCCAGCTAAAGCCATTGGTATCTACACAAGTTTGCTGGTGGCGGGGCTTGACGGGCGGGATACACTGGCGCGCGTCGGTTCCTCTTCCGAGTCGCAACGCAACTCAACTCGGAAAACCAATGCCAGAACAATGCCGCCAGTCCGGGCCGGCCCAGCCGCCGCTGGAACCCCGGTTGCAAAAACGCTACCAGCAACTCGTGCAGGAACACTTGCAAATCAGCCAGAGCGTGGCCGCGGGCTTGAACGCCCTGCCCGGCACCGCCCAAAGTTTCGCCAGCACCCAGGCCGCCTGGCGTTTTTACCGCAATGAAAACGTGAGCCTGCCCGCGCTGGCCCAGCCGCTCATCGAGCAGGGCCGCGCGGCCTTGCGCGCCGCGGGCGCGGAGTACGCGCTGGTCGTGCATGACTGGTCGCACTTGAACTTTGATCGGCACACGCGCAAGGCCGATCGCATCGGCGCGAGCGAGCACCGCCGGCAGGGCTACGAATTGCAAAGCGCTTTGCTCCTGAGCGACCGGGCCGGCGAGCCGCTGGCGCCCCTCTGCCAAAATCTGGAGTGCGCCGCCGGGCTGCACACCACGCGCGCCCCCGACGTGCGGCCCGCCGCCACGCATCTGGATGAATTGCGCGCCCGCTGGGATCATCTGGAGGCACTCGCGCTGGGGCGGCCCCTGGTGCATATCGTCGATCGCGAGGGCGATTCGGTTGGGCACTACCGCCAATGGGAAGGACATTCCTTTTTGGTGCGGGCCAAGGGCGGCCAGCGCGTGGAGTGGGACGGACAAAGTTGTTTGCTCTCCTTGGTGGCGAGCGAAATGAAAAAGCCACTCGTGTTTTGCCGCGAGGTGGAGTGGCACGGCCGCCCCGCCCGCCAATACGTGGGCGAGACCAGCGTGGTCTTGACGCGGCGCACGCGCCAGAAACGGCGCGGACAAAAGCCCGCCTCGGTGGCGGGGCAGCCGGTCGTGTTGCGTCTGGTCGTCAGCGAAGTGCGCAGCGAGAGCGGACGAGTGCTGGCGCAATGGCTCCTGTTGAGCAACGTGAGCGCGGCCGTGGACGCGGGCCGGCTGGCCTTGTGGTATTACTGGCGCTGGCGGATCGAATCGTTTTTCAAGCTGCTCAAAAGCGCGGGCCAGCAGGTGGAGCATTGGCAACAGGAAAATGGATTGGCGGTGGCGCGGCGGCTGTTGGTGGTGAGCGCGGCGCTGGTGCTGGTGTGGCAATTGGGGCGGGCGGAGACTCCTGCGGCCCAGGAACTGCGGAGGGTGCTGGTGCGGTTGAGCGGGCGGCAGATGAAGCGCAGGCGCGAGTGGACGGCGCCGGCGCTGTTGGAAGGCGTGTGGGTGCTCTTGTCGATGCTGGAGATGCTCGAGCACTACGAGCTGAGCCGCCTGCGCCAACTGGCGAAAACCTTTTTCAACCCTCATGGCCAAAAATGATTTCAACTTGTGTAGATACCAATGGCTAAAGCAGGGTGCTAATGAGAGAAGAATAAAAATATTCAGACCGCCTCCTCACGTCGGCGGCTACGGGATTTTGCTCAAGTCAGGATGTTTCAAATGGAAACCAGTCGCGTCTTGATATGCCTTTGCCGCCGCCAGCAAGTTCGCTTCCCCAAAAAGCTTTCCGACGAACGAAATACTTGTCGGCAATCCGCTGGCCGAAAAACCATTGGGCAGACCAACGCTCGGATGCCCGGTCAAATTCGTCAGCAGCAAATTATCGCCGGTGTCGGTGGGCGCAACATACACGTCGATGTCGCTCATTAACTTCGCCATTTGCTGAATCAACAAATAGCGGATGCGTTGCGCCTGCAAATATTCGACCGCGGGAACAAAGCGCGCTTTGCGAAAAACATTGGGCCACGCATTTTTTATTTGGCGCACCATCAAATCGTCCTGGTTGCTGCGCGTGAGTTCGTCGAAGGCTGTCGCTCCTTCCGTGCTTAACACGAAGGAAATATCATCGACGGGAAATTTCGGCAGTTCGATTGGAATTAATTTTGCCCCGAGCGATTTCAAAACTTCCAGCGTGGCCAAATCGTTCGTTGGATTTTTTTCTTTGGCGAAATCACTTTTCAAATAACCGATGCGAAGTTTTCGTAAATCAACTTTGGGCCGGTAATTAAACGGCGCGTTGTAAACCGTCTGGTCCATTTCGTCCGGGCCGTAAATCGCGTTGAACACCAGCGCGCAATCTTCCACCGTCCGGCAGATCGGTCCCAGCTTGTCCATCGTCCAACTCAGCGACATGACGCCGGTGCGCGGGACACGGCCATACGTCGGGCGCAGACCGGTCACGCCACAAACGGTCGCGGGGGAAAGAATCGAGCCGTGCGTTTCCGAACCAATTCCAAATGCAAAAAGTCCAGCCGAAGTTCCGGCGGATGATCCCGCCGACGAACCGCTCGAACCATTTTTTGGATTCCACGGATTGCGCGTCATTCCGCCAAACCAAACATCGCCCCAGGCCAGTTCTCCCATCGTCGTTTTCGCGACCAAAACTGCTCCGGCTTTTTCCAGGCGCGTTATCACGGTCGCGTCTTCGTCGAACATCTGATTCGTGAAAGGGACGGAACCCCACGTCGTGCGAATGCCTTTGGTCGAGAGCAAATCTTTCGCGCCGTAGGGAATTCCATGAAGCGGCCCCCGATATTTTCCGGCGGCGATTTCGCGGTCGGCGCGCCGCGCTTGGGCCAGCGCCAGATCTTCGGTGAGCGTGATGACGCATTCTAATTTGGGGCCGTATTTTTTCAACCGTTCCAAATAGATTCGCGTCAATTGTTCGGAAGAAATTTTGCGCGACTTGATCAACAACGCCAGTTCGCCCACTGAACAGAAAGCCAGTTCCTCGAGGTCGTGGGGCAGTTTGATTTTTCGCGGCGAACTCCATTTTAGTTTTTTGAAATGGGTGTCGAATTTAAAGCCGACGGGGATCGGGTTGAACAAAACAGCGGGCGGCGTGGTGTAGGGAATTTTTTGCGCGCGAATTTTTTCGTAGGAATTTAAGCGGGCGTTCAATCCGTCGAGCATCATGTCGCGTTTCTGGTCGGAAAAATTCAGGCCGATAACTTTTTCCGCATCGGCCACCACTTGTCGCGTGATCTGATTGGTGGCCGGTTGAGACCAGAGAAAGTGCGATTGAAAGAATAATCCGAGAACCAGCAGACGTTTTGAGAAATTCATCCGGGAAAATATTGATCGAACCAAAAAATATTTGCAGCAGGAATATGGTTTGTGATTCGACTGCGAGAAAGCATAGTAACGGCGTATGACCGTATTTCCTGAATGGGTTCAATCGCAAAAACTGGTTTCTGAACTGGCCGAGAGGCTGGGCAGCACGTTGAACGAGGCCAGCGCCCGCTCCATTCTCGCGCTCAAGCTGGACGGGCCGAGTCCAGAACGACGGCAGGAACTCGCCAGCAAGGCGAATGAAGGGCTGCTCAGCGCCGAGGAGTTCGCTGAATACGAAACCTACGCGCAATTGCGCGGCCTTCTCGCCGTGCTTCAATCCAAGGCGCGACTCTGTCTCAATCCTCTGGGTCCGGCATGAGGTCCCCTTACCGGGAATTTATGAGGCAACGAGCCCGTGCCCGCTGCGCGAATATTGCCGCCTGCTGGATTTCGCCATTGAGCGGGAAGATTTCCTCCGACTCGGGGCGTGGAAGGAATAATCAGAGTCCGGGTTAAAGCTGGCGAGGTTCGGGGTCTTTCGGGTGAATCACCCCGGCAAACCAAGACTCAAACGAACTTCTTGGCGAATCGCCTTGGATTCCTTCAAACACTGTCGGGCTTCCGCCAAAGTGGCATTGTCTCCGGGATAACGGAAATCCACGGCGTAATCGGTCAACAACTGCACGGCGGGCAGGAACGGTTTCCAAAGCGGTTCGAGCGGAAGAAGCAAGTTCAGAAGCGCCACCAAATCGTGCGTCTTGGGAAACACGATGCCCGCCTCGCACAAGCGCGCTTTGAAATACTTCTCCACCGTTTGCTGGCAATGAAAGCACGCCGCATCCAGCACCCGGTGCTCGCGCCGTCGCATGATTTGCGAACCCACCAGAAAATCGCCCTCCGCCTTCTCCACCCATTCAGCGGTCATCGGCTTCATACAGCACCTTGCCCTTGGTCAGGATTTCCTGCGTGAAGCAATCCCCCCACGCCAACCGTTGTGCGATGAACTCCGGCGTGCGCACGATCAAGTCCATCGGGAAGCCAGACGGGATGGCCCGGCGGATTTCGAGCGACTTGCGGCCCTCCTTGCGATCAAACGGCATGATGACCAGCAAATCCACGTCCGAATCCTCGGTGGGTTTGCCGTAGCCGTAAGAGCCGAAGAGAATGATTTTCTCCGGGCGAAACTTCCGGGCGACGGCCTGACTGAATTTTCCGATTTGCTTGCGCTCAATCACACTTCACTGTTGGCTGAAAAAACCATCCGATGCAAGGTGGGAAAAAGCGGCGGCGGCGAGGCGTCTGCCACGCCCACGACGTGACCTCCGAACTTTTTACGATTTGACCGAAGTGGTGGAAAGTTCAAAGGAGACCAGTTCGTCGCTCAAACGTTCCAGCGGCAGACCGACGACGTTGCTGAACGAACCGGAAATGTGCCGAACCAAATCATCGCCATGCTCTTGGATTGCATAGGCCCCTGCTTTATCGAGCGGATTCATTTTCGTGTGGTAATGGGCGATTTCCTTGGGTGTGAGAGAACGAAAGGTGACTTTGGTCCGTTCGGAAAAAACTTTTTGCCGATGCAATCGAAGGTGGATCAGGCAAACGCCGGTCACAACTTCGTGCGTGGTGCCTTGCAATTCTTCCAACATGCGCCGCGCCTCCGCTTCATCCTTCGGCTTGCCAAATAATTTCCGGCCAAGCTCCACCAAAGTGTCCATGGCGATGACCAGAGAATCGGGAAATTTTTTGGAAACGGTCCGGGCTTTTCGATAGGCGTTGATCTGCGCGAGTTCCCCGGCGCTCAAATATTCGTGATGGATTTCTTCCGCTTTGCTCGGAATGACCTGAAATTTCATGCCGGTTTGGCGTAAAATTTCCCGGCGGCGCGGAGAGGCCGAGGCTAAAATAAGCGAGGGCAAGTTCATGAATTTCCTAAGGCTTAGCGAAAGTGTTGCTCCACTTCACGCCTCACCTTACCGTTGCGTCGAAAAAAACGCACCCTGAAATTTCGACAACTTTTTGGCAAATGCCGCGTCGTCCAAAACCGGCGTCGCGCCCTCGATCGCGATGTTTTCGGCAAGCTCAATCCAGGATTTACAACCGTCGTAGCTGGGAGAATGCGGCAGCTCAATACGTTCCGGCAGACGAAACACGCGCAGCGCCATCGCAAAAATATTTTTGCTTTTGCCCCAGGCAAATCGTTCCGCGACGACTTCATCGCGCCAAAAATGTTGTCCGCTCAGACCTGCCGCAGCGGCGAGAGAATCCAGCTTCCGCCACTCGATCACTTTGGCGAAAAATTCGAGTCGCAACATTTCGGGCGGCGAAAAACTTTTTGCAATTTCATCAAAACGTTTTTGCGCCGCCGGCAAAACCGCTTCGCGTTGTTGATGAAAAAGAGTTGGGAACAGAAAAAATTCTGCATGGTCCATTTGAAACCCGGAGCGGCCTTCGCCGATCCCGCCCTTGCGCAAAATTAAAATTTGTTCTCCGCGACCGAGCGCATCGACGATGACCGCCCACTCTTTAAATGCAATTCGCACGATTTGAAAATAGTTCAGTCCCCCACCGCGCGTCGAGATGCTGAAAAAGCCCAACCTCTTGCGCCCAAAAAAATCTTTGCTAAGTTTTCGCAGGCTCAAGGGATTATGAACACAAAACCATATTGGCAAACCTCCGCGACACTTCCCCGCTTTCCAGCGCTCGGCAAAAATCTTGAAGTCGATGTTGTGATTATTGGCGGAGGGTTGACCGGCATCACGACCGCGCATCTTTTGAAAAAGGAGGGGGTCAAGGTCGCGTTGCTCGAACGCGGGCGGTGCGCGGGTGCGGACACGGGACACACCACCGCTCACTTGACCTACGTGACGGACTATCGCTTGCGCGATCTCGTCAAAACTTTCGGGCGCGATGGCGCAAAGTCATTTTGGGAAGCGGGCGCGGCGGCCATTGATCAAATTTATGATATGGCCAAAACATCCGCGCCGGATTCGGAATTCAAATGGGTCCCCGGCTATTTGCACGCCTCGCTGATGGAGACCGACAAAAAAGATCGCGCGTCGCTGGAAGAAGATGCGCAACTGGCGAAGGAACTTGGATTCGACGCGGAGTTTCTCGAAGCCGTTCCTTTCATGAATCGGCCCGGAGTGAAGTTCACTCATCAAGCCAAGTTTCATCCTTACAAATATCTCGCGCCGCTCCTCAAATCCATTCCGGGCGATGGCAGTTACGTTTTTGAAAATACCGAAGCTTCGGAGGTTGATGAAAAACCGCTGGCCGTTCATGCCGGTAAAAATAAAATTCGTTGCAGCTATCTAATCATTGCCACGCATACGCCGCTGCTGGGCAAAACCAACTTGTTAAAAGGAACTCTGTTTCAAAGCAAACTCGCGCTCTACACCAGCTACGTTTTCGGCGCGAAACTCCCGAACGCCACCGTGCCGGAAGCGCTTTTCTGGGACACGACTGATCCCTATTATTATCTGCGCGTGGACCGCCATCGTGGCTATGACTACGCCATCTTCGGCGGCGAAGATGTGAAGACCGGCCAGGAGGACGACGTGGAAAAAACTTTCTCCCGATTGCACAAAAAATTAAAAGAAGTTTTGCCGAAAGCAGAAGTGCAGCATCGCTGGATGGGCCAGGTGGTCGAGACCAACGACGGCCTCCCGTTCATCGGCGAAAATGAAGGCAAGCAATTTGTCGCCACCGGTTTTTGTGGCAACGGTTTCACTCTCGGCACACTCAGCGCGATGATGGCGCGCGACCGTTATCTAAAACGAAAAAATCCGTGGTTTGATTTGTTCGCCACGAACCGCAAAAAATTTCACGGCGGCACGTGGCGTTATTTCGCCGAAAACGCGGACTATCCTTACTACATGGTGCGAGACCGACTCGCGGCGGCGGAAGGCGATTCTTTGGGCGACCTGAAAACAGACGAGGGAAAGATCCTGCGGCTCGATGGAAAAAAAGTCGCGGCCTATCGCGGCAAAGATGGAAAAGTGACGCTGTGTTCGCCCGTCTGCACCCACCTCAAATGCATCGTGCACTGGAACGCCGCGGACAAAACGTGGGACTGTCCGTGTCACGGCTCGCGCTTTAAATCTGATGGCGAAGTGTTTTCCGGCCCCGCCGAAGAGCCGTTGGAAAAAATTCCACAGCCCAAAAAGAAAAAATAATTTTGCCGCGGCGAATCTTTGAAATCGGTGTCGGACGAATTGTTCGGCTAATCAAGTTTGAATTGCCACAGTCTGCTTGCGTCTCGTGCGAACAAAAAGTAAGGTCGCAACTATGATTGCAACATTGTCCAGGAGTCAGGCCGACTTGCCGAGGCTGGTTGAACTCGCCAGCCAGGGCGAGGACGTGGTCATCACGGTCGAAGGCCAACCCAAGGCGCGGTTGACGCGCGCGGAAACGGTGGTTCGTCCGCGCCAATTGAGCCAGGAAGAAAAAGAGCAATGGCTGGCGGAATTGGCGGAGCTTAGGCGTTCGGTCAGCACCGGCAAACAGGGATTGACTGTCGACCAAATTCTGGATGAAGACCGCGCCGACCGCGTTTGACCATGCATTACTGGGACACTTCCACGCTGGCCAAACTTTACGTCAGCGAGCCGGATTCAAAAATCTTTGAGGCCCATCTGGCGGCCACCGGCACAGCGGTCACTTCCGAATTGGCCCGATGGGAATTGTTCCGCGTGGCTGCAAGAAAAGAAGCGGAAGGATTAATCGGGGCAGGCGACACGGAAATTATTTTTGCCAGATTTCTCACGGACGTTTCGGCTGGCAAGGTGACGCTTGTCCCGTTTAGTGAAACGGTTGAAAACCGTTATCGCGATTTGGTGTTGCGATTACATCGGTTGAAGCCGCCGATCGTAGCCCGCACATTGGACTGTATTCATATTGCAACGGCGGAATTGATCGGCGCGGAAGAAGTTGTCGTTACCGACGCCGGGTGGCGAAAAGCCGCGAGTGCAATCGGTTTGAAAGTTTTTCCTTAACCGGATTTCCCTTAAATGAAACTCACTCTTCACTGGCTCAAACAATACGTCGATTTCGATTGGTCACCCGAAGAATTGAGCGAGCGGCTTTCAACTTGTTTAGAGTTTTCCTTTCACTAAATTGAAATCGTTATGGTCGCTGTTCAACTCGAAGAAAATCAGGTGATTGAGCTGGTGAGGCAACTCGCGCCGGAAAAGCAGGCGGAATTGCTGCGCACGCTCCTGACTTCGGCGTGGCCCGGCTGGACGGCTGGCGCAAGTTACGGCGAGCAACGCGCCCGCGCCGCCGCCAAAAAACGCGGTCGGGATTGGGAGCGGATGACCGAAGCGGAACGCGACGCATTCGTTGACGACGTGCTTCACGGGGATGACTCGCGATGATTCGCGCGGTTTTCGACACGAACATTCTGGTGTCGGCACGACTCTCTTTGCTTGGTAATCCGGCTCGTTGTCTGGCTCTGGCGCATTTGCGGCAAATTGAATCCATCACGTGCGCGGCTATTCTCGACGAGTTCACGGAAAAATTAATTGGCACGTTCGATTACGAATCGTCGCGCGCAACAGAAATCGAGAAAAGTGCAACCCTGTCAATTTGAACTATCTTCCGGCGATGCGCACAGACCATCTCAAACTTCCGAAAGACGAAGCTGCCGAAGCGAAACGCGCGGCCTCGTACGAACGAAAGCAGAAATGGAAGGAGCAGCCCTCCAACCGTTACACACCAGATGAGCTCCGCGGAATGACCGGTGAGTTTGCCGATTGTACCCTGCATAAGCGGCGCACGAAGGTCATGTTCATTGACTGATATGGCGCTCCCCAAGGTCAATGATTGGTCGGCCTTTCGCCGTCATTTAAAATTGCTCGCCGACGAATTCCCGGAGCCGTTCACAGAATGGGTGCTGATTGGCGGCGGGGCATGCTGGTTTTATCGCACGGTTCTGGAGCGCTGGGCGGATACCGATTTTCCTGCGCCGATTTTTTCCGAGAAGGAGGAGGCGAACTGGTTGAGCAAGGACATTGATTTTATGGGTGCGACGGTGAAGGAGGCGGAGGCATTACTGGGCGCACCGTTCAACGAGGAGACGCACACGATTTCGTTCCGGGGCATTGACGTTGATTTTCTTGAGGAAGGTATCCGGCTCACGCGGCAGGAGGCAGCCCGGAATGCACGTCAGGCGCGGACGGCGGATTTTGTTTTTCGGGTCCTCGATGCGGGCTGGCTGTATGCCGAGAAGTTGGCCGTCGCCCATAACAAGGATCGCTTGCAAGACCGCTTGCATCTGCGCGCGCTGGAAACTTTTCTCAAATGCGAGTTCTGCCGTGAAGTGGAAGACCCGGCCACGTTGGATGCGGATGAGTGGGTGGAACGCGCCCGCACCGTGAAGACAGCCGACCATGATTTTTTTTCGCGCGACAAAGTGCTCGTTGCCCGTCTCCAACATGGCATTCGGACGCTCATCAATCCCGAACATCGCGCCTTGAAGCACTGGGCCAAACATCATCTGCCCGGTTACATTGAATAATTTTGTATGAAACTCACTCTTAATTGGCTCAAGCAATACGTTGATTTCGCTTGGTCGCCCGAAGAATTGACCGAGCGGCTCACGATGCTCGGACTCGAAGTCGAAGGCGTTCAAAAAATTGGCGGCGAATTTGAAGGCATCGTCGTCGCCCAGGTTTTGACGAAAGATAAAGTCGCTGGCTCAGATAAATTGTCCGTCTGCAAAGTCAATGATGGGAAAGGCGAGCGGCAAGTTATTTGCGGCGCGAACAATTTCAAACCGGGAGACAAAACCGCGTTGATCCTACCCGGAGCATCGCTGCCCATGAAACCGGGCGACAAAGAACCGTTCACTATCAAAGTCCGCAAAGTCATGGGCGTCGAATCGCACGGCATGATGTGTTCGCCGGAGGAACTTGGATTGCCCGATAAAGTGGATGGCATTCTTATTCTTCGTGAAGACGCAAAAGTCGGCCAGTCGTTCGCGGAATATCTTGGGCGCAGCAGCGGCGACGTGGTTTACGATTTGGAAATCACGCCGAACCGACCGGACTGGAATAGCGTCATTGGCATCGCTCGCGAAATTTCCGCGGTCACCGGCAATCCTCTAAAAATTCCTGTCATCCAATTTCTCAGCACGGAGTCCGAACCGATCTCTAATTTGGTCGATGTCCGAATTGAAGATTCTGAATTGTGTCCGCGTTACGTCGCGCGAATTGTTCGGAAAATAAAAGTTGGCCCCAGTCCCGCTTGGTTGAAAAGCACCTTGGAAAAAGTGGGTTTGCGCAGCATCAGCAACGTGGTGGACATCACTAATTTTGTGATGTTGGAATGCGGCCAGCCCCTGCACGCCTTTGATTATCATCTCCTTTCTTGTAGCCCCCGACGTGAGGAGGGGGTCGCCGATGCACCCGTAAAACCGCCTCCTCACGTCGGCGGCGACGAGGTCCCCACGATCGTTCTCCGCCGCGCCCACGACGGAGAAAAATTCACAACGCTTGACGGCAAGGAGCGAACTCTGACCGATAAAATGTTACTCATCGCCGATGAAACAAAACCGATTGCCCTCGCTGGAATCATGGGCGGGCAAAATTCCGAGATCAACGAGAAGACGACGGAAGTCTTGATCGAGAGCGCTTATTTCAACCCGCAAAATATTCGCGCCACTTCCAAAAAATTGGAACTGCGCACCGATTCTTCGTATCGCTACGAGCGCGGAGCCGACGTGGAAATTTGCGACTGGGCGAGCCGTCGTGCCGCGCAACTCATTTGTGATCTGGCGAACGGACAGGTCCTCGGCCATTCGATTGATGTCTATCCCAATCCCGTCGCGCCGAAGGAAGTCAACCTGCGCCACGCAAAAGCTCGCGAGTTGCTTGGCGTGGAAATCCCCGCGCAGAAACAAATTGAATTTTTGAAAAAACTCGGCTTGGAAATTCTGGGTTGCAATGGCGACGAATTTTGCACCGCTCGCATTCCCTCATTTCGAGTCGATTTAAAACGTGAAGTCGATTTGATCGAAGAAATCGCGCGACTCTATGGCATCGACAAAATTCCGGCAACTCCTCCGCGCGGCGCAATCGGCGCGAATGAGTTCGATGAAATTTACGACGAAATGGCCGAGGCCCGCAGAATTTTGACCGCACTGGGTTTGAATGAAGCCCAGGGACAAACGCTGATTTCAAACACGGAATGCGGAACGCGGAACGCGGAACTCGTGGCGCTCGCCAATCCGCTCAGTTCAGAAATGGATGTGCTGCGCCCGAGTTTGCTGCCGGGTTTGTTGCATTCTCTTCGACATAATTTGAACCGAAAAAATAATGACGTGGCGCTTTTTGAAATCGGGCGCGTTTTCCAGAATGGCCGCGAGAATCTCGGCAGCGCTGTGGAGCAACGCCGCGTCGCCATCGCGCTGACTGGACAAAGAAATCCTCCGTTCTGGAGCGGCGGGGAGCGCGACGCGAAGTTTGACATTTTTGATTTGAAAGGGTTGCTCGAAGAATTCTTTGAGCAATTTGGTTTGCGCGGAATCAATTTTGTTCGCCGCGCGGAAAGCGCTTCGCTCTATCTCGAATCAGCGACGGTTCAACTTGGCAAACTTCCTCTCGGCGAGATGGGTCAGATCTGGCCCGCGCTCGCCAAGCGTTACGATTTGCGTGATGCGGTTTTTTTGGCGGAACTCAATTTTGATTTGCTGCTCGCTCGCCGACAGACCGTGAAATTCTTCAAAACGCTCCCGGCCTTTCCCGCCATTCGTCGCGATGTTGCGATGATCGTTCCTGAAGCCACGACACACGAAGCGGTGTTGAGTATTGTCAAACAAACCAAGCTGCAGAATTTAGAAAGTGTAGAGCTTTTCGATGTGTTCCGCGGGAAAAATATTCCCGCCGGACAAAAAAGCGTGGCCTACGCGTTCACCTACCGCAGCGTGGAACGAACGTTGACTGACCCAGAAGTAAACGCCTTTCACCAGCAGCTAATCGAGCAGTTCAAGCAAAACCTCGGCGCGATTGTGCGTGAGGCTTGAGCGACTTTTTTTGGCGAGGACGAATTCAGGCTTTTTTCCTGCCTGCAACCAACATCGCCACGCCGACGCCGACGATGACGAATCCAGCCCACGGCGGAATGCTGACGTGTTCTCTGGTAGTGGCGTTAAGGCTCACGCCGCCGATGTGCGCCTCGTGATTTTTGTTGTAGTTAAAACCTTGGTAAGCCAGCGCAATGGTGCCAAGGACAATGAGAACGATACCGATGGTTTTCAAGTTCATGCGCCGACTGTTTCTGAAACCAGCGTTCGAGACAATCAGCTTTTACCCCACGCCGCGAGCGTTCGTAAAATTTTGTAATTGATTTTCCGAACAGATGATCTTTCTCAAACCCACGGCTTGCCCGGAAAGAAATCGGATCGGAGCGCCGGTTTGCAACCGGCTTGGGTCTCGGCGCATGACTCAAAGCCGGTTTCAAACCGGCGCTCCGTTGTGGAAAAAGCGTTGGCGCGAGTTTCGGCTTGGCGTATCTTGCGCCTAATTCAACCGGGGAAACTATTATGCTAAAAGTAACTGGCAACGGATCGATCACCACGTGCGATGGAATTACCCGCCGTGATTTTCTTCAGGTCGGCGCGCTCGGCGCCATCGGCCTGAGCATGTCGAAATTCGCCGCGCTCCAGGCGATGGGCGCGGTCGCCAAAGGCAACGACGAAAAAGCCTGCATCATGATTTTCAATCTCGGCGCGCCCAGTCAACTCGACACCTTCGACATGAAACCGGATGCGCCGCGCGAAATTCGCGGGCCGTTCAAACCGATCAAGACCAATAATCCTGACATGCAGATATCGGAGATTTTCCCGCTGCACGCAAAACTCGCTGACAAATTTTCGTTGGTGCGAAGCGTTTATCACTCCGCCGCCGCCGTGCATGACACGGGTCATCAGATGATGCAAACCGGCCGTCTCTTCACCGGCGGCGTCAACACACCTCACGCCGGCTGCGCTCTCGAATTTTTAAAAGGCCGCAAAACCGAATTGCCCGCGCACATCATTTTACCCGAACCGATGGGGCCGACCGGCGGGAATCTTCCGCACGGTCAAGACGCCGGTTTCCTCGGCAAAGCCTACGATCCGTTCGCGCTCATGGCCGACCCCTCGCAAAAAGATTTCAAAGTTCCCGACCTGTTGCCTCCAAAAGAGATCGGCGAGGCGCGCCTCGAACGTCGCCGCGAATTGCGGCAAGTCGTCGATTCCACCGTCAAAAATTTTGAGGCCAGTCCCAGCGCAGCTTTGATGGATAATAATTTCGCCTCGGCCTATCGCTTGATGACCAGCACGAAGGCGCGCGAAGCTTTTGATCTCACACGCGAGCCGCAAAAAGTTCGCGAGCGTTACGGCATGACGCGCTTTGGCCAAAGCTGTTTGCTGGCGCGACGACTCGTCGAGGCGGGCGTTCGTTTTGTCACGATCAACACCTTCATCACCGTCTTCGACGAAATCACCTGGGACACGCACGGCTCGAAACCATTTACTTCCATCGCGGGCATGAAAGAAATTGTCGCGCCGATGTATGACCAGGGCTACAGCGCGTTGCTCGAAGATTTATTTCAGCGCGGTTTGCTCGACAACACGATGGTTTGCAATCTCGCTGAATTTGGGCGCACGCCAAAAATAAATCCGGCCGGCGGACGCGATCATTGGCCGCAATGTTGGACGGTTTATTTCGCGGGCGGCGGAGTCAAAGGCGGACGCATCGTCGGAAAAAGCGATGACATCGGCGGCTATCCCGTCGAGCGTCCCGTCAAGCCCAGTGAAATCGTCGCGACCATTTACAAGTCGCTTGGCCTCGATTTGGAAACGCATTTGCCCGGCCCCAATTCGCGTCCGTTTCCGCTGGTTGATTTCGGGATTCAACCCATCAAAGAACTTTTTTAGGAAAAGTCATTTCACCACAGAGGCACAGAGACACAGAGACACGAGATGCACGGAGGAGATAAAATCCATTTATGATTTTCCAAAACAGTGGTAGGGCGCTTCAACCCTCTGCGCGCCGCCCTTCGAGATCCCAACGGCGGCGCGCACGGAGTGACGCGCCCTACTTTTTTCTCTCTCTGTGCCTCTGTGCCTCTGTGGTCAACTTCGCTCGAGCTTCTGAGTCGATCACCATTCTCCCGCAGAAATTCAAACTCAGCGGGCAGGCCGCGCGCCAACAATTGGTTGTCGAAACAATTCGCGACAAACAATTCGTCGAACAAGTTACCAACCAAATTATTTTCTCTTCCAGCAACCCGAAAATTCTTGCGATTAAGAACGGTGTCGCGACGCCTGTCGCAGACGGCACCGTCACCATTTCTGCCAAGGTCGGAAGAAAAACTGCCAGGACCGAAGTGGTCGTCGAGGGAATGGCGAAACCTTTCGAATGGAGTTTTCGCAATCACGTTCAGCCCGTGCTCGCCAAGGCCGGTTGCAGTTCCGGCGCCTGCCACGGCGCGGCAGCGGGACAAAGTGGATTTAAACTTTCCCTGCGCGGCTACGATGATGAATCGGATTATCTCATGCTCACTCGCAACGCCATTGGCCGCCGGGTCAATCCAATCGATCCCGGTCGCAGCATGATTTTGATCAAGCCGACGGCCGCAGTTCCGCACAAAGGCGGAAAGAAATTTGAGGTCGATTCCATTGATTACCGTGTGCTGGCCGAGTGGATTTCTTCCGGCGCGCTCGGTCCAAAAAACGAAGACCCACGCATTCAGAAAATTGAAATTTTGCCCGACCACGTCGTTCTCACCAATGGAGCGAGCCAACAACTTCTTGTCCGCGCAACGTTCAGCGACGGCCACACGGAAGACGTGACCCACTGGACGAAATTCAACGCCGGCAACGCGACTGTCACTCAAGTCGATGACGACGGATTGGTCAAAGTGGTCGGCAATGGTGAAGGCCCAATCACCGCGTGGTATCTGAGCCGCATCGCGATAGCGACGGTCACGGCTCCCTATACTAACAAAGTTTCGTCCGCAGTTTTTGCCAAAGCCAAGCGCAGAAATTTCATCGACGATTTGGTTTTGGAAAAATTGAAAAGTTTGAATCTGCCGCCGTCGCCGCGCTCGACCGATTCAGAATTTATTCGCCGCGTTTTTCTCGACACGATCGGCGTTCTTCCCACCGCCCAGGAAACGCGCGCTTTTCTCACCCACAAATCCACGAAGAAACGAGACGCCTTGATCGAACAACTTTTGCAGCGTCCGGAATTTGTCGATTATTGGAGTTACAAATGGTCGGATGTTTTGCTCGTCAGCAGTCGGGCCGTCTCTGGCACGCAGCGCTTAAAACCCGGCGCGGCCTGGGCTTACTACAATTGGATTCGCCAGAACGTTACGGCCAACACTCCGTGGGACAAATTCGTCCGCCAAATGGTCGTTGCGCAGGGAAGCACGCTGGAAAACGGCGCGGGAAATTTTTATGTGCTGCACGACAACCCGCGCGACGCCGCCGAAAATATTTCGCTCGCGTTCCTCGGCATGTCGATCAATTGCGCCAAGTGCCACAATCATCCGATGGAAAAATGGACGAACGATGAGTATTACCAGTTCGCGAATTTATTTTCCCGCGTTCGCTCCAAAAACGGAAACGGCGGCGATGGCGACAATATTATTTTCGTTTCGAGCGACGGCGATCTCGTTCAGCCGCGCACCGGCAAGCCGCAAATCCCGCGCCCACTCGAAGGACAATCCGTGCCAATTGATTCGCCGGAAGATCGCCGCCAAGCCGTGGCCGATTGGCTGACCTCGCCGGGCAATCCATATTTCACTCGCTCCATCGTCAATCGCGTTTGGGCAAATTATTTCGGCGTCGGCCTGGTCGAAGCGGTGGATGATTTGCGGGCGACCAATCCCGCGAGCAACGAAAAACTTTTATCGGCTGCCGCAAAATTTTTGATCGACCAAAAATATGATTTGAAAGCGTTAATGCGCGCGATTCTGCAATCGGAAGCCTATCAGCGTTCCAGTATTCCGCTTCCCGAAAACATGGGCGACCGCAGATTTTATTCGCGCTATTTCACGAAGCGATTGATGGCGGAGGTTTTGCTCGATTCCATTTCGGAAATGACCAAGGCGCCGACTGATTTCAAAACGGACACGGCTCGCGGCGGGCCGGCGGCGACGCCTTATCCAACCGGTTTGCGCGCGTTGCAATTGCCGGATTCGAACGTCGATTCCTATTTTCTGAAAACTTTCGGCCAGCCCGCGCGCGAGAAAACTTGCGATTGCGAACGGACCGCCGAGCCGAACGTCACCCAGGTTCTGCACATCGCCAACGGCGACACGATCAACAAAAAGTTAGAGGCGACGAACAATGTTTTAAGCAAATGGCTGGAGCAAAAGTTGCCCAACGAAAAAATCATCAAGGAGACTTTCCTCGCTGCATTCAGCCGAGAACCGTCCAAGGTCGAAAAACAAAAATTCTTAAAAGTTTTGAATGAAGCCAAACCGGCAGACCTGCGCCCGGTCGTAGAAGACATGGTTTGGGCCGTCCTCAGCAGCAAGGAATTTTTGTTCAATCACTGAGCGACGAAATGAAAAGCAGTTCTTCTTTTTTTGCGTTGGGCAGTAAATTTAAAATCTTCGGCACAATCGCTCACCCGTCCTTCAGCCGATTGGAACGCGTTTTTAAAAAGATTGCCGCGAGCAACGTAGCGCAGGATTGCATCCTGCTGTATCGCCGGTTTTCAACCGGCAGGGGGCCGCAGAAATCAGAACGCTCGCCCAAAGCGAAGCCCAGGCAGGTTGCAAACCTGCCGATACAGCAGCTTGCAAAGCTGCGCTACAAACGAAAGATCATATTCCCTGTCATTGGACTCATTTTTTTATGCGGGTTGCCCGCGCTTCCTGATCTTCCCGCTGCTGAAAAAACGGATTACGAATCTGTCCACGCGATTTTCGATAGGCACTGCATGGATTGCCATGAATCCAAAGACCCGGAAGCAAATTTAATTTTGGAAAATTTTGAGTCGTTGATGAAAGGCGGCGAGAGCGGCGGGTCAATTGTTCCTGGAAAAAGCAGTGAAAGTCTGCTCGTCAAAATGATCGAGGGAAAAATTGAGAAGGAGGGAAAAAAATTAATCATGCCGCCCGGCAAAAAGAAAAAACTCGATGCCGCTGAGATCGCGACGATCAAAGCGTGGATTGACGCCGGCGCGCCCGAGCCGACGGATGGCAAAGCGTTGGTCAAAGAACTGACGGTTCCGAAAATCGCTCCGAAGGGTCAGCCGCGTGATTCCGTCAATGCGCTCGCCTGGTCGCCGCAGAAAAAAATTCTCGCGGCGGCGCGCTACGGAGAAGTGGATTTAATTTCTGGCGAATCACGTTCGCTGCTGCGAAAACTTTCCGGCCATCGCGGCGGCGTGAATGCGCTCGTTTTCTCACCGGATGGCTCGCAGCTTTTTTCAGCCTCGGGCGAGAATGCGCTTTCCGGCGAAATCAAACAATGGAACGTCGCGGACGGCTCGCTCGTTCGCACCTGGGAAGGACACAAGGACACGATTTATTCCATCGCCATTTCCCCCGACGGAAAAACATTGGGAACGGGAAGTTACGACCAAAAAATAAAATTGTGGGACGCCACGACTGGCCAGGAATTGAAAACACTCTCCGGCCACAACGGCGCGGTGTTCGGCCTGGCGTTTCGTCCAGATGGAAAAATTCTCGCCAGCGCCAGCGCCGATCGCACCGTGAAGCTTTGGGATGTCGCGAAGGGCGAACGTCGCGACACACTCACGCAATCCCTCAAGGAAGTTTATGGCGTCGTATTTAGCGGCGATGGGAAAAAACTTTTTGCGGGCGGCGTGGATAATCGGATTCGCGTTTGGCAAATCAGCGAAGCGGCGGCCGAAACGACCAATCCGATTTTGGAATCGCGGTTTGCCCACGAGGGCGCGATTTTGCGTCTGGCGCTTTCGACCGACAGCAAGTCTTTGCTTTCCTCGGCGGACGACCGCTCCGTGAAATTATGGGACGCGATGGAGTTGAAAGAGAAATTGGTTTTGGAATCGCAATCCGATTGGTGCGCCGGTCTGGCGTTCGTGGCCAATGACCAGATTATTTCAGTCGGTCGTCTGGACGGCTCGCTCGCTTTCTACAATGCAAAAACTGGAAAAATTATTTCTACGAATTCGGTTGCCGCGTCGGTCGCTACACAAAATTCAAAATAACGTCGTCATGAAAAATATTTTAACCCGCCTGTTCGTCATCGCCTTTCTCCTGCTGGCGTTAGTGGTGTCGGCTGCCCCAAAGAAAACAAAAGCGAAAATGGAGAAACCAAAACCAATTGGCGACAAACCGGACATTTCTCGAATTGAACCGCGCGGGATTCAGCGCGGTGTTGAAACAAAAATAAAGTTGATCGGCACGAATTTGGTCGGACTGGCTGAGCTAAAATTTTCCAATGAGAAATTAAAAGGAGAAATTCTGGAGGACGATGAGAAGCCAACCGAGGCGTGGCTCAAAGTTACGGCTGCATCGGATTTAACGCGGGGCGGTTACGAGTTCTCCGCGAAAAATGAAAAAGGTGAAAGCGGTAAAGTGAAACTTTACGTCGATGATTTGCCCCAGGTTTTTGAAAAACCCATGGACAAAATTTCCAAACTCCCGGAAATGCCGGCCACGTTCTGGGGCGCGCTCGATCCAATGGCGGACAGCGACGAAATCGAATTTCCAGCGAGTGTCGGACAAAACCTGGCTTTTGATCTCGCGGCAAAAAGCATTGGTTCCAAGGCAAACGCGATGCTCACGCTGTTTGATGCAAAAGGAAATTTGCTGGCGAGCAATAATAGCTTTGACGGTGGCGATCCGTTGCTTACCTACAAATTTTTGGCGGGGGGAATTTATCGACTGAAAATTTCCGATGAAACCCTCGGTGGTTCGGTGGACCATTTTTATCGGCTGTCGGTGGGCGAGTTTCCCGAAGTAGTTGGGGTTTTTCCGTTGAGCGTCTCCACCAATTCTGAAGCGGAGGTGCAATTGCTCGGCTACAATCTTCCGGCCCAAACGAAACTTAAATTCAAAGCGGAAAAGCCCGGCGAAGTGGAGGTGCCGATTGATTTGGAAAAGTTTCACGCGCGCAAAAACTTCAAAGTGCTCGTAACCGACGCGATCGAGAACGTTGAAGTCGAACCGAACGATTCCCCAAAGTCCGCCACACCGATGAAAGTGCCCGGCGCAATCGGCGGACAAATTTCTTCTCTGACGAAAAATAAATCGGACATGGACCTCTTTCGGTTTGACGCGAAAGCCGGACAAGTCTGGGAGGTTGAAACGATGGCCGCCCGTCGCGGTTCACCCATCGACACCAGGATTGAAATTTTGCACGCCGACGGAAAGCCCGTCCAACGTTTGCAACTTCAGGCGGTGCGCGATTCTCACATCAATTTCCGCCCCATCGATGCGCTCAGTCCCGACATTCGCGTCGAGAACTGGATGGAAATGGAGTTGAACGAATTGATGTATTTGCAGGGCGAAGTTTGCAAAATTTTTCGGATGCCGCAGGGACCCGATTCCGGCTTTCAATTTTATTCGACGGGCGGAAAACGCTTTTGTTATTTCGACACCAGTCCCACCGATCACGCCAATGACGAGCCGTGTTACATCGTCGAGCCGCATCCGCCCGGCGCAAAACTGGTGGCGAATGGTTTGCCGGTCTTTCCGCTTTACTACGTGAATGACGACGATGGTGAGCGCAAACTCGGCAGTGATTCACATCTGCAATTCACCCCGGCGACCGATGGCGCTTATCTGATTCGGGTCAGCGACAGTCGCGGATACAGCGGCGAGCGTTATGCCTATCGGCTTTCCGTGCGCGAAGCGAAACCGGATTTCACGGTCACGTTGAACGGCGCGAACCCGGCTGTTCCCCCGGGCAGCGGACAGGAATTTTCTTTCACGGCGGAACGGATCGACGGTTTTGACGGAGAGATTTCTCTGGAGATTTCCGGCGTGCCTGAGGGCTTTATTGTTTCCACGCCTATCGCGATTCAAGCCGGACATTTCACCGCCAACGGAACGATTTGCGCGGCAACCGACGCGAAAAATCCCGGCGAAAAGTTGGAAATGAAAATCACGGCGACGGCGATGGTGAATGGCAAAACAGTGGTGAAAGAAGTGAATAGCTTTGGAAAAATTAAGCTCGGCGAGAAACCAAAATTGATCGTCGCGATTGAGCCATACATCGAGAGCGAAACAAATTTCGTCGAGCGTTCCATTTCTGATCCGCCGTTGGAATTCACGATTACGCCCGGCGAAATTGTCCCGGCTTGGTTGAAAATAAAACGGGCGGGCCACGACGACCTCGTCACGTTCACCGTCGAAAATCTTCCGCATGGCGTGATCGTGGACAACATCGGTTTGAGCGGCGTCTTGATACCGAAAGGAGAAAATGAGCGGCAGATTTTTTTGAAAGCGGCCAAGTGGGTTCCTGAAACGGATCGCTTGGCCTATTGCCAGGCCAAGCAAGCGGGCAACCCCACTTCACACCCGGTGCTCATCCACATCCGGCGCGCACCTGCCGGGCAAAAAATCAGCGCGTTAAAATAAATTGGAGCGCCAGCGTGTGCCGTCCTCGCCCAGCCGCCGCCCGTTCAGCGTGCGCGGCGGGTGATCAAGACGACATCGCCGCCCTCCGAACCTTACCCTCGCGTTATCATCCACGCGCCCCAGGCCGCGAAAAAGATGCCCACCGCTTTTCCAACGAACAAACTTTTCGGCGCAACTTTTTCCAGCAGCACGAAAATCGAGAGGATTGCAATCCACCAGATATTCATCACGCCGGCCACGAACAACAGCGCCATCAGAAACCAGCAACAACCGGCGCAATACGCTCCGTGTTTTACCCCCATGGCCAGTGCGCCGAATTTTCCTTCGCGCCAATCGCCCATCAGAAAACTCAGCGGAGAACGGCAGTGGGCGAGGCAGGCGTTCTTCAATGGCGTCCATTGAAAAATTCCGGCGATGATGAGCAACGCGCCACCGAGAATCGGACTCGTGCTCACCATCGTTGGCGAAAGCAAAGCCTTCGCGTGCAGAATCCATTGCGCAATGGCGGCCAGCGCGCTGAAGCCAGTCCACACGACGAGATAGCCCAGCAAAAAAATTCCTGTCGGCACGAATAGGTGTTCTTGCGCGCGACGTTTTCGTTGAACCATCGCGAACGTCAGAATCATCGGCGCGGCGGAGGGAATCATCATCGCCACCATCATTTCAGCCCACATGAGAAAAAGTGGAATGAGTGTTGCGGTTGACCACGCGCTCGTGTCCGGCCCGGACATTTTCATCCCCGCGCAAGAGCAGACGCCGGTGAGATTCATGGTTCGCGCTTCGCGGATCATGTAGCCCCATCCCAGCAATGTGATGCTGGCCAGCACGGCGATGATAATGACGCGGTCGCGTTTGAGAATGGCTTCCATTGAAACCTGTAGCGGCGTCCGCCGCCTTTTGAAATGGAAGAGCGATACGCTCTCAGCCGGAACGATTCAGTTAAATTCACACGCGATGCGGCCGGAGCGCGGAATTTATTCCGCTTCAACTCGATTGCCACCCGCAAGCATCGAACCCCAATTGGTTTGCCGCGTCGAAGCGGACTAAAGTCCGCGCTCCTCTCGAACCGCAGTCCCCGTTCCGCGCATTTCTCGACTGCATCGTTCCGGCTCAGAGCGACACTCCATTTCAATTCGAGTATTTGATCTGGGTCACAAATCCTGCCTTGTTCGGCCAGGAAAATTTCAATTCGCCTGCCTTCACACTCATCGTCGCGGCGGACACGCATTCCGCCTCCTTGAACATAAATCCCGTCGCGTGCTCAATGCGCACAGACTCCGGTTCGCCCGTCACAGGATTCCTGATCGGCGCCGCCGCGACATTCATGGCGTCGCCCACCTCGACGCTGCTGTTGCGTCCGTTGAAGTTGAATTTGAACCGCACATATTGTGGCTCCAAAATTTTGGAAAACGTCGTGACGATGATTTCAAATGGCAATCCGCCCGCCTCACCGTTGCTGATTTTCATGAGCGCATCGCGCTGGGCTTGATCGGCGCGCTCGTCGAAGAACAGGCACGCCGTGCCATTGCCTTCGTGAATCGCTTTCGGCCAGCGCGCGGCAAAACCAAAACCGAGGCCATCCAATTTCACGTCGCCGTAATTGCCGCGATTGATTTGCCATGCCCCCATCCCTTCGCAAAATCCTTTGGTGGGTGGCGCGGAGAATTCACAGGGACAGCCATAGTCGCAATTGCAGGCCTGGAGATAATCGGCCTCGATATTCCATTTTACTTTGGTGTTCATAGATCTTCCTGGTTAGTTGGTTGGCGGCTCGCATCCTGTGCTTCGGGCCGAAAAGGTTCAATAGATTTCTGGCCTTGAGAAAAATTCCGAAGGACTATTTTGCGCGCCTGCCTGTCTGAAAACGGCAGAGCCGCCGACAAGACGAAACGGATTTTGCAACTGTAGCCGCCGACGTGAGAAGGCGGATTTTGCAACCGAGACAACCCAAATCTTCCGGGGTGTGATTAAAAGCGGGTGAGGCGGGAACCGATCTTATTTTGGATTGCGGGGACAAGTCCCCGCTTTGGCTGCACGGTGGAAGAGCGGGGAAGGTCCCTATTGAGCACTTTCTCCATCGCGTAACGTGCAGGAAAAGCGGCGCCATGCCGCCGCAGTCCACGGAACCCAAATCCCGCCTCACCCGGTTTCAATCACACCCGCGAACCCCTGCAGGTTGAAAACCGGCGAGACGGCAGCTTGCAAAGCTGCGCTACGTCGGTTGGGCCCGCGTCCGCTTCCAAATCGTCGCGAAAATAAAACGGAAATGTTAACAACCTGCGCTTGCCACGATAGAGAAAACTCGTAGATTACTTTCGCTTGAGGAGACAAGCTGGCCAAAAAAAATTCCTGCAAGACAACCAGTCATATGCAAAAAAAAATCCTGCTTGGTAAAAAGGCTTTTACGCTGATCGAATTGCTCGTCGTCATCGCCATCATCGCGATCCTGGCGGGATTGCTGTTGCCGGCGTTGGCCAAGGCGAAAGCCAAAGCTCAATCCATCACGTGTCTGAACAATTTAAAACAATGGGGTTTGGGATTCAGAATGTATGCGGATGATAACAGGGATGCCGTGCCTGAAGAGGGGAACACGCTTGCCGCTATCGATGATCCGGCCAACGTGGACGCCTGGTATAATGGCGTTGCCCCGCTGATTGGCCAGCAGCCCCTGACCAATTTTTATCTCGCGAGTCCGCGTAATCCGCCTTTGCCAGGAACGAAAACGATTTTTTCATGTCCGAGTTGCGCTGAACCTAACAATACTTACAAGAAACCGCCCGATTCGGCGCGCGCATTTTTTATGTACGGAGAGAATGGTCGCCTGTGCGTCAATAAATCAACCCGCGCCGCGGGACTCGGTCAGACCAAGCTTTCCAATATCAAGAAGGTCACTGATACAATTTTCATTGCGGAAGTAGATCCGAATTCCAGCGCTAATACTTCTCCCGCCCAATCGAATGTGACAGGACAGTACGCGGTGGGTCGCCACGGAGGGGGCAGGGGGAACTTCGCGATGTGCGATGGAAGCGCGCGGCCAGCGCGAACGAATGAGTTTATTCGCACCCAAGCCGAGTCCAACAGCGGCATCGAAGAATGGAAGATAAACCGGACAATTTATTGGTATCCGTCGGCTGACACCCAGAATTAAAAAAAGAAAATGAAAACCATGAAAAATATTCTCATCACCTTCGGTCTTCTGATTGCCTCTGCAATGGGCGTCCACGCAACCGTGGTCTTCAGCGATTCGTTCAGTTACGCCGACGGCCCGTTGACGGCGGTATCGGCAGGCATCTGGTCTGCCCATAGCAGTTCAGGAGGAATCTTTGTGACCAACCAACAGCTCCAGGTGACTTCTTCGTTAAGCGAAGATGACAATGCTCTTCTGGCCGGACAACCTTACACCACCAATAGTCCAACGGTTTTATATTCTGCTTTTAAAGTGACGTTCACCGCATTGCCTAATGCGGCTGGAGCTTACTTCGCCCATTTCAAAGATACCAATTCTGGCGCGGCCACCGGATTTGGCGCGCGGGTTTGGGCCAGCGCAACCAATGCCATCGATAACACCGCCGTTCCTGCCGGCACTTTCCGATTGGGCGTGGGCAATGGCGCTAACGCCAACGCGGCCAGCGGCCAGTTGACCAACCAATTAACCACCAATGTCACTTACATCGTCGTAACACGGTTCGTGCCCTCGACTGGTCTGGCGACTATTTGGCTGAACCCTTCGGCGGAATCCGATCCGAGTGTTACGGCAACGGATGCCGGCACCACTGCTCGAACCAATCAAATTGATGTAGTGGCTTATGCCTTTCGCCAGAACGCGGGCGAAGGCACGATGCTGATCGATGATTTGAAAGTAAGCACGGTGTTCAATGATATTGCCGGGGCAAATACATCCCCCTCTATTTCATCAATTGCTAATCGAAACACCGCCGCGAACACTCCGACGAGCATTCAATTTACCGTTTCTGATGCAGAGACAAACGCGAATTTCTTAACGGTGTCGGGCAACTCATCCAATACGAATTTGGTTCCGACCAACAATATTGTTTTCAGCGGGAGTGGAGGCAGCCGCATTGTAACGATTACTCCGGCGAGCGGCCAACAAGGTTCAACGGTGATCAGTATTTCCGTATCCGACGGAGTCAATGTAACGACAACGCCATTTACTTTGACCGTCGGCGCACCGAGTGTTTCGGCGATTGCCAATCAGATCACATCATCCAATCAGGCGGTGACTATCACTTTTACGGTGGGTGATACGGAAGGGGATAGTTTGACCATTTCCACGACTTCCTCCGATACGAACCTCGTGCCCAATGCGAACATTGTGGTCAGCGGCACTGGGACAACCCGTTCGATGACGGTGACGCCGGCTACGGGATTGACGGGGAATACAACGATCACTGTGGCGGTGTCGGACGGCTTCAATACGAACCGAACCAGTTTCGTCCTGACGGTCAAGGTGTTGTTGGGATTGATCTTCTTCGATGATTTTAGTTACCCGGATGGATCACTCTTCGCCAACAGTGTCGTTTGGCACACCCATAGCGGGACCGCATCGCAACTCCAGGTCAGCAATGGTGTAGCCATCGTGAGCAGTTTGTTGGGCGAAGATGTGAATGCGAACTTGACCAATCAGCCGTTCGCCTCCACCAACGGCGTGATTTTATACTGTAGCTTTATTTTAAGTAACAGTCTGCTTCCGTCGGCGAGCGGCAATTATTTCTTACATTACAAGGATGCCACCACCACATTTCGGGCAAAAGTTTTTGCCAGCACAGCCAATGCGGTCCCGGGCTTTTTTCGATTAGGCATCAATAACACGGGCAACAATGTTACGGCGGCCGATCAATTCCCCTTGGAGTTAACTACCAATAAGACCTATACCCTTGTCACTCGCTATAATGTTGGAACTGGAGAAACTCGTCTCTGGGTAAATCCCAATTCAGAAGCGGATCCAAGTGTTGCTGCCACGGATACGCCAATCACGTCCACTATCACCGCAATCGCTTTGCGGGAAGATACTGGATTGGGCATTGAGAACATCGATAATTTAAAAGTCGGCACCTCTTATACGGATGTCATGACGGTGACGAACGTCGTGCAGCCTGCACTTTTCGTTTCCAAATCCGGCAGTAGTGTTCAGCTTGCCTGGACGACGAACGCGGTCGGATACGTTTTGGAAAGCACGCCGAGTCTTTCTCCACCGATTACCTGGACGCCCGTTGGCCAAACACCGACTGTCGTGGGCACCAACAACGTTGTGACCCTCACGAGTCCGACGAATAATGCCTTCTTCCGGCTGAGGAAATAGTTCGCCTAAATCGATCTGAAAAGGACGGCATGCCAGTGCCGTCTTTTTATTTTTTTTCAGCGCCTCCTACCGGGTCGAAAAGAAAAATCACGACGTGATCTGGAACATTCACCGCTGATCGCGTTCCGCCAGTTCGAGCGCGGATGTCTTTTTCATGAATCAACCGCCCAAGCATTGACGTTTTTGCGGGCCGCGTGACAAACTCGCCACATGAGCGGGAGCGACATTTCACCCATTCTCGTTTGTATCGGCGGGCCGGACCTCGGCAAACGTCTCGCCCTCGCCGAGCGCGCCGCGACGATTGGCCGTTCCGCTTCCTGCGAAGTCGCGAGCGATGATCCTGATGTGAGCGAACGTCACGCCACAATTTTTTTGCGGAACAATCAGCCCGCGTTTTCTACGACGGAAAATGCCGCCGTTTTCGTCGATGGCCAACGCGTGACGGAAGGTTCCATTCTGCCGCGACAGCAACTCCGCATTGGCCGTTCGCTCTGGCAATTGTCGGATGTCGCCGGCGCAAAAGATTTTTCCTCCTTTCTCGGCAGCATCGGCGACCGCATCAGCGAAGTTGCGGGCGTGGAAAAAATCGAGGGCTTCAGTCCCACCTCGATGTTCTCCGAGGTCTTTCGCAAACGCACTGACGAAGAGATGGAGCATTACTTCGCCGCCGGCACGCCCTTGACCACGCCGCCGTTGAGCGAAGTCGATACGAACTGGCCCAAGCCTTGGTTGTTCCTTAAAATTTTCATCCTGGCCGCGTTCGTCTATGTCGGCTTCGTTTTTGCCTTCAACCAATTTCACAATCCGATTTTGATTCCGGGTCTGCTCACGATTGGCGCGTTTGTCATCCCCTTTTCGCTGCTGATTTTCTTTTTTGAAATCAATGTGCTGCGCAACGTTCCGCTCTATCAAATTTTCAAGCTCTTGTTTCTGGGCGGAATTTTGTCCGTCATCCTTTCGCTGTTTTTATTTCGCTGGACGCATTTGCATGATTGGCTGGGCGCCATGAGCGCGGGCATCGTCGAGGAAGCCGGAAAAGGCGCCGCGCTTTTTCTCGTGATCAACAAATTGAAATATCGCTGGACGCTGAATGGCATGTTGTTTGGCGCGGCGATTGGCGCGGGCTTCGCGTCATTTGAATCGGCGGGCTACGCGTATTTGGATAGCGATTATGGGAGCGACGCCATGTTGCACAGCATCACGCAACGCGGGATTCTCAGCATTTTTGGCGGACATGTTTTGTGGACGGCGCTGGTCGGTGGCGCGTTGTGGCGCGTGCGCGGGGCGGAAAAATTTCATTGGGAAATGCTCAAGGATATTCGCTTCTTGCGCGTCTATGCGTTGTGCGCGGGAATGCACATGATTTGGAATTCGCCGTTGCGACTTCCCTTGTTTCTAAAATACATCGCGCTCGGTTTCGTGGCGTGGGTGGCGTTGCTCAGTTTTATTCAATCGGGCTTGCGGCAGATTCGCGCGGCGCAGGCGACGGGTGCAACGGAGTATTTTCAGAGGCAGAAATTACAAATCTGAGGGGCATCCATATAGAAGACGTTTAACGCAAAGACGCTACGGCAAAATTAATCGCCGTTGCTGGTTGCATCTGACGTCACCACCGCACTGATCATCAATCCTGACAAGATGGAGACGAGTCCTTCATCGTCCGAAATTACTACCCGCCCGCCTGACGGTGGAAGATAAATGTGATCAATCGTCGGCACAGGATATTCGCGACCATCAGCCGTGCGCACAAAAAACGGAATAAACGGTGTGGTCGCCAGATGTTTGCGGATGTCGCCGGTCATGGAATGAAGCTAGACGAAACGTTGAATGGGCGCAAGGAATCCGAGGATGGATTCCGAATATGAGATTTTTCGCCAAAATTTTGAGAAGGAAAAAAAATAACCCCACCGTAATGCCGTGGCCACAGTTCCTTTGAACTTAAGTGAAACAGTGGAACCCAATCGGCGGCTTTCGACTTCCAGTCAAGGCCTGTCGGCCGCACAGCGAAGGCAAGGTTCCGTTATTTGTTTAATTACGGTCCAAGGATTTGTTTCTGAACACGAACATGGCAGGGTTAAAATCCTGAAATTTTCTGGCAAAGAACTTTTGCGCGGCTCCATTTTCCTCGCGCTTCGATGGAGAAATTTATGGCGTAAAATTTACTTTCTCTCAAGCTTAAACTTTGAATTTTTGGAAAATGTTTTTCCGCGAAGACATCTCATTAACACCCTGCTTTAGCTGGGTGGTCAGGGTGCGAAAAGTTTTTAACCGTTTTAACGGTTTTTCGCCCGCAACCGAAACCATTAAAACGGTTAAATCATTTCACGTCATCTCAGCACCCAGTTGAAGCAGGGTGTTAATGAAAAATCACTACGCCAAAATTTCTTTCACGACTTTCCCGCTCACATCGGTCAGCCGGAAATCCCGCCCGCTGTAGCGATAGGTCAGTTTCTCATGATTGATGCCCATCAGATGCAAAATCGTTGCGTGCAAATCGTGGACGTGAACTTTATTTTCGGTCGCGTGCCAGCCGAATTCATCCGTCGCGCCGTGAACGACTCCACCTTTCACGCCGCCGCCCGCCAGCCACATCGTAAAACCGAATGGATGATGCTCGCGTCCGTCCGTCCCTTCCGCCGTCGGAGTGCGCCCGAATTCTCCGCCCCAAACCACCAGCGTGTCTTCCAACATTCCTCGCGCTTTTAAATCCTTCAGCAAACCGGCAATTGGCTTGTCCACCGCCGCGCAATTGTTCGGCAATTCTTTTTTCAAATCACCGTGTTGATCCCAAAGCTGGCAACTTTTTCGTTTCTCCGTTTGCGTGTGATAAACCTGCACCATGCGCACGCCGCGCTCGGATAATCGCCGAGCCATCAAACATTGCTTGCCAAAAATTTCCGTGGTCGCATCGCCGATGCCGTAAAGTTTTTTCGTTTCGTCAGATTCATTTTCGATATCAAAAGCTTCCGGCGCTTTGGCCTGCATCCGAAACGCGAGTTCAAACGATTCAATGCGCGCGCTGAGACGACTGTCCTCATCGCGCTCTTTTTGGTGAAGCATGTTGAGTTGCTTTAGAACGTCGAGTTGATCGCGCTGTTGCTTCGAGGAAAAAAGTGGATTGCGCAAATTATCAATCGGATTTTTCAAATCGGAAACGAGCGTGCCTTGATGCGAAGCGGGTAGAAAACTCGAACCCCACAATGGCGCGCCTTGCGCCGGTTGCGCCGGGCTGATGACGACAAATCCCGGAAGATTTTGATTCTCACTTCCCAAACCGTAAAGCAACCACGAGCCAAGACTCGGCCGCGAAAACGCCTGCTCACCCGTGTTCATCTGCAGACAGGCGCCATTGTGATTGATGTTGTCCGCGACCATCGAACGAATCACGCACATCTCATCCACACACGTCGAAATGTGCGGAAAAAGTTCACTGACCTCAGTTCCGCATTGGCCGTGCTTCTGAAACTTCCACGGCGAGCCGAGAAGATTTCCCGTCTTCGTCCGCTCCAGTTTGGGTTTCTCGAACGGCAACGGCTTTCCCATGTCCGCGAGCAAACGCGGCTTGGGATCAAACGTATCCACGTGCGAGGGCCCGCCGGACATGAAGAGAAAAATAATGCGCTTTGCTTTCGCCGGAAACGGTGACGGTTTGACAGAAAGCGGACTTGCCGAATTTTCCGCGGCCAAAACGCTGCTGAGAAAATCTTCCGACAACAGATTCGCCAGACCCAACAGGCCGAAGCCGCTGGCGAAACGGCGCAACATTTGCCGTCGCGTCATGGGTTGAAAACATTGGCTGGAAAATCTCATTTGGTAACGGCGCTTAATCTACATAAATAAATTCGTTCGCGCAAAGCAGGACCTGGCAATATTTCTCCCAGGCGAATTCAGCAGGTTCTATTTTGTCATCGGATTCAGCAGGCGATTTCGCGATCACTCTTTCGCCGATTTCGATTTCCTGCGCTGAAGGCAAACGGCCGTAGAGATTCTCGTAAAGCCACGAAATCTTTTCGCGATTAGTTTTCGTTTCGCTTTTCAACCGTTCAACCAGTGCTTTGGTTTGCGCGAGAACGAACGGATGGTTGAGCAGAAACAACGCTTGCGGCGACACGGTGGAATCAGTGCGCTTTTCCACAATCGCGTTTGGATCAGCCGCATCGAAAAGAAATTGATACGTCGCTCGGTCGGAACGAATCGTCGTCACGTAAAGCGTGCGGCGGTTCGTGCTGAAATCGCGCACCGACGGTCCGCCCAAAGTCAAATCCAGCTTCCCCGCAATGCTCAATAAACTGTCGCGCAAAGCTTCTGACTCCAAACGATGCCGATTCATCCGGCCAAATAATCTGTTGTCCGGATCAACGAGTGACGCAGGCTTCCAGCCTGCGTTTTCACGGGCATCTTGCCCTCGTGCAGAAGTTGGCCGCGAAGCTGGAAGCTTCGCGGCTGGCAGGCTGGAAACCTGCCCCACTACCGAACTCTGCTGATACGTCGCAGACAACATCATCGCCCGGTGCATTGCTTTGATCGACCAGCCGGACTTCACAAATTCATTCGCCAGAAAATCCAACAACTCCGGATGCGTCGGCGGCTCACCAAGTTTTCCGTAATTGTTCGGCGTCCGCACAATTCCTTCGCCGAAATGATGCTGCCAGAGTCGATTTACCATCACGCGCGCGGTCAACGGATTTTCTGCGCTGGCGATCCAATTCGCCAACTGCAAACGCCCACTCCCGTCGGAAATCGCCGGCTGATTTTCGCCGGCGAGAATTCGCGGAAATTTTCTTGGCGCGCTTTCTCCAAGTCGGTCGTAACGACCGCGCACCTGAATGTTCACATCGTGAATTCCAGCCATCGAACTTTCTGGAACACCGCCCTCCTGCAAACCATGAGCGAACAAAATTGGCGGCGGCGAATTGCTTTTCAATTCGGCCAATTCAGTTCTCAATTTTCCGAGAGCGCTTTTGGTTTCTGACGAAAAAAGTTTTTCGTCTGTGCGAATCGGCGACCAAAACGCGCCGCGCGCCGTCATCAAATCCTCCTGCAAACTTGGAGTCGTCTTCGCTCTCAGATTTTCCTGAAGTTCCCCGGCAACTTTCGCCAGTTCATTTGAGTTTTTGGATTTTTGGCCCAACAAGGAAACAATTTTTGCGAGAGGAGAATTCGTCTCGCCAAAACTTTTTGGCGCGTTGGCGAGATCGATGAAATGCCAGACGGCAGCGTTGCCAAAAGTATCGGGGCGCGGATTTTGTTTCAGAAAATCCGTGGCGACTTCGTTCGTGAGATTCCAGACGCGTTTCGCTCCGTCCAGTTCCACGATTTGCAAATCGAGCAGCGTGGTGTCGCACACATGATCGCCTTTCGGCAAAATGGTGAGTTGAATCATTTCGCCCCGCGCCACTTCGAGCGACTTCAAATTTTCCTGCTCATCCAGAGTTTGCGAGCTGGCGTTAGCAATCGCGCCGCTGGCAATTTGTTTCGCGCCGCGCATCACGTTCCATTCGATGCCATCGCCGCACGCCGCGTCCGCGTCCACCACGCGCGCGTGAATTTGAACCTTTCCCGCAATCGGACTTTTCCAACCGACCGCCACACCCGTTTTCGGCGCGGGATGGAGCGCGAAATGATGCGGCGGAATTTTGGCGAATTCTTTCTCGCTCGAATTGTAGAGGATGGCGGGCGTATCCTCCGCTTTGGAATTTTTCCAGGCGAGCAAACCGATGTTGCCCGACAAATCTTTCAGTGGGTTTGGAAAGAGACCGAGATACCCGTCGTCAAGAAATTCTGTCCAGCGTCGGAGAACGGTCTCGTGCAAATTTTGCTGGGTAGCAGCCGACGTGAGGAGGCGGTGATCGTCAGAACTCGAATCCGCCTCGTCACCTCGGCGGCTACGATCTAAAATTTCCCACGCCGCAAAAATGTAATCTGGAATTTGCGGAATCAAATTTGTCGCCAGCAATTCGACGGCTTCAACCGAAGTTTTCTCAATCTGTTTTTCCAATTCCACCAGGCGCGCCTCGCGTTTTTTGCGATGCTCCGTTTCTGTTTTGGAAAGGAGCGGAATGCGCATGAGAGTTTCTCCCGCGCCTTTCGGCATCAATTTGGAAAGGATGTGGCTGCTGGAGAAAATTCCGGCGAGCGAATAATAATCTGCCGTCGGGATCGGATCGAACTTGTGGTCGTGACAACGCGCGCACGCCAGCGTCAGTCCGAGAAACGCGCGACCCGTCACGTCAATCTGGTCATCGACGATGTCCGTTAAAATTTTTTCTTTGTCCGCGTCGCCGTTGCCCCAATTGCCGATGGCGTAAACTCCCGTCGCAATGAGCGCGTTGGTGTCGAATTCGCCGCCGGATTTTTCCGCGAGCAAATCCCCGGCGATTTGTTGCTGAATAAATTTATCGTAAGGCAGATCCCGATTGAACGCGTCCACCACCCAGTCGCGATAACGCCACGCATCGAGGCTATCGCTTTCCTGGCCGAGCACGCGTGAATCGAGCGAATCGGTGTAGCGCACGACATCGAGCCAATGCCGCGCCCAGCGCGCGCCGTATTGCGGTGACGCCAGCAAACGCTCGACGACATGGGTGAATGCGTTGGTCGAAGGGTCATTGAGAAAATCAGAAATTTCTTTTGGCGTCGGAGGCAAGCCAATCAAATCAAATGTGGCGCGGCGAATTAGAGTCCGTTTATCAGCGGGCGGCGCGGGAGAAATATTTTTCTGCTCGAGCTTCGCCAAAATAAAATTGTCGATGGGGGATTGCGCCCATTTTTTATTTTTAACTTTTGGAACTTTCGCAACTTTTGGTTTTTGAAAAGCCCAATTCGTTCGCGCCGTCGCGAAATCGTAAGGCGATTTTTGATTTTGAACTTTGGCCTTTGAACTTTGAACCAACTCCACTCTCGGATCGGGCGCGCCCATTTTCACCCACGCTTCGAGATCGGCAATTTGCGCAGCGGAAAGTTTTCCGCCGGCTTTTTCCGGTGGCATCTGCAAATCCTTGTCCGTGTAGCGAACCGCTTTGATGAGCAGACTTTTTTCAACATCGCCGGGAATAATCGCTGCGCCGGATTCACCGCCCTTGAGCATTCCCGCCTCGCTGTCGAGGAATAATTCGCCCTTAAGTTTTTCCGCAGCGGTGCTGTGACATTTGTAGCAATGCTCGACGAGAACCGGGCGAATCTTTTTTTCAAAAAACTCAAAATCGTCGGCCCTGATTTCGCGGCAAATCAGCGACAGAAAAATCAACAGTCCTGCAAAAAAAGCACGCATTATTTTTTCAAGATGGACAATGCGAAATATAGGGGGTGCCCCATGGAAGTTAAATTCCAATTTGCGTGGAGGTCGAATGATTACCAACGCAGCACTTCCAATCCCGCCACATAATCAAAATGGGAATCGCGAGCAGCCAAGGATAAGTGATGTTCCCGGGCAATGGCAGAAATCCAAATATCATTTTCGGGAATAGGTGTGCCGGCTTTTGCCAGGGCCGCTCGAATTTGGCCGTAGTGCTCGGCGGTAGTTTGATTTGGATTAAGAACGATGACGGCGGTTAGAAAATCTTTGATTTTTGCGAGACTCCCCGCCGGGTTCGTGGACAGATATGCGCCGCAATAAAGTTCGCCTAATGCCGTTTGCGGCAAGTAACGCGTGGAGTATTCTTGCAGCCGCTGGCGAATGGCAGCCTCGCCTCGGAAGTAACGAACGATGACTGAAGTATCCAGCAGAATGTCACCACTGGCTGGCATCAATTCTTTCGCAGTTGGACTGAATGGCGTTTTCCATGACGTCGGCCTCGTCGTCAGTTAAGCAGCCATAAGCACGATCCAACGCTTGCTGCCGCTCGGCTGGCGTTGGTTCTTTGAGGTGATGAATATAATCCGCGGCTTCGCGCAATTTTTTTGGAGGAAGTGTTTTGAGTTCTTCCACGATGACTTCGAGCGCACTCATGGTGAGAAGATAAAGAGCACGCCGCGCCCTGGCAAGTGTTGTCCGGGAAATGTGATCTGAGAAATCTTATTTTTTCAGCCGAAAAAACTTATTTCCGCTGGAGGCGTTCACGGTGACGGTGTTATTGGTTCCTGTAACCACCACGGGCATGGTCACGTCGGTCCAAACATTTGTCGCCAAAAAAGCAGGGAGTTCTTGCAGCACAAATCCCGTGAAATTCGTCGGCCAGGAAACGACGACATTTGGCGTGTTCAACGTGATCGCGAGCGCAGGTTGCGCCGCCACGGCGAGGACAGTGATGATGCCCGTGCCGGCGAAGTATTCGTTGTTCTGCACCGCCGCAGTGCTCAAGGTGCTGCCGTAGGTTCCGGATGCTTGCGTGACTCCTCCGAGTCTTAACGCGCCAACAGTTTCATTGATCCCCGCGCCGAGTTCCACGTAGCCTTGATCTGCTACTCCCGCTGTTCCGCCGCCGGCTAGCGTCAATGTCGCCGTGTCGGCGATGGCGTTGATTACACCTGCTTGGATGGTCAGTTTCGCAATCGCACTTGGCGCCGCCGCGTTGTCCACTGTCACGTTGCCAGAGCCGAGCGTTGCCGCTGCGCCGCTCACGGAAATAATTCCGCCGTTAACCAATGTTCCACCCGCGTAGCTGTTGCTGGCCACGAGAATAAGCGATCCCTGATCCACATTGCTGGTCGGAGCCGTCAGGGTCAGGCGACCCGGACCGCTGATCGATTGTGAGAATGTGAGCGAGCCAACCGGTGCGGGAGTGCCCCCAGTGCCCGCCGTGGCTTGAACATGAATTAATGTGTCCGATTGGAGAACGACCACATTGCTAATCGTCGCGATAAGGCCGGAGTCATTTCGGATTGCGCCGGGAAAAGCAGCAAAGGGTCCGGTCACGGCTCCGGTGCCGTTGAGGTTTAACGGGCCGCTGCCGAAAGTATAATTGCCATTGGCGCTGATCAAGGTGAGTTGCGCGCCGGAATTAATTGTGAAACTGGAAGTCCCCGAAGGTTGCGCGGCCGACGAAATGCGCGTCCTTCCCCCATTTAAGACGGTTGCTCCGGAATAGGTTTTTGCGCCGGTCCCAAACGTGGCCAGACCATCGCCTTGTTTAGTGATTCCGCCGGGGCCGGAGGTGGACGCGGTGAGGTTCAGTGCGCCCGAGGCGGAAGTCGCCGTAATGTTACTGACAGTGGCCACCAGAGAATCGGTGAGCGTCGTTGGCGCTGAGATGGCGTAATTCCCTGTGCCGACCGCAGCGGGAATGGAGATCGTTGCTGGTCCAACGCCCGTTTCATCAAAGATGAGAGAGCCACCTGTTCCAGCGGTTAGAGAAGTCGTAAATGCATTAGCGGCGTCGTTGTTAAACAGGATTGATCCCACCGTTTGCGCGGCATCGGCGGTCACGCTGCGGTTGGCATTTTGGGCGGGGTTGGAAGCGCTCGCTGCGTTGTTGAAAATCGGGCTGGCGCCAATGGCATTGGGCACACTCGCGGGATTCCAATTTGTCGCCGTGATCCAACTGGCGCCCGCTGGCTGATTCCAAGTCTCGGCGCGTGTCGAAGTAGCATTGCATAAAAAGAATGCGGCCGCGCCGGACAATAGAAATAGCCAGATTCGGAAAGGTGCGTGTCGAAAAGAAAACCGCGCAGTTGCCACAGGAGCGGGAAACGAAATGTGAGTGAAGGCTTTATTTTTCATACGATTTGTGGGCAGCGAGAAACTATGGCGAAAAAAATGGAGACACCAATAATAAAATGTTGAGGTCGTTTTCAAAGCGCCCAACGGGACCTCCACCGCCGTGTTTGTCCGTTCCGACGCGCCTCACCTAAACTCGCAGAGCAAGGGTATTCTTCCTCGAACGGAACGCCGATCTTCTGATCGGCATGCTCATGTTCTACGAGCCGATCGGGAGATCGGCGTTCCGGTTTCAGTCGGTGAAATAACTTTGCCGTCGAACGGCGCAAACTCCTTGTTTTTATCTGACCGACAAAATTTCTCCGCGCAGCCGGCCCACAAATTCATTGGGCATTCGTGAATCAATTGAGTCGGTCAATGGTTTTTCCAACTCAACATGGCCGTCGCAAAAAACCACGTTAGCTTTTTTTTGATGACGGAAATGCGCGGTTTTTTCCGCGACGCTGTTAGTTACATAATAAAATTCTTCGAGCATCGGATTGGAGGGCGAGGCGGGCGCTTGAAACGTGTTCACTTGCGCGGCATCGGCGAGCAAAGCGATTCGAGTGGGGCGAGCCAGTTTGGAAACGTTGATTGGTGGATGATTCGTCGGCGAGGAGAGATGCAAGTTGTAACCGTAGCCGTAAGCCGCGCCTTTGGCTTTCAGTTTGAAATTGGCCGCAGCATAATTCAGCGAGGGACAAATCTCCACGCCGCGACCTTGTAGATAGGGAAAGAGCGCGCCTTGGGTCGGATCGAATTCGCGTGACCCTTCCGCGCCGCGCTCCATCCAACCAAACCAAAAAATGTCGCCGCCATTCGTCAAGGCGCCGCGATAGCGAAATGCATTTCCCGCGTTATCGTCCCAATACATTTGCGCAGCCATTCCAAACTGATGCAAATTCCCAACGCATTTGATTCGTTGCGCGGACTTTTTACTGTGGGCGAGCGACGGCAAAAGCAGCGCGGCGAGGATGGCGATGATGGCGATGACGACCAGCAGTTCTATTAAGGTGAAAGCTTTACCAATATGCTTTTTCACAGGGGTTTAATTGAAATGGTTTCTCGCTTCACTAGTCATTAATTTGAAGGCACGATTGCGTAATCCGTATTTCGCAGATGGTCTGGTGGCGGCTTCAATATCTTTGATGCCACGTGTCCATCCACAAAGGCCAGGTTGCACTCGTATTTGATTGGATCGTGCATCTGTAGATAGGCGTAATTCGCCGCGCCGTAGGTATAAAACTCCGTCGTGCTCACCGTAAAATCACCGGCCATCACCAGCAGCGAAACTTCCTTGAGACTCTCAGGCCGTCGGCTCCAAAGTACCTCCGTCGTCGGATATTCAAAGGCCTTGCTTGTTCCATTCTTATCCAGGATGGCCGCTTGATAGGCGTAGCTGCTTCCATAGATCTTGTAAAAGCTGCCTGCATAAATAACTGGATCAAGCCCCGAGCCTGCGCGGTAGCCTTTGTCCAAGGGACATTCGGCGACGAACTCGCCCATGTAGCGCGTCAAGAGCCGTTCGCTGTTGTTGGTTTTGGTAGCGGTATTTTTTCCGCCCCAAAGATAATAGCGGCAGTTCTGAAACAAGCTGTCCGTGGTAGGTTTGTTACTCTTGTCGTATTGAGGCAGCTTGCCGTTATTGTCCGGAACATAGAGTAGGACCGCCAGAGCGACCTGGTGGAGGTTTGAGGTGCACTTGATCTTCCTGGCTTTTAACTTCGCTCGGCTCAATGCCGGCAGTAGCAACCCCGCGAGAATGGCGATGATGGAAATGACGACCAGTAGCTCGATCAATGTAAAAGCTACTCTGGTTCGCGCGGACATGGGCTTAATCTTCCAGATACCAGAACGAATGGAGGGGATTATTAGCAGAATCCACTGCCCAAAGTTTTTTGTAGGCCACTCGCTCGACGTGTCCATCCAGCAGCGATACGTTAGCGCCATTGCTATGCGCGGTGGGACGTCCATGACTATAGGGGCCGTATTGTTGGGCGGTGTCGTTCATTTTATCCAAGTCCCAATCAGCGTTGAATTTCAAATAAGCCGGAGAGTAAACATAAGGAGTGGTCGCTCCTTGTGTGTCGGTGAACATCAAAGCATCATGGGGCTTTTTGATTTTCGTGCCTCTTAATGCGGGGCGAGTGCCACCTGGCTCAATATTGTAATAAAAGGGAGCAGTGAGTGGGTTTCCCCACACTCCGAATGGGACGCCAACCCAACAGTTCCATGTGCCGCCCCAAGTCACCCCAGTCTTTTCATAGAGCGGTGGTGCTGCAATACTACCGCCTGGGCATTTACGGATCGTCGCTGATTTTATGTTATTGTCTGCGGCATTTATCGCAGTTTCCTTTTTACCAACGTAAGGCGCGAGGTTCTCAAAGACCCCGGGCTGATCCGGCACATTAAACTGAGAAGTAAAAAACGGAACCTGATCCTTGTTATCGCCCATATACATGCTCAGAGCATAAGCCCAATTCTTCATGTTCGACGCGCATGAAATGGTATGCGCTTTGGCCTTGGCTTTGGCCAGCGCTGGCAACAACAATGCCGCGAGAATCGCGATGATAGCGATGACTACCAATAACTCGATCAAGGTAAATCCTTTACCTATTGGATTGATTGGTTTCATTATTCGTTTCTCCACTCTATGACGAGCAATCAAGATCCCTGTAAGCTCTACTCTACGGCTGAAAATAGATGAGGCGATAGAATGCCGTGCCATTGGTCGGATTAGGCGTGATTGTGACATGATTCGTGGTCAACGTGCCCGCTACGTTTACCCAGTTATTGCTAATACCAACAGTGATTGGGTTGATTTGCGATTGCAAGCGCCAGCCGATATTTCCAGCAGGCCAGGTAATGTCGAGTTGGTTGTTACTGAATTGTGCTGTCATGGTGGGGGGAATAAGGCTGACAACGCGAAGCGTGCCATCGCTCGTCAGCGTATTTGTATTCCACGCCAAATCAGTGCCTGGCGAAGATGGCACGATGCTGGTAAAGGCTCCAACATAAGGACTGTAATTTGCAGTCGGATTGGCAACGGTTGTGGCGGAAAATAATTTGAGAGCATCGCCCGCGACCAATGGACGTCCGCTGAGTGAGAGATTAAGTGTGCCGCCATAGGTGACTTTGTTTAACCCAATTACTTTGTCGTATGTCGTATCGAGATTGGCCTCAATCGCAGTCGTGCTGCCATCCGCCAACACCAGGTTGTTGCTGATCGTTATCGTGCCTATGGATGCGCCGGGACTAAAGGTGCCGCCATTTTCCACCGTCACCGGGCCCAAGAGGGTGCCGGTGCCAGCCAGGGTGGCTCCGTTTTTTACGCTTACAGGAGAAATACCAAGCCCGCCATTTACCATCAGCCTGCCAGCATTAACACTGACTGCGCCGACGAAGCTATTTGGGTTGCTGAGAGTCAATGTGCCAAGACCTGACTTAGTCAAAACCGTTGAGCCAGTGATATTGCCACTACCCGAGAAGGAATAGTTGTTATCTGAAGCAACCGTGACACTGGCAGGGGCTACCGCGCCGCTGATATTTACCGTTCGATTTGTCGAGGTATCATCGAAGGTCACTGCGTCCAGACTATAGAATTTCTCGGTGCCATTGTTCCAGCTTGCAGCACTATTATAGTTCCATAAATTTCCACCGCCACCAAACCAAATGAGGTTGCTGGTGGAACCACTGACGGTAAGATTTATGTTGGGAGCGGTAGTTGCGTCAAAGGCGAAGGTATAACGGCTATTGGCAAGTGCGCCGCTCATTTGCAGGTTATTGGTGCCGCCCACCAAAGTGCCGTAAGTCATCAACGTGTAGGTGCCTGAGGCGATGGTTCCGCTCGCTGCACTCACCTCTACTGTGTTCACACCATTGAGCGTCAGTATATTGGTAACACTGATCTGATCGTTCAGATTGACGGGCGAATCCAGGTCGAAGCGCAAAATAGCACTGTTCAAAGTAAGATTTGTCTTCACCGCGAGCGTGCCGATGACGCCGCGCGCCACGGGAGCCAAAGCTTGCCCCGGATAAACAATGAAATCGGTAACGGGAGTAGTTTGATTGATGAAACTTGCGCTAAGCGTTCCGTAATTCGTCAGCGTTCCGAGCCCGATATTCAACGTAGTCACCGTAATGTCTCCCGGGACCGTATCGCCCGCTGGCATCATATCCAGAGAGCCACCGGCATTGATGGTGAGAGTGTTGGTGCCCCTGAAGCCGGGCGGGCTGTTGTCCCCAAGGTTGCCCGACACTCTCACCTGACCACCATTGATGGTGAGTGTGCCGTTGCCGGCGGTGGATACGTCGCCAGCGTCGAATCCCATGTTGATGTTTCCCGCGACCAAAGTGGCATTGGTCCGCACGTTGACCGTCCCGATGGCTCTGCTGTTATTGTTGAACCGCTGACAGCCGATGTTCAAGGTAGTCACGTCGCATATACCCGCACCTAACGTCAACGTGCCAGTGCCATTGGCCGCTGTGAGGTTGTTATAACCATTGCCCGAACCGACAATCATTTTGTCCACCAGGATATCCACGGTGCCAAGGCTGAAGTCCATCGTGCCCACGGACGCGACCGTGGCCGAGTTAGGAATGTCATTGTCTCCAATTCCAATTTCCGCCATCCGACTAATACCATCCGCATTGCGCAACTTGATTGTCGGATTGATCGAACCGGCGCGGAACCTCATCGTTCCACCAGTGCTCGCTCTTGCGCCTCCAATCGTGATTGCTTCCGTGTTGATCGTGTTCTCCTGTCCCAATTCCACCAAAGTAAGATTGCCGCTCGCATTGGCATAACGGTTCACCGCGACGGCGAAGGGAGAAATCGCTAACGGAAATTGATCGGTTTTCGGTCGCGCGGCAGTAATGACATTGGTCTTGGCCAAAAGCACTGAACCCAGTGCCCTATCAATATTTGTATATTGAGCGCCAGCGACAAGAGGGGAAACACCGTTGCCACTTACTTGAAATCGCCCTCCGCCAAATGTGAAGTTATTCAACCCGGCCATGTCCAACATTCCTTTATGGGCCCCCGAATTGGCCGTGAGCGCTCTGGCACTAATTGTAATGTCCAGATTGGTATTAGGTGAAGCCAGATTACCTACGGCGAGAGTGCCCAGGCCAAGAATGGTCGCATAGAATAGATCAATGCTGCCCACGTTGTCCCCGCCGACAAGCAAGACGTACGCATTCGTAGTGGCTGAAGTAACAGTGGAGTTAGCGGTCAGCGTCACACCTGGATTGATTAAGGTCGTATGGGTGTTCACCGCAATGCTGTTGGAAACGGCTGAGTATAGCAGGTTGCTGATCGTGATGTTGGCGTTCACCGTATTGTTCGTAGCCCCTATAACATTGGTGGAACCGCTGTTGGTAAAAGTCACCGAATCGGACGCAGTGGGCACTTGAGCGGGCGACCAGTTATTGGGATCCGACCAACTGTTGGTGAGGACCGAGAGGCCTGTCCATATAAGCGGAGCAGCGTGGATTTTAATTCCACCAAGGTAAAAAATTACAGCGAGCCACGTCGCCATTATGCGGCAAGGATGGAATGGGGTTCGAGGGAGCCGTGGCAATTGGAGATACATAGATTTAAGTTGGTTGCATTTTCGCGTGAGACTCATCTGGAATCGCCCAGATGAAAATCACGCAGCGGAAGGGTTTGAAACGACACAGACAGAGAAACAAAATGGGAAAAGAGCGTCAAATGAATAAGCGCTAATTTTTCTAATCGAAAAAAAAGGCCCGGCGAAAACGCCGGGCTGTGGATGAAGGTTAAAAGTGGATCTCTCAGGCAGTCATGTTTGGTTCGTACTCGTGCTTCTTGTTGATGCCCGGTTGCGGAACGGGATACCGGCCATTCTTGTCGGACACCACTGGAGGCGGGCTGTCCATCGTAAACTTGTCCGCGTTCGGCGCGAATTCCTGGTCGCAATTGAGCATGTCGTCCCACGTGATTTCCTGACCGGTGTGAGCCGCCATGCGTCCCATCGAAGTGGCGACGCTCGCTTCCACACCGCGCTGGACTTCATTGTGCGGTTTGTTGTCGCGAATAGCGGCAATCAACTCGTCCCATTCGTTTTGGTAAGGGTTGGATTCGTCTTTACTTTCCCAGATCAAATTTGCCTTGGTGGGATTTTGTCCTTTGTAAGTGCTGGAAGGGGTTCCGCAATCCCCGGTTTTGGCCAGGATCGCCATGCCTTTGCTCCCATGCGCGTAACTGGAGTAAATGGCGTTTGCCCCGTTCATGTTTCGTCCATCCATGAGGAGCTTGGTGCCATCCTTAAAAGTGTATTCCACCGAATAGTTGTCGAAATTTTGATCGACGTAATCGTAGCGATAATGACGGCCACCCAGCGCCTGCGCCTTGACCGGCCAGGCATTTTTCATCCAACAACAATGGTCGATGTGATGGATATAAAAATCACTGTAACAACCGCCGCTCGCCCAAAGAAAACTGTGAAAGCGGCTGATCTGCCAGAGCAATTCACTGGGGTTGCCGGGCCATTTTTCTGAGAACTGCGACGCCAGCGGCCCGGGCGCCATGCGATAGCCGCGCATCAAAATGATGTCGCCGATTTCTCCGTCCTGAATGCGGCGGTGAACTTGTTGGAGCGCTTTGCTGTGGCGCGACATGAGGCCGACGCCGACTTTGAGATTTTTCGCCACGGATTCTTCCCCGAGTTTCAACATTCGTTTCGAGGTGGGGCCGTCGGCGGTCAGTGGCTTTTCCATGAAGACGTTCAGGTTCTTTTTGATGGCGTAAGTAAAATGCACCCAACGAAACGCGAGCGGCGTGGTGAAGATCGCGATGTCGCCGGGCTTCAAAAAATCCATCGCATGTTTGTAACCGTCGAAGCCGATAAACTTGCGCTCCGCCGGCACATCCATGTCCTCGGCGTGATCTTTTTGTAACGCATCGTGGCTTGTCTTGAGTCTGCTCTCGAAAACGTCGGCCATCGCCACGAGTTTGATCGGGCCGTTTTTGACAGAGAGCGCATTGGCCGCCGCTCCCGTGCCGCGACCGCCGCAGCCGATGAGCGCGACTTTGATCGTATTATTTTCCGCAGCGTGAACGTGAGGAATGGCGACACCCGCGAGCGCCGACACCGCGGCGATCTTGCTGGAGTTGATGATAAATTCGCGACGCGAAGAAATATTATTTATGGGTTGGTTCATGGTTGTATATTCCCGACGATTGGGAATTGATGTCAATTCAAGAAATTCTCGCAATGATCACAAAGAACCGATTCTATGGGACTTTTGATTTGGAATTATTTTTCAACCGGTGTGTGCGAAACTTTTTTCAGTTCATTTAAGATGAACCAATCGCGCGCTCTACTTGCTTAACGATTTTGGGATGGAGAATTCGGTTCCCATGAAACGGAATGACCACCCGCGTTTCGCCTTTCAAATAAATCCGGTGACTGCCTTTGCTGCGAATCCATTTATAGTCGTCCTGTAAAAGCAAGCGTTCGGCGTCGGCGGCAGTTAGCCGGGGTTGTTTAGGCAACAGAAACCTCCAGCGCCGTTGTGACAATTTGTTTGCGCGTCAGACGGCGTTGTTCTGCGCGCGGTAATGTCTCTACATACAGTTCCGCCGCTTCCTGTAGGTTTTCCATCACTTCTTCAAACGTATCGCCCTGGGTCTGGCAGCCGGAAAGTTCGGGACAATAGGCGTAATAACCATCGTCATCTTTTTCAATGACGACATTGAGTTTAAGGGACATAAGAAAAAGTACCTTTTTCACCTGGGATCAACAAGTTCTATTGTCAGATCAAAGGCTCTGCTTCCATTCGAGAAAGGCCGCGCGCATCTGTTCGGCGAGATTGAAAGTTTTCTTCACGTGCCTTGGAATGTAATCGGGCGAGGTCCCCAGCAAATCGGTCGTGACTAGAATTTGTCCGTCGCAATTCGAGCCGGAGCCGATGCCAATGGTGGGAATCGAAATTTTTTCGGTGACTTCTTTTGCGACGGTCGCCTTGACCAATTCCAAAACGATGGCGAACGCGCCGGCTTTTTCCAGCGCGACGGCGTCGGCCAATAAATTTTCGCGCTCGATTTCAGTTTTTCCTTTGACGCGGTAGCCGCCTTCTTCTCGGACGTGTTGCGGCAACATTCCCAGATGGCCGAGAAAAGGAATTCCGGCCGACACGATCGCGCGAACTTGTTGCAAAATTTCACGACCGCCTTCGGCTTTGACCGCTTCGGCTCCGGCGGCGATGAGGCGATTCGCATTTTCCAACGCTGATTCAGGATTTTCGTAACTTTGAAAGGGCATGTCAGCAGCCAGCAATGCGCGCGGTTTGGCGCGGGCGCACGCGCGCAAGTGATGTTCCAATTCGTCCATCGTCACTTGCGTCGTGTCCGAATAACCGAGCACAACCATGCCGAGAGAATCCCCGACAAGAATCAGCGGGATGCCCGCTTCATCGAGCAACTTCGTCATCGGAAAATCGTAGGCGGTAAGCGCGGCGATTTTTTCACCACGCGCTTTCATCGAGCAAATTTTTTCTACTTTGTTTGAAATTGGAATCATGGGCGCAATCGAGGTGGAAAGCTTTTCAACTGGCGGCTGGAAGCCGCCGTGACCTGCACGCAAGAGGCGCGCGCTACGTAGCGCAGGCTTCCGGCCGCCAGTTGGAGTATTAAATCCAAATACATCTTAAAAATTTAACGACGAAAGCTCTCCAGCAATTCCTCCGGTTGAACCGTCGCGGTGCCGACTTTCCCGACGACAATTCCCGCAGCGTGATTTGAAAAAATCGCGGCTTCCAACGGGGATGCGCCCGCTGAAATCGCCAAAGTGAAACTCGCGATGACCGTGTCACCCGCACCGGAAACATCGAAAACTTCCTGCGCCATTGTCGGAATGTGAAAGGGATTCTGCCCACGTTGGCAGAGCAACATTCCGTGATCGCCGAGGGTAATAAGGAGTAACGCGGGCGACAATTCATGCAAAAGTTTTTCGGCGACCAGCATCAAGTTTTTATCTTCGAACGGATTTTCAGCACGCGTATCGTCCGGCACCTCCGCCAGCTCGAAAGCTTCTTTTCGGTTCGGAGTAATCAGCGACAGATTTTGCAAACGCAAATTGTGACGCGGTTTGGGATCGACGCTGAGCCAGATGCCGCGCGGTCGGCAAAACGTTTTTATTTCATCGAGCAGCCATTGCGTGACGACGCCTTTGCCGTAGTCGCCGACGATGATGGCGGAAGCGCCTTTCAACGCGGGCAGCAACGCGCCAAAAAGTCGGCGCGAAATTTTTCCGTCCAAATCGTAACGGCTTTCACGATCGACACGGACAACTTGTTGCTGGTGCGCGACGATGCGGGTTTTAATGCTGGTTGTGCGATTGGCATTTGAGAGCACGCCAGCGCACCCGATTTTTTGTTCGACGAGAAGTTGTTTCAATTTTTTTGCGGCGTCATCTTTTCCCACGACTCCAAATAATTCCGTGGACGCATTTAGGTCGGCGAGATTGCGGGCCACGTTGGCCGCGCCGCCCGGCATGAAACTTTCACGCTCGAATTCAACGACAGGTACCGGAGCTTCGGGCGAAATGCGTGCCACATGGCCCCAAAGAAATTGATCCAGCATCACGTCGCCGAGGACGAGGATTTGGTTCTGGCGGGCAGCATCGAGAAGAGTGCGAACTCGATTAGCAGAGAGAGTAGCTTTATTCATAACAGTCGCAAACCAAATCAGGAATTGGGCAACATCCATTTTTTACTTCTGGCGGAGGTTAGTAAACGCACCGGGGTAATCGTGTTGTCAAACTTCTTCGTCCGTTCTTGAAAGGAGAATGACCCTTGAATCGCTTCGCTAGTTTCCTGCTGTGTGTGACGCTCAGATTTGTTTCTCTTTATTCGCGCAATGGCTGCCCTGCTTTGAACTGTTCGAGGTGCGCTTCAATTGGCGTTGTCGCGTTTCCCTGAGACGCGGCCAGAGCTTTCGCTTGTTCGGCGACTTGAATGGCCTCGGCGAATAATTTTTTTTCGGCCAGTCCCGCCGCCAGCGTATCGAGGTAATAAAAATTCTTATTTTGCGAAAGCGCGCAAGCCTGTCGGGCCAGCTTCACCGATTCATCGGCGTTGCGGAATTTCGCGTCGGCGCTGGTCGCGAGAATACGCGCCAAAAAATTCAGCGCGCTGGGGCGATCAGGTTTCAAACGCAACGCCTCGCGAAAATGGAAAATGGCCGCTTCGGTTTGCCGTTGGTTCGCCAACAAAATTCCCAGTTGATAATGAGCTTCTTCATTGGTGGGTTGCAGACGGGTCACTTCACTCAATTGAACGGTCGCTTCGGCGGGCCGCCCCTGTCGGATACAGAGCAATGCGAGATTAAAGCGCGCGTCGGCAAACCGCGGTTTGAGGCGCACCGCTTCGCGGAAATGTTCCAGCGCGTCGGTCAGCGCTCCCTGTTTTTGCAGAGCGTTGGCGAGATTGTTGTGGGCGTCGGCATCGCCTGGCGCCACCTTCAAAGCCATTTGATAATGTGAGATGGCTTCCGCGGTCTGCCCGTTGCGCAAAAGAGCGTTGGCCAAATTGTAATGGGCTTCCCCGTGGCCCGGATCAATTTCCAGCGCCGCCCGATAATGCACGATCGCTTCGGCGAGGTTCCCCTTTTTTCCCAGGTCCAGACCCAGCCCGTAATGGGCCGGAGCGGAATTGGATTTCAGCCGTAACGATTCTTTGTACCCTTCGATGGCTTCATCAATTTTCCCCTGCTTGTCTAAAATTTTGGCGACGTTGTAACGGGCCACGGCGTAGTTGGGTTTCAACTGCAACGCGTTTTGAAAAAGTTTCATCGCCTCGTCGGATTGCCCTTCGTTGGCCAGAGCGGTCGCGAGATTGTTGTGAGCAACATAATTTTTTTTCGTCACGGCGATGGCGTGTCTAAAAAGCGTGATGGAATTTTGCCAATGCCGAAGTTGAAATGAAGTGGAGATTGCGCAGGAGACGACAATCGCCGCGGCGAATCCGGCGAGGATGCGCCGGGAAACGTTTCTCGAAAATTCACTTACCCCCCAGACCAACGCCACGAACAACCCGATCAGCGGCACATAGGTGTAGCGGTCGGCCATCGATTGCAGACCGACTTGAACCAGGCCGATGACGGGGACCAATGTTCCAAGAAACCAAAACCAACCGACGAAAAAATATGGCCGTCTCCGGGCCAGTCGAAACGCTGCCAGCGAAATGAATAACAAAACTATCGCGGAAAAAATAATGGCGGAAAACGGCCACGGTCGCAGCGGATAAAGGACGGAGAGTTCGATGGGCCAAAACATTTTGGCGAGGTAGCGGCCGTACGAGACCAGTGTATTTCCAAGTCGATCCGGGAAGGGGATCAAGGCGAGCGTTGCAACCGATCCTCCTTTCTTTTGCACAAAAAAAGTCACGACGCTGGAGGCGACGGAGAGGGCGAGAAAAGGAATTTTTTCCAGCAGGAGTTTGCGAAAAAATTTTCCATCCGACAGCGGAAACGAAATGCGCCCCAAGGGCCAGAAATCCAACAACAGCAAAAGAAACGGCAACGTGACCAGCATCGGTTTCGACATCAATCCCAACGCAAAAAAAATGAGAGCGAGAAAATATGGGAGCGCGGACGTTCTCGTCCGCGTGTTCTCAAACCCCGGCGCTCTTCCACACTCTTGCAGTTCGGTTCGCGCGGACATGGCGGTCATCGCTCGTGTCCCGGCGTAGCGAAAATAAGCTCCGAGCGAGAGCAGCAGGAAAAATGTGCTTAACACGTCTTTCCGTTCGGAAATCCAGGCAACCGATTCCACGTGCAAGGGGTGCAAGGCAAATAAAACGGCGACCATTGCGCTGAGCCACATCAGGCGGGTCGCCTTCGTGAGAAGGGAAAAAAGAAGCAGCGCGTTGACGACGTGAAAAACTAAATTTGTAAAATGATGGCCGCCGGGAGACATCCCATAAACCTGGCAATCCAGCATGTGGGAAAGCCAAGTGACGGGATGCCAATTTCCGGTGTGCGCGGTTTGAAAAGCCCAAACGGTTCCCTCCCAGGTCAACCCCTTTTGCACCGTGCTGTTTCTCGTCACGTAATCAGGATCGTCGTAATTGATGAAGTCGTGTTGGACCACCGGCAGGAAAATCGTCAGCGTTAAAATCGCCAGGCCAAAACAAATCAACCAGAATTGTTTTTTGCTCTGCATGAAGGAAATTCAGCGCGCGAAAATTTGCCGGATCACATCTTCGATTGGAACTTCCTGAATGTCGATGTCGCTGACGGGCAATTCGTCGAGCAACGCTTTGCAAACCGGAATGACGCGATCCCTTTTCACTTTGAGTTTGATCGTATCTGAATTTTGCTCGAGCACTTCTCCATATCTGGAAAGGTTTTCCTTCGCGCAACCCGCCGCGCCTCCGCAGGAAATCGTGACCAGTTTTGAATCGGCGAAGCGATCCAGAATTTCGCTCAGACGACCGTCAAAAAATATGCTGCCGCGATCGATGATGATGACGCGCTGGCAAAGTTCCTGAATGTCCGCCATGTAGTGACTGGTCAAAAGAATGGTCGTTTTACGAGTGGCGTTGTGATTGCGCAAAAATTCGCGCACGGTCTTTTGCGAAATCACATCCAGACCAATCGTCGGCTCGTCGAGGAAAAGAACTTTTGGCTGGTGGAGCAGCGCGGCGATCAATTCCATTTTCATTCGCTCGCCCAGAGACAACTCGCGAACCATGACGTTGAGTTTGTCTTTGACGCCGAGAAGTTCCGTCAAATCGGCGACGGTTTTTTGAAATAATTTTTCGTCGATGCCATAAATTTTGCTGTTCAGTTCGAGCGATTCACGGGCGGGCAAGTCCCACCAGAGTTGATTTTTTTGACCAAGCAACAAAGCGAACTGGCGGCGATAACCATCGGCCCGTTCCCACGGAGTGTAGCCCAGCACGCGCGCCGAACCGCTCGTCGGAAAAAGAAGGCCCGACAACATTTTGAGCGTCGTCGTTTTGCCCGCGCCGTTGGGTCCGAGAAAACCGACCAGTTCTCCTTCCTCGACAGTGAAGCTGACGTCTTTGACGGCGACGGTCTGTTCGTATTTGCGATGGAAGAGTCCGCGCAACGCGCCGCCAAAACCCGGCTGCTTTTTGTAAGTGCGAAATGCCTTGGTCAGGCCCTGGACTTCAATGAGCGGCATGAAAAAAATTTAATGGTAGCGATGCCGCAAACTTTTAACGCAAAGACGCAAAGGTGCAAAGACGCAAAGGATTCAAAAATGTTTCCTGGGAATTTTTGTTTGTCACGTAAGGTGAGAACTATCGGTGGCCACCGATCCTCCTCTTCCCCTTTGCGTCCTGGCCACTTTGCGTCTTTGCGTTGAATTCCAAAATCAATTCAGCGCGACAACCGCTTCTCCAGGTTGCTCACAACTTGACGAACATTGGCGTCCACTTCCATGCGGCCTTTGACCAGACGGCAGGCGTGCAGGACGGTGCCGTGATCGCGGCCTCCGAACGCTTCGCCAATGGTGTTGAGGGAACTGGCGGTGAGTTGTCGGGCCAGGAACATCGCGATCTGCCGTGGGAAAGCGATATTCTCCGGCCGGCGCTTGCTCGTCATGTCGGCCAGACGAATATCAAAATGTTCAGCAACTTTCTTTTGAATGACGTCGATGTTGATGGCGAAGCGGCCTTCCTCGTGGAGAACTTCCCGGAGCAATCCTTCGACGGTTTCCAACGTGAGTTTTTTCCCGGTGAGCAACGTGTAGGAGGCGACACGCGTGAGCGCTCCTTCGAGCCGGCGAATATTCGTCCGGATGCGGCAACTGAGAAAATTTAAAATTTCGTCCGGCAGCTCGACGCCCATGGCCGCTGCTTTTTTTCGCAAGATGGCCAAGCGTGTTTCAACGTCGGGCGGTTGCATGTCAGCGACCAACCCCCACTCGAAGCGCGAGACGAGACGTTGTTCGAGATTTTGAATTTCACTGGCAGGCCGGTCACAGGTGAGCACAATTTGTTTGTGGGATTCGTGCAGCGCGTTGAACGTGTGAAAAAATTCTTCCTGAATTCGCTCTTTGCCCGCCAGAAATTGAATGTCGTCAATCAACAACACATCCGTTTGCCGGTAGCGTTTTCTAAAACGCGCCAGTTGATTATTCTGGATGCCGTCGATGTATTCGTTGGTGAATTTCTCCGAGGAAAGATAAGCGACGCGCGCCGACTTTTGGTGCGCCACGACATATTGGCCGATAGCATGGAGCAAATGTGTTTTTCCTAAACCGACACCGCCATAAAGAAAAAGTGGGTTGTAAGATTTCGCGGGCGCCTGGGCGACGGCTCGCGCCGCAGCGTGAGCGTGACTGTTGGTTTCGCCAACGACGAACGTGTCGAAAGTATTTTTCGGATTGAGAGTCAACTCCCGGTTTACCGCGGCGCTCCGTTCCTGCTCGGGATCAATTTTTAATTTATTTTTGCCGTTGCTCGCGGAAACGGTGGCGGAGCCGATTCCTGATCCGACTCGAAACTTCACGTTTAACGATTCTCCCGACACGTGAAGAAGGACATCGCGAATCAATCCCAGGTAATTTTCCTTGAGCCACACTTCACAAAAGTCATCCGAAACTTCCAGGGTGATCACGTCGCCGTCCAAAGCCTGTGCTCGAACTGGCATGAACCAAAGGTTGTAGGTGTCGGTGTTTAACATCGTGCGCAATTGTTCTTGCGCGCTCGTCCAAATTTTTTCAGCGGATGCTGGCATGATATATCTCCAACTTTATTCACCGGGCAACGTTAACGCCCTTTAAAATTAATTGTTTCGTGCGGTTTGGCTTTCGATTCGTTTGAAGGTTTTGACCGCCAATCAACCCGCGGCAAAAGTATTTTTTTCCTTTTTCATCCTGCTCCATAAACCTTTAAACAAAAGCAGTTTACACTATGTCTATTTCTCCTCCCTCTCACCCCGCCGCCGATGGGGTCGGACAGTCCTAAGAATATTCTCAGGCGACGAAAGTTTGTATGCAATGCGGTCGCAAGTGGCGAGGACAACATATTAACTCTTATTAACGAGTTATTCACATCGAAAATTCCCTTTTAAAATAAGGGTTTCGAGTGGTTTGACTTGAGTTCGAGAACTCGAAAGAGGGACGAACAGAACCCATTTTCCGAATCGCAGTAGAAAAACTTCGTTCGACTTTGCATCCTGCAGCCCGTTTTTGTTTCAGCATATTTATTTTCGGCCGACCACAAGTTGTTTCCTTTCGGCGTTGAAATTAAACGGTTTCTTTTTTTGTCCTCGCTGTGGATGCGGACGGTTTTCATTGGGGCTTACCAAAAAACGTCCCCGCCCTATTCTCCGGTTTCCGCTGGCTTTCTCCCTCGGCGCGCTTTCATTTTGCAGATATTAGCAATCGAGAAAACGATGTGTAAACCTGAAAACCAAATTAAAAACTTTTTTTTATTTTTTTTCCGCGAAGCGAATTATAATTGGGGCAAAACAGCCACAACTAATTCATCAAACCAAACCGGTTAATACTTTTTAAAGTTCTTGACGGGAGCGCGGCGCGATGATTACTTGCCCCTTGATTACGCCACCGGCTTTCGGGCAAAAAATAAAATTGTTCTTTATGCCCATTTAATTTCGGCCGCGGCTTGGTACAGGCCGCAGCCGGATCTCTACGTGATCCACATGTGTACCAATTCGAAAATTCCCCGGGCTTCTTAGTCATCCCCTGACTACTTAGCCCGGTTTTTTTTAGCCCTTGAATTAAATCCAAACGGGGAGGAAAAGTTCGCTCCCAAAAAGTTTTTCCAATATAGGTGGGCGTCCAAATGAAACGACCGTTTATCTTTACCAAAATTTATTCCGGCGCATTTCTTTTTTTCTCTCTCGCTCTTGGCATCGCGGCAGAAAATCCGTTCGCGGAAATCATTCGCAAGACAGCACCACTGACTCCCGACCAGGAGCAGAAAACGTTTCATCTCCCCCCGGGCTTCGCCATTGAACTTGTGGCGAGCGAGCCACAAATCAGCAAGCCGATGAATCTGGATTTCGACGCGAAAGGCCGCCTTTGGATGACGCAGTCGCGCGAATATCCCTTTCCGGTATTGCCCATCGAAAAAAAAGGGCGCGACAAAATTCAAGTGCTGGAAAATTTTGATCTCACGGGCCGCGCGCAAAAAATATCTACGTTCGCCGACGGGTTGAATATTCCCATCGGAATTTATCCCTACAAAAATGGTGCGCTCGCCTTCAGCATCCCGACTATTTATTTTTTCCAAGATACCAACGGCGACGGAATCGCGGACAAACAGGAACTTTTTCTCGGCCGTTTTGGTTTCGAAAAAGATACGCACGGATTGACCGGTCATTTTCGACGCGGTTTTGACGGCTGGCTTTACGCCGATCACGGGTTCAACAATGATTCCACTCTCACCGCCAAAGATGGCAGCACGATCAAGTTAAATTCCGGCAACACCTATCGCATCAAAATCGACGGCTCTCACCTTGAGCAATTTACCTGGGGACAGGTCAATCCGTTCGGTCTGATGTTCGATCCGCTCGGTGATCTTTGGTCCTCGGACTGCCACAGTTCGCCGCTTTATCTTCTCACCCGCGGCGCCCATCTTCCCAGTTTCGGCAAAGTCCACGATGGCCTCGGCTACGCTCCGAACATTTGCGAACACAGCCACGGTTCCACCGCCATTGCCGGAATGGTTTTTTACGCCGCCACGAATTTTCCGGCGCAATTTCGTAACAATACTTTTATTGGAAACGTGATGACCTGCCGCATCAATCGCGATTCATTCATCGAACACGGCTCAACGCGCATCGCAAAAGAAGAACCGGATTTTTTAACGTGCGATGACCCTTGGTTTCGCCCGGTTGATTTGCAACTCGGCCCGGATGGCGCCCTTTACGTGGCCGATTTTTACAACCGGATTATTGGCCATTACGAAGTTCCGCTGACCCATCCCGGTCGCGACCGTGAGCGCGGACGAATCTGGCGCATCGTTTACAAAGGCGAACGCGCTGCCGACATTCTGTCGGCAGAAAACACCAGACAGTTTCGGGGAGATAAAAATATTCCCACGCGTCCATCAATGAAGACTTCTACCGACAGAATGTCGGCAGCACTTTCTGAATTGGGCAACGCCAACATCACGCGCCGAATGTTGGCCATGAACGAAATCACTGACCGCATCGGTCAACCTGCAATCGCGCCCATCAAAAAAATGATGCGCAATAAAAAATCAACCGCGTTCCAAAAAATTCACGGCCTCTGGATTTTGCAGCGTCTGGATGCGCTCGACGCAAAAATTTTGTCGTCTGCCGCCAACGATTTTGATCGCGGTGTTCGGGTTCATGCCCTGCGCGTTTTGTCGGAAATTCCAGAATGGACTCAGCCTCAAAAGCAACTCGCCCGCGCCGGCTTACGCGACAGCGATGCCTATGTTCAACGCGCCGCCGCAGATGCGTTCGGCCAGCATCCCGCCCTCGAAAACGTCCCGCTGCTTTTGGAATTGCGCGAGCGAATTCCCGTTCAAGACACCGAACTTTTATACGTCGCACGCATGGCGTTGCGGAACCAACTGATTGATTCGAATCATTTTTCCGCAGTAATGAAGTCGGATTTGACGGAAGCCGATTCGCGTGCCATCGCGGACGTTGCGGTCGGGGTGAAGAATTCGGTAGCCGGACAATTTCTTCTCGCGCACATTCAAAAATTTTCCGAAGAGAGAACGAGACTCACCGAATATTTGCGCCACATCGTTCGTTACGCTGAATCCGGTTCCGAACAAATTGCCGCCTTCACCGAAAAAACTTTTGCTGACGACATTGATTTTCAGGTGGCGCTTTTTAAATCGGTTCAAGAGGGCGCGGCGCAACGAGGGTCGCCACTCGCCCAACCCGTCCGCGACTGGGGCGAGCGTCTCGCGGAAAAACTTTTGCTCTCCATCGACGCAAAAACTTTGGAGTGGCGCAACTCCGCGATCAAAGGCGGCGAACCGACCAACCCGTGGTTTCTCCAAGTGCGCGAGTCTGCTGACGGCGATAAAAGCTCGCCGTTTTTTTGCAGCTTCCCGCCGGGCGGAGAAAAACTCACCGGCATTTTGAAATCGCGACCGTTCACTATTCCATCGCGCCTCAGTTTTTTTATGGCGGGTCACGATGGTTCGCCGGACAAACCGCCGCGAAAGAAAAATCTGGTGCGCCTGCGCGCGGTTGAGACGCAAGAGATTTTGGCCAGCAGCGCGCCGCCGAGAAATGACATTGCCCAACTTTATACGTGGGACCTCGCTGCTCACGCCGGGAAAAAAGGTTCATTGGAAATCGTCGATGGCAACGGCGGGCATTCCTACGCCTGGATCGCGGTTGGCCGATTCGATCCATCAGTTGTCTCGCTTCCGAAGGTAATTCCGAACCAGGTGGATCAACGCCAGCAGGCGGGAGCTCAATTGGCGGGCGCGCTTCGCCTCACCAAACTTGCGCCCCAACTCTCCGAAATTCTCAACGACGCCGAGGCGAATAGGGATGCGCGCGCGGCGGCGGCCAAAGCATTGGCGGTGATAAATCCCACGGGGCATTTGTCCAATTTTAAAAACCTTCTCGATCATCCAGCGACTCCCGAAAAAGTGCGCGAGAAAATTGCGGAAGCGTTGGCCGAGGTGAATTCGGCGGAGGCCAAAGGCATTTTGGTCGGCGCTTTGCCGAACGCGCCGCGCCAACTTCAAATGCAGATCAGTCTCGCTCTGGCCAACAACCTCGAGGGTGCCGAAGCCTTGTTGGAGTCAGTTGAGAATGGAAAAGTTTCTGCGCGTTTGCTTCAGGAAAATTCTGTGCGCGAACGGTTGGGCGCGAAAAAAAATCCAACGCTCAAAATTCGTTTGGAAACACTCGTGGCGGGCTTGACTCCATTGAGTGTCGAGAAACAAAAATTAATCGACGAACGTCGCGCCAAATTTTTTGAGGCCGAACCCGATGCGGAATTTGGCGCAAAAGTTTTCACGCAAAATTGCGCAGTCTGCCATCAACTCGACAAAGAAGGCGCGCTGGTCGGGCCGCAACTCGACGGCGTTGGCAATCGCGGCGCAGACCGTTTGATCGAGGACATTCTTGATCCCAATCGCAACGTGGACCGCGCCTTCCGCACCACGCTCGTCGTCTTGAAAGATGGTGACGTGCAGAGTGGATTGTTCCGTCGCGAAGAAGGTGAAATGGTCGTGCTGGCCGATTCAACCGGCAAAGAAACTTCGATTCCAAAAAAAGAAATCAAAGAGCGGCGCGAATCAGAATCATCGCTCATGCCGGATAATTTTTCCGACGTTATTGCGCCGGAAGATTTCAATAATCTGATTGCGTTTCTGATCTCAAAAGGAACGAAAGTTTCAACGAAATAAAATGCCAACCGTTCTTCGTCTTGGACCGTATCGATTTCATTTTTACAGCCGCGAAGCGAATGAACCTCCCCACATCCATGTCGCGCGCGACGACTTCGAAGCAAAATTCTGGCTCAGTCCTGTTGCGCTCGCAAAGAACGATGGATTTGGCCGAGCCGAGTTGAATCGAATCGCGCGATTGGTTGAAGAGAATTGCCAACGTTTAATTGCCGCCTATACTCGATTCCATGGATACTGAAACCAAAGCTCTTCGCTGCTGGGTGGAAGATCGCCGTGTTTGGCTGGAATTGGCCGATCAGCGAACGTTCAGTTTTCCTGTAAATAAATATCCTCTTCTCGCCAATGCTTCTGACCAGGAATTAGCGAAGGTGCAACTGCGTTTGCAAGGCCGCGCCTTGCGTTGGGAAAACCTCGACGAAGACATTTGGGTTGCCGATGCCGTGCAAGGAAAGTTTCCGCGACAAAAAGAAGCTGTTGCTTAACGTGGGGCTTTCAGCTTTCAAAGCGAATGCCGCGAGGAAATATTTCGGTAGCGGGTCAGTTTGAATTGGCATATTTGTAATTTCTTGTGATTTCCATAGTCCCGTTGAATTTTTGAAACCATGAGAATTTAAAAACTGGCGGAGGGGGAAACCAATGGACTCATTAGTGCTTAATCCGTGAACGAGTTTTTTTTTGAGAAAACTTGTCTTGAATGCGGTCAGATAATAGAAAAGCTGAGGCAGTAATAATCGTGTTTGACGATTGATCGAAGTGTTAATGAATGAGACGTTTTTGTCTCGAAATCTGTCAAATGAGGTTGACAACGAATATGAATTTTTGTTTTAAAAGAGTCGTCAGGAGCGAAAAAGTGAATAAGTTCTGTGGAAAAAGCTTGTTTATCAAATTTTCATTGTTACTTTCTAAGTCCTTCGTGCAAACCATAAAATCTCTGAACCCATAATTATTATGACTGCTACACTGACTGCTACACCATACTGCGACAAATATTTTGGCGGTGTAGAGAACGTATGCAGGCGTTTGCGTGATGCCTTGTCTAAGTCTGCGAGTGCTAAAAGTTACCCGTCAAGGTACATTGATGGAATCTGTGGGTTTGGCACAATTTTGCCAAAGCGCAAAATTCGCTTGCCGAAATTTGATGAGTTGATGGATACGCCAGAAAAAAACATGACTAGCTTGGCTTTCAGTTTAGCTTCGTCTCTTTTGGATTTGGATATTAGCAAGACTTTGCCTGTTGCCGTTACTGAATCGGATCGAGTGGAAATTGCCAAAGAGATGAAAAGCAAACCAGTTATGCTCAAAGGTTCGGGAGGGGAGAATGCATCTGATCTCCCTCTTGAAGGGCAAGCCACGGTCTATGTTATTTCAAGAGTCCTTTCTGAGGTTGACCAGCATTCCAGTTTGTCGCAGACTGCTTGAATGATTTCCCTACATGCGCTCCAAGTCATAGCGGCCCAAGCGCTGTCTGATGCCAAATCGTTTTTAACGGAATATACGACTTCTAGGCGATTCTGTTCTCCTCAAAACGATGCGGAACATAACGCTCGAATCCCTGATTTGAAGCGTTTTGTTTACGACCTTACTGGCGCGACAATCCACAATTATAAGCTTCCTTATCCAAACTATGCGTCTTGGTTGTTTGCTGTGAATGTTGGCAACACGGCAATATATTTAGATCAGCAGCAAATGATAAGCTGGATGGAACAGACAGGGATGCCTTGCGACGTCCAGCAGATTCGTTCGATCATTCATGAGCTTGGTCACATTCTACTTCATCATCGACTCTTAGAGTGCCCCGCAAATCAGTTTGTAAACTCATCTTACCCAGAGGACACGGAAAATTCTTCTGGCGGTATAAGCGGCTGATTGGAAGTCAGTTGATCGATCGTGCTGGACTTTGCCGTCAAAGTTTTTCACGCTGCGGTCATGGCAAAACATTCTTCGGCCCGTCACTCCGCGCGCTCCGTCTCTT
>JBBQRQ010000017.1:0-64158 GCA_038214755.1 Verrucomicrobiota bacterium
CCATCGCGTGTAGGGCAGGCTTTCCAGCCTGCCGGTTCCGGGGACTTTCTAGTCCCCGGAAATCTGCGAGAAAAACCTCAAATCATTTTTTTCGAAACTGGAAAGTTTCGTAACCGGCAGGCTCGAAAGCCCGCCCTACGATTTGGGCAACACGCTCTCAATCTTTTGCAAAATAACGGAACGCCGATCTCCGGATCGGCTCGCGGAAAATATGGCGCATTCCACTGCCGATCTGAGATCGGCGTTCCGTTGCCATTTAGGGGGATGCGCCCCTTTAGGCGAAGCTCCTTCTTCCATTGCAAACATTTTTTGCCAATTGCACTCTCGCTCCCATGAATCCGAAACGTCTTATCCTCGCCATTGTCGTCGTATTCGTTGGGATGTGGATTACCGATTTTCTCATCCACGCAGTTTGGTTGGCAAATATCTATGGCAAAACAAAGGAGCTATGGCGTCCGGAAAAAGAAATGAACTCTTTCTTCGGCTGGCTGATGCTGGGGCAACTTCTGGCGACCATAACGTTCGTGATGATTTGGGCAAAAGGTTTCGCGGCGACTGCTTGCCTGGGCTGCGCGTGGGTGTATGGGACGATGATGGGTTTGTTCAACCAGGCGAACACGCTCATCACTTACGCGGTGCAACCTTTTCCGGCGGAGATCGCCGTGAAATGGTTTGTCTCTGGTGTGGCGCAAGGAATCGTGATGGGACTTTTGGTGTTCGTCGTTTACAAACCGACAGCGATTGCCAATGCGCCGGACATTTCTCCTCCTCTATCGAAGTGAACTTTATCGAAAGGCAACAATTGATTTTGACGACGACTAACGGGCCGTAGCGCAGGTTTGCAACCTGCCGTATCGCCGGTTTCTAACCGGCAGGGCTGGACGTTCCAGCGGCTGCCCGCGTCACCTTTTCTATTCAATTTGTTGAATTCGTTTTTGGTGACGGCCTCCCTCGAACGGAGTTTTTAACCAGGCCTCAACGATTGCCAGCGCAAGATCAAGAGAGATCATTCGCTGGCCGAGAGAGAGCATATTGGCGTCGTTATGCTGGCGCGAAAGTTTTGCCGATTCCACGTTCCAGCAAAGCGCGCAACGAACGCCTTTCACTTTATTCGCCACCATCGCTTCGCCATTGCCAGAGCCGCCCAGAACGATTCCGCGCTCAAATTCTCCGCGCGCCACAGCCTCTGCGACGGGCCGGATGTAAATCGGATAATCAACCGGCTCCGTGCTGTGCGCGCCGAAATCTTTGACTTCATGTCCCAGCTTCACCAGAAGCTGTTTGATTTTTTCTTTGTATTCAAATCCGGCGTGGTCGGAGCCGAGGGCGATGTTCATTTTCTTTTGCGTCGGTGTTTCTCTCGTTGCTTGTGGAAAAAGTCACGCGCTTTCTGAAGCCACCGATTCGCCCAGGCAAACTCTGTCGCCAAAATCGCCAGACCCGCCGGAATGACAATGAACGCCGGCCCCGGCAAAACGATCAGCGCAACGCCGATCAGCAAAACCGTCCCGCCAATAATTCCCACAGCGAATCGTCTGGCCTTCGACTCTTTTTTTCCGCCGCCCGATTTTTTTTCCGGGAAAAATTTCATGTTTCTTCCACGGCTGGAAATCGCGTTGCCCGAGTAATTTTCATTTCGTTTTTCCCTGTCGTTCGCCGGTTGGTAAATTTCATCGGCGTGATTGGAGCAAATGGTCAAGCGAATCACAATATGAAATGACGGAGGGTTGGGGTGTGATTAAAAGTGGGTGACGTTGGAACCGAACTCATTTTGGACGGCGGAGACAAGTCCCCGCTTTGGCTGCACACTGGAAAAACGGGAAAGTTTATTTTGAGCACTTTCTCCATCGCGTAACGTGCATGAAGACGGCGTCAGGCCGCCGCAGTCCAAGGAAACCAAATCCTACCTCACTCGTTTTTAATCACCCCCGGAGATCGCCCGAACTTAAACTCGCTTGCATTCAATTGTCCGTGGCCTCATCGTTTCACCAATGGCAATGCCAAATAATCCGGTGACGTTAAGCGCACAACAGATCGACGACTTGAGCCAAAAAATGGCCAAGATGCGCCATGATATCAACAATCACCTTTCGCTCGTCGTCTTTGCCATTGAGGTGCTCCGAACCAAACCCGAAATGATGGATCGGATGACCGCGACCTTATCGGATCAACCGCAGAAAATCATGGCGGATCTTGCCAAATTTTCTTCCGAACTGGAGCAGTTATTGGGGATCAGACGGCAGTGATCTTCAAGCGATGCCATTGTAACCGGGGTGGAGGTTGCTTCGTCTCGACTTAGGCAGAGAACATAAAACTTAATCAAAGGAATCGGATGAAAAATGCAAAACTTATTTATTTGGCCGTCGGATTGATGGCAATTTCTACGCCGCAATTGACTCGCGGTGACGACAAGCCGGCCAACCCGGCAAACCGCGAAGATGTTCGGGAAAAGTTGAAAAACATGACCCCCGAAGAGCGGGAGGCCAAGATGAAGGAGTTCCGCGAAAAAAATCCTGAAGCCGCCGCCAACTATGAGAAACGCGCGGAAGAAATGAAGAAATTTACGAAGGACCTTGGATTGAAGCCGGAGGAAATCCAGAAACTTTCCCCGGAAGAGCGCCGCGAAAAAATCAAGGCGGCCGTGGAAAAGAAAACAGCCGAATTGCAGAAGAAAAAAGAGGCGGGCACTCTCACCGATGCAGACAAAGACCTTTTGAAACGTCTCGATGAGCGAAAGAAATTGATGGAAGGCGGGCGTCGCGGTGAAGGAGGTTTGGGCCGGCCCCCACGTCCCAGTCCAGACAAGCCGTCTGACAAACCGACCGACAAGCCGACTGAGAAACCATCCGACAAATAACGAGTGATTTTAAAAATCGCGCCAGCCACTGCCTCCCACGGCAGTGGCTTTCTGTTTTTGACAGAACCATTGCTTGTGGCCTAAGTGGACGCGATGGAACCCACTGACTCCGAGTTGATCGCCGCCGTCCTGAAAGGCGACGTGGCCAGCTTCGAGCCGTTGATTAAAAAATATCAGCCACGCGTTTTCGCAACCGCGCGCCGCTACGCTCGACGCGAAAGTGAAGTCGAAGACATCGTCCAGGAAATATTTTTGAAAGCATTTACCAAGCTGAAAAGTTTTCGCGGCGACGCGCCATTCGAACATTGGCTGATGCGACTGGCGGTGCGGACCTGTTACGACTTTTTGCGGGGACATCAGCGCAATCGCGAAACCGCCTTTAGCGAATTGACTGAACCGGAAACCGAATGGCTGGATCGATTCGTGGTTCAACCCGACGATGCCAGCGAGAGCGCCAGCGCGGCGCGCGATCTGGTCAACAAAATTCTGGAACATCTCTCGCCGGCCGCGCGGCTGGTGATTACGCTTCTGGAAATTGAAGATCGTTCCGTCAAAGAAATATCGGCCTTGACCGGTTGGTCCGTTCCATTAGTGAAAGTGCGCGCGTTCCGCGCCCGCGCCGAAATGCGAAAAATCGTGGCGCGAATCAGCCGCGACAAGTACGTGTAACCCGAAATGAAAAGCGCCCGTCTGAAAAATCGTAATGAACTTGCAAAATCTTCAGGAAAAACTTTTGGCCATCGCTCGCAAAAATCCACCGAGCGATCGCGTCCCATATGCTTTCGAAAAACGGATCATGGCCCGTCTGGCCAAACCGATGATTGATCATTGGTCGGCGTGGGGGCGCGCTCTTTGGCGGGCGGCGGCAGCTTGTGTGCTCGCGATGGCCTTGTTAGGCGGCTGGTCATTTCAAATGGCTCCGAGTGAGAATGTCGATCTTTCGCAAGATTTGAAAAACACCGTTTTCGCCGCGTTGGACGAACATTCTCCCACGAGTAGCGGCGAGGAAATCTGGTGAGTCCGTGGAAAGTCATCCTGGCCACGCTGGTGATCTTTTGTTCCGGTCTGGTTGTAGGCGCTTTGATGGTTAGAAAAACTGCGCGTGCCATTTTTAATTCGCGTCCTCCGCACGTTTCGACCAACACCCTGCCTTCTCTGTGGCATCAACAGCAGCGAGATTTTCTTCGCCGGATTGATGACGAATTAAATTTAAATCCAATCCAGCGGGAAAATATCGCGAGAATTTTAAAGCAAAGCCAGGAACGCACGAAAGCAATCAAAGAAAAAATCGCGCCGGAAATGCGGGAGGAATTGAAAAAAGTCCGTGAAGAAATCCACGCGGAACTGACTTCGGCACAACAGAAAAAATTTGAAGAAGCGATGAAGGCCAAGCCGCCTCGCAAACTCGACGAAGCTGGCGAAGAGACCCGACGGAAATTTCCCGGCTCACGCCGCGCGCGCACGAACGCGGCGGTTACGAATATTGTTTCACCCGCAAATCCGTAAGTCTTTAGCCTCAAATCCGAAATCCGAATCCCCGAAATCCGAAAGAAATCCGAATACCGAAAAAGACTTCCGCCCAGTGCCGGAAACGTGCTTTGCCACCCGCAAAGTTCCGCGGCACTTCCGCTTTCAGTCTGCGGGCTTCGGATTTCTTTCGGAATTCGGATTTCGGGTTTAGTTTGTGCCGGTTGCGCGGAGCCTGCTAATTTTACTTCGTGCAAAATCTCGTCGAAGATTTTCTTTTTTTTCTCCGGCACGAACGCGGGCAATCCGAACACACCCAGAAAACTTACGCGGGTCTGTTGCATCGATTTATCGAATGGGCGAACGGGCAAAATCTTTTCGATTGGAAGTCGGTTGAGTTTTCGCACCTGATGTCTTTCATTGAGCACGAACGAGCACGCGCTTTGGAAAATCAGCCCGAAACTTCGACGCGCCAATTGAGTTCCGAAAGTGTCTATCTGGAAATCGCCGCGTTGCGCGCGTTCTATCGTTTCGCCGAACAGGAAAAATTTGTGCCGGCGAATATCGCGGAACATCTTTCCTTGCCACGTCGCTGGAAACGTTTGCCCAAATCGTTGACCAACGAAGAAATCGAAAAACTTTTGGCGCCGGTTATTCCAGAAACTCCTTCGAGCTTGTGCGACCAGGCTATTCTCGAACTCGCCTACGCCTCCGGGTTGCGTCTGGCCGAGCTAAAAAATATTCGCCTCGAACAACTTCATCTCGACGCCGGGTTCATCAACGTCATTGGCAAAGGAAATAAAGAGCGCGTCGTCCCTGTTGGAAAAAAAGCGGTGCAAGCGCTTCAACAATATTTAAATTCCGGTCGTCCGCTGCTCGTAAACAAAAAATCGCCCGGCAATGTTTTTCTCACCACGCGGGGCACTCCCTTTGCCTCGGTGACATTATGGTGGCGCATCAAACGCCGCGTTCGCTGGTCTGGCATCGAGCGCAACATCACTCCGCACATGTTGCGCCATAGTTTCGCCACGCATCTACTCGAACACGGCGCGGATCTGCGAGTGATTCAAGAATTGCTTGGGCACGCCACTATTAACACCACGGAAGTTTATACGCATGTCGCTGGTTCTCGCTTGCGGGAGGTTCATAAAAAATATCATCCTCGACCATAAGCGCCGGAACGGAAAAAAGTTTAATCAACAGCAGACTCACCGAACCAGCGCGCGATAGAACCGCTCGCTGTAGTTTCGGGCAGCAGCATCCGTAAAAACAACTGTCGCGGTATTGGAGATATTGGTGGCGATCGGCAGCCAATCGCGAAGATTGGTCGATGCCTCAATCACATAGGTGTATCCAATCGGAACGGACAACTGAAAGGTGAAGCCTGAAGGAGATAAAGCGCTGGGACCGGAGACCGACAGGGTAGTAGGCGGGATGCTAACGGATAAGGTTGCTTCAATGCTATTAGTCGAGCCGACCGGATTAATGACAACAACCGAGTAGTTGCCAGCGACGCCTCTCTGAACATTCGTGAGCGCACAGGACGCGTTGGTCGCACCGGCCAGAGCTGCGCCATTAAACCTCCATTGGTAACTAAATGGGGCCGTGCCGCTCGGCACTACCGTAAAGGCAGCATCCTGGCCAACCATCACCGCCTGGCTTGCGGGCTCCGTGACAATGGTTGGCGGAACATAAACCGTCAACGTTGCCGCTGAACTTGTCACCGAATTCGCGAGGTTTGTTACGATCACGGTATAGCTCCCGGCGTTGGCCGGCTGAACATTGGCGAGGGCCAAAGCCGCGTTGGTCGCGCCGGATAAAGGCGTGCCATTGAAGACCCATTGGTAGCTAAACGGAGCCGTGCCGCTCGCCACCACGGAAAATGAAGTGTTCTGGTTTTGGTTCACCGTTCTGCTCTGCGGTTGGGTGGTGATGCCCGCAGGAACTAGGACTATCAACGTCGCTACTGCGCTCGTCACCGAACCGGCAACATTCGTCACTACCACCGTGTAGCTCCCGGCCTTGGCCGTCTGAACATTGGTTAAGGTCAGGGTTGCATTGGTTGCGGCGGTTAGATTCGTATTGTTGAAACGCCATTGATACCTTAATGGCGCTGTGCCACTCGCATCGACGTAGAAGGAAACGCTTTGATTCTGAACTACGGTCTGGCTTTGCGGTTGGGTCAAAATTCCTGCCGGAACATTGACCGTCAATGTCGCAACTATGCTGGTAACGCTTCCGGCGATATTTGTGACCACCACCGTGTAGTTTCCGGCTGAGGATGTCTGAACATTGGGAAGCGTTAGCGAAGCATTGGTAGCATCGGATATCATCGCTCCGTTTAAATTCCACTGATAGCTGAACGGCGCAGAGCCGTTCGCCACCACCGTAAACGAAGCGTTCGTTCCCTTTACCACTGTTTGGCTCTGTGGTTGGGTCAAGATGCTTACGGGAACATAGACCGTCAACGTCGCTACTATGCTTGTCACCGAACCTCCCGGCCCCGTAACAACCACGATGTAGTTTCCCGCTTTGTTCGTGGCAACGTTGCTGAGTATAAACGTTTGTAGTTTACCCGCTCCAGCGCCAGTTGCTGAACCGTTCAAATACCATTGATAGGTGAAGGGTGAAGAGCCACTCGTCTCAACGGAAAACGAAACAGTGTCACCCAGTATCACCGCCTGGCTCTGGGGTTGGGTGGTGATCGAGGGCGGAACATAGACCGTCAACGTCGCGACCGCGCTTGTCACCGAACCCGAGGAGTTCGTCACTACCACCGTGTAGCCGCCGGCGTCAGTTGTCTGAACATTGGTGAGCGCCAGCGACGCATTGGTGGCGGCGGACAAGGCCGTGCCGTTGAAATTCCACTGATAGCTGAATGGAGCGGTGCCGCTCGGCACCACCGAGAATGAAGTGTTCTCGTTCTGGATCACAGTCATGCTCTGCGGTTGGGTCGTGATGCCCGCCGGAACCAAAACCGTCAACGTCACCACCGCGCTCGTCACCGAACCCGCAGCATTCGCAACGACGACCGAGTAGTTGCCTGCGGAACTCGTCTGAACATTCGAACCTGTCAGGGTTGAGTTGGTGGCACCGGACAAGTTGAACCCGTAGTAACGCCATTGATAGCTGGGTAGAGGGGTGCCGGTTGCCACGACGGAAAACGAACCAGTCTGACCCTGGATCACTGTCTGGCTCTGGGGCTGGGTCGTTATCACGGGCGGAACCAGGACCGTCAAAATAGCTACCGCGCTCGTCACCGTACCGTAGGCATTGACGACCACAACGGTGTAATTGCCCGCGTCGCTTGTCTGGACATTGCTGAGTGCCAACAGCGGGTTGGTGGCGCCCAGGAGTGGGATTCCATCGAGATTCCATTGATAACTGAACGGGGCAGTTCCGCTCGCCACCACGGAAAATGAAGCGTTCTGGTTCTGCACCACCGCCTGGCTCTGCGGTTGCGTAGTGATTCCGGCGGGCACCAGAACCGTTAGGGTCGCGTTGCTGCTATAGAGCGTCCCGCCACCGTTGACGACTCTTACCGAGTAATCCGCCGCATCGGATTGTCTAACCGAAGAAATGGTATAGCTGCTCAGAGTCGCCCCGGAAATATTCGCACCGTTCTTGCGCCACTGATAAGAGAGCGTGGTGCCGCTGCTGGCCACCACCAAAAAAGTCACACTGTTGCTTACCAGGACACTCTGGCTTAAAGGTTGGACAGTTATTACGGGTGGCGGTCCTCCGGCCCGGCTCGTGCCGGAAAGCAACAAACAAAAAGACAGCGTTAATGCTGCAATTTTTGGTACACTAATCGACCACTTCGCTGTCCACTTTTCCATCATGAAAGAGCTTTAGCTAGCCGCGTGCCAATCCTCAAAAGCGGTAGGTGAGCTTGAGGCGGAAGGTCCGTCCATCGCGTTCGATAATAGCCTGTTGATGGAAGCGAGAGGCAGGGTCGTCGTAGCGGCGATCGAGCAAGTTGTAAATGCTGGCGGACATTTCGAGATTGGGGACGAGATTGTGGCTGAACAGCGTGAAGTTCAACACCCCAAAGCCGCCCGCGTCTGCGCCCGCCAAAGTCCCGCCAGTGCTCGTTGTTCGGAGCGTGTGCCGGCTGCTGATGTATTGGAATTCCAGGCTGGCGAAGATTTTCTGTTGGTAGAGCGGGACGCTTAGATTCAACTTGACCAGTTGTTCTGGTGAATCGGGCAGGTCTCGATTCCCAGAACGATCCTCCACATTTTGCAACGTGTAACTCAGCCGGGTGCGAATTCCGTTGGTCCAACTCCCGGTCAGCGCCAATTCCGTTCCAATGGCAGCGGCGTTAAAATTGGTGAAGCTGCCGTTTTCCAACAGGATCAAATCGTCCATCTCATTGTAGAATCCGGAGACGGAAGATCGCAGCCGCTTTCCGATCTCCTGCTCATAGACCAGTTCATAGGAGGTAATTTCCTCGGGCTGGATGTTTTGGAAGCGTGAATCGCTGAGTTCCAAAAAATTAGGCGCGCGAAAAGCGGTGCCGTAGAGGGCTTTGATCGTGGCGGTCTGGACTGGGTTGTAAATCAAAGCCAGCCGGGGATTGAACGCGGGATCGAACTGGCCGTATTGGTCGTACCGTCCTCCAGCGTTTAAATGGAGATTCGTGAGTATCGCAAAATCGCCTTGAATATAAACTCCGTGACTCGCCCGAGACCCATTGATATCGGTGAAGACCTGCCCCGTCTTCTGGTCGAAGACGCGGTCGCTTTGATGAAAGTCGTCCCGGTATTCCGCGCCCACGGTCACGACATGCCGGTCCCACAGCCGCTTGTTAAGTTGAAGTTCCGCGCCCCACCACTCGCCCTCCTGAACCTCCTTAAAGAGCGACGGCGCGAAGGGATAACCAATTTCAAAATTATTGCGGTCATAATAAACCTGCGCCGTAACGTCCACCACATCGGGAAAACTATGCGTGTATTTCAAGTTCGCGAAGCTTCTCTCATCAATGGTCTTCAGGCGTGGATCGTTGAATGTCGTAAAAAATTGCGCCGTTGGATTGAACTTTTCCCGCCTGAGAAACGCGCCTTCGAGAGTAAAATCCTGATAGCTCAATGAGCCGAAGAAAGTTCCCGAAGAATCACGATCGATGTTTTGGGCCACGCCGTTATTTTGAGCCGGCGTCTTGTACTCCTTGTAGAACAGTCTGTCCTCGCCATCGCTCCCGTAAAGTGTGCCGGAAAGAAGAAGATGAGCGCCGTTCGTAAAGGATTGGCCAATGGTTGCCCGACCTTTCCAGGTGTCGAAGGTGGCGTACTCGCCTGAAACTTCCGCGCCATTCACATTTTTTCCCTGGCGCGTGATGACGTTGATAACACCGAAGAAAGCATTATTGCCGTAGAGCACTGAGCCTGGGCCACGGATGATTTCAACCCGCTCGATCAGATCCACGTCGAGGATGAACGCGGTATCAATGAACGCGCCATCCGTCAGATTGTTGTTCACGCGATGCCCGTCCACCAACAACAGGATGCGGCTGTTGAAATCTCCCAGGCTCACGCCGCGCGTTCCCAGAAACGCGTAATTGCGGTCATAGGAAACATGAAATCCCTGCACGCTTTGCAAGACGTCCGCCAGCGTCCGATAGCCGTATCTTTTGATGTCGTCGGCAGTCAGGATGGTAACGGAAGAGGGAGCCTCGCTTGGCTTCTGCTCGATCTTCGATGCGCCGAAGACTTTTGGAATATCCATTTCCATCAGCGCTTCCAGCGGAATCTCAGTGAGATCAGGAGTTGCTTGATTCATCTCGGCGCTGGCGGGACCAACGAGGAGGGGCAGGAAGAAAACCGACAGAGTCATCGCTCGCTGAATCGTCTCGCGACGAATGATGGCCCAACTGTTTGGACACGGAAAGGGTGGGCTGCCGCGCTGTTTCATTCCTAGGCTGGAAAGAATGGCCTTCGGAGCCGGGTTAGCAAGGCGATTTTATTTAAACGATTGCGAGTGCGCTCGGCGACAAACTTATGCATATTCGGCGGAAGCTTGTTGCGCGCTCCCTCGGGATCGCGAGATGAAACGACCATCAGGATTTGCGGGCAGGTTCGCCATCGTTTTTCGACAGTCAATGCGCTTACGCACAAATACATTAGTCGTCCTGGCTCTGCCGCTGCTCCTGGCAGTCGGGCTTGGACATGCACAGACCCCGCCTCCCTCCGAGTATCAGCTCAAAGCAGCCTTTCTCTACAACTTCGCCAAATTCATTGAGTGGCCACAGAATGCGTTCGCCGAAAACAAATCTCCCTTCATTATCGGCATCCTGGGAGACAACCCTTTCGGCACTCATCTTGAATCGACGGTGGCCGGCAAGAAAATCAACGAACATCCGATTACGATCCAAACCTTTCGTGAGGTCGCGGCAGTCACCAACTGCCACATCCTGTTCGTCAGCAGTTCGGAGAAAGAACGTCTTCCCGAAATCATCGAGAAGCTTCGCGGCACTACGGTTCTTACCGTAGGTCAAACCGAGCGTTTTATCGAAACAGGCGGCATGGTCAACTTCGTCCAGGAAGGCACCAAACTCCGATTCCAGATCAATGACGACGCAGCGAAGGTCGCCAAATTGAAGATTAGTTCCAAGTTGTTGGGTCTTGCCGTCGGTGCCTCTCGTTAAGCCCGAACTCCGAAGTAGCGTGCGCGTAAAGTTGTGCCGGGGCGCGGCGTTCACGCCTTGTCATTACCCACAATTCGTCTGTGGGTGTTGAATCCCAACGGGATTGAAATCAATCAGCCCAGCGTTGCGAGGCACGAGCTACGCTGGGTCCTCTGGCAAACAAGTTATCAACCCGGAACGGGTGGCATCAAAAGCCCCTCTCACATCGCTACGAATCGAATTTGATGAACGGCAGAGTGGAATTAATTTCACGATTTGATTCAACTCTTTCAGAGTTGATGGACTTTTATTGACGCCCCCCAGCGTAGCTCGTTCCTCGCAACGCTGGGCTAAGTGATCCCAATCCCTTCAGGATTGAAGAAACACACCCTGAGATGTGGGTAATGACAAGGCGTTCACGCCGCTTCAAGCTGCGAATGTTTTGTGCGCGCGCAATACCCACCGGCGTTCGACGGTGAAGCGGCCCGAAGGCCGCGCTTCTTTCAGTTCCATTTCGGAAGTCGGGATAAGTATTTCTCACTTCTGCAAAGTCTCTTTCCATGACTGGAACGGAATCCGCTTTGTTCCTCCACAGCAATGGCATCGCCAAAACGTGGGTTAAATCGTATCCGATTGAACCACTTCAGGGTGCTCTGCAAATGAAAACAGGACAAAAATGAATTGGGTTCGGGATATTTTTATTAAGCGCCATCTGACGACGACCGTCGCCGTCGGTTCGCCCTGCTTTGAATCAAGCGACATGGAGCGGCCAGCGTCGAGGTCCGGTGCATCGGCCACATTCGATGGAGAACCGATGGCCTGGGTTGAACCGCCATTCCAGCTATGAAACGTTTTCGGAATTTCCCCATCCAACGAAAGATGTTGGTGATGACCCTGCTGATCTGCGGCACGGTTCTCCTGGTCGCGATCGCGGCGCTCTTCGTCTTTCAAGTGCTGAACTTCCGCTCCAACTTTGAGCGCGACAACTCCACTCTCGCCGTCATCATTGCCAACAACAGCACCGCCGCCATGGCGTTCACGGATGACACTGCGGCGACCGAGGTGGTCCGCTCTCTTGCGGCCAAACGAACGGTGTTGTCGGCTACGCTGGTCTTGCCAGACGGGGCGTTGTTCGCCCGCTTCGGCGTCGCGGAAGATTCCCGCACGTTGTCGCAGTTTCCGCCGCCCGGACAATCGCATTTCACCGGCGACTACCTACTCCTCACTCAGCCAGTTATTTGGAAAGGCGAGCGAAAGGGGACGCTTTATTTGCGCACGGATTACCATCGGACGTTTTTGGAACTGCTCGGCTTCTACGGACAGGTCTTGCTCGGCATTCTGGTCGTCTCCATCGGCCTCGCGCTGTTTCTCTCGCGCCGCCTGGGACGCTCGATTACTGATCCGGTGCTCCAGTTGGCGCAGACCGCCAAAATTGTCGGTGAGAAAAAAGATTATTCGGTGCGTGCGGTCATCAGCAGTCACGGCGACGAACTGGGCCAACTGGCGGAGTCCTTCAACGAGATGCTCGGACGCATCCAGAGCCAGGACGCCGCCCTCAGCCTCTCTCAACAGAAAATGGAAGCATTGGTTCATTCGATCGATGGAATAGTCTGGGAGCGCCCACCCGATACATTTCGGTTCACCTTCATCAGTCGCCAAAGCGAAAAAATCCTCGGCTACTATCCCCAGGCGTGGCTGGACCAACCCAATTTTTGGGAAGAGAAACTGCATCCACAAGACGCGGCAAAGGCCATACGCGCCGCCCACGAAATGACCACGCGCGGCCAGCCTTACTCCTTCGAATACCGAATGCTGGCCGCTGATGGCCGGACCGTTTGGATTCGCGAAAGCGGCACCGTGTTGGTGGAAAACGGGCAGCCTGGCGCGCTGCGCGGAATCTTCCAGGACATCACCCAAGCCAAGCTCGGCGCCGAGCAACTGGATAAACTCAACCGGCAGTTGATGGACACCTCGCGACATGCGGGCATGGCTGATGTAGCCACGGGCGTGTTGCACAATGTCGGCAACGTCCTCAACAGTGTCAGCGTCTCCGCCACTCTGGTCGCCGAGAAATTACGTCGTTCCAAGATTACCAACCTCCGCCGGGCCACGACAATGTTGCGCGAGCGAAACGGTCACCTCGCCGAGTTCCTTACCTCTGATCCCAAAGGCAAAATGATTCCCGAATACCTTGCCACAGTGGCGGACCAGATGGCTGAGGAGCAGACCAATTTGATCTCACGAATGGAGGCTGTGGGAAAACATATCGAACACATCAAAGAGATTGTGGCGATGCAACAAAGCTACGCCAAAGTCTCCGGCGTTTACGAAAATCTGGCGATGGATAGTTTGGTGGAAGATGCCTTGCGCATGAACCTCGCCGCGTTTGACCGGCATCGCATTGATCTGGTGCGAGAGTTCGGCGAAAAGATCCCGGCGGTGCGCGTGGATCGGCATAAGGTTTTGCAAATTCTCATCAACCTCCTGCGCAACGCCAAGCATGCGATGGAAGATGTGAGCAGTCGCGAACGACGGATGACCATCCGGGTGGAGATGGCGTCGCCCGACCGGGTAAAAGTTTCCGTCACCGACACCGGCGTGGGAATCGCGCCGGAAAACTTGAACAAAGTTTTTAACCACGGCTTTACCACCAAGAAAGACGGGCACGGGTTCGGCCTGCATAGCGGGGCCAATGCAGCGACAGAAATGGGCGGCACTCTCACCGTGCAAAGCGACGGCCCGGGAAAAGGCGCCGCCTTCACTTTGGAATTGCCGAGCGCCGCTTCCAACTCGGAACGCGGAACCGAGAACGCGGAAAGTCCCGCGTTCCGCGTTCCGCGTTGGACCTAACCGCCACAGGAAAAACATGACAAGCGCTGACCTCACTCCCAACCATCGTATCCTCATTGTGGATGACAACGAGAGCATCCACGCCGACTTTCGAACGATTCTTTGTTCCGACAATTCCGGGGAAACTGTGGTGACCGACATGGAAGCAGCCCTCTTCGAGGAGAACACCGCGACGGTAGAGCAAACCACGTTTGAGTTGGACTCCGCTTTTCAAGGCCAGGAGGCGCTGGAGATGGTGAAGCAATCTCTGGCGGACAATCGTCCTTATGCGATGGCTTTCGTTGACGTGCGCATGCCGCCCGGATGGGACGGCATTGAAACCATCGCGCGCATCTGGGAAGTGAATCCCGAACTCCAGATCGTCGTTTGCACCGCTTACTCCGATTACGCCTGGGAGGAAATGCGGGCCAAAGTGGGTCAACCCGACAGTTTGCTCGTCCTGAAGAAACCATTCGACAACATCGAAGTTCAACAAATCGCGCACGCTCTCACAAAAAAATGGCTGCTCAATCACCAATCCGCTTTGCAAATTGCGGAACTGGCCCGGGCCAACGAATCACTGGCCACATCAGAAGAGCGCTTTTCCAAGGCGTTTCATGAAAGCCCTGTTCCGAGTGGCATCCAAACTTTATCCGATCAACGCTTCGTCGATGTGAATCAACGCCTGGCCGAGGTCGCCGGTTGGAAACGGGAAGACATGATCGGCCGAACTCCCGCTGAATTATTTCTCTGGGAAAAACCTGGGATGGCCGATCAGTGGGTTGAAACATTGGCGCGGCAGGAGCGGGTGCGCGACCAGGAGGCAAAAATCCGGACCGAGAGAGGCGAGTTGCACGAAGTCCTGGTTTCCATGTCGCCAGTCAACATGGGTGGCCGGCCTCACTTGCTTTTGTTGGCCCAGGACATCGAAGAGCGCGCTTTATTGGAGCGTCAGTTGCGCCAGGCCCAAAAAATGGAAGCGATCGGTCAGTTGGCCGCCGGTGTCGCCCACGACTTCAATAATATTCTTACGGTGATCCAGGGTCACGCCGGCCTCATGCAGCAAAAGTTGGAGCCGGATAGTCCTCTCTGCAAATCATTGGAGCAAACGATCAAGGCCTCAGGCCGCGCCGCCACTCTCATCCGCCAATTGCTCATGTTCAGCCGCAAGCAGGTGATGCAATTTCGGCACCTCAATCTCAACGAGACTTTGGGCGACGCCAGCAAAATGCTCGAACGCCTGGTTGGCGAACATGTGCAAATTGATTTTAGCCCGCAACCCTCGCTCCCGGCGGTCCATGCCGACCCCAGCATGATCGAACAAATCGCAATGAACCTCGCGATCAACGCCCGAGATGCGATGCCGAATGGTGGGCGGATTTCTATTGCGACTTCGCTGGAGACAATCCACCGCGCGCCCACGCCGATGGACCCCGAGCAACGCGATGGTGATTTTGTTTGCCTGACTTTTCAGGACACCGGCACGGGAATGGATACGCAAATTCTCGGTCGTATCTTCGAGCCATTTTTCACGACCAAGCCCGTTGGAAAAGGCACCGGCCTGGGCCTCTCCACCGTGTTCGGCATTGTCCGGCAGCACCGGGGCTGGCTCGAAGTGGAAAGCAAACCCAATGCGGGCACGACCTTCCGCGTCTATTTTCCTCCCAGCCAGCAACCCGCGGAAAAATTGGAACCGGTCGTTGATTCGGTTCTGCGGAGCGGACGTGAAACCGTTCTTGTGGCCGAAGACGAAGAAGACTTGCGCCAGATGGTTGTCCAGATTCTCAGGGTCCAGGGTTATTATGTTCTGGAGGCTGCCTCTGGCCGGCACGCCCTGGAAGTATGGGAGCGAGCCAACCGCACGGTGGACTTGCTGCTGACCGACATGGTCATGCCGGGAGGCATCATGGGCAGCGAATTGGCGGCACGACTCTCCATTCTCTCTCCCACGCTCAAGGTGATTTACACCAGTGGCTACAGCCCCGGTATGGCGGGCAAAGACTCTTCGTTATTGGTGGGCCGAAACTTTCTCCCGAAACCTTATTCGGTGGGCAAACTCGCGCAACTCGTCCGAGAATGTCTCGACGCTTCGCTGAAGCAGAATTGATTCTTGCCAGCGATAATTTCAAATCGCCTTAGCCGGCTTACTCGAAATCGTAAACGACAACGCGCTGGCAGCCCAGCCCTTCCAGGCAAGGGCTGGGCAGATTGAGCGCGACCTGATACGTCTGATCCACCATCGACCGATGACTCGCTGCCATCCTGCCGGCGTGGAAGTGCAAAACACCGGGGATCGGTTTCAAAAACTTTTCCATGTCGTCCAGTAATTGATGAGCGGCGTTTGGGACTTCGGGTTTCGTCCAAAAAATAACCACGTGCGAAAACACCCAGCCCTTCCTTCCCGGTATCTGATTTATCTCACCGCTGACGTGGAAGGGCTGGGTTAAAAAGTGTTTTACCTCGGAAAACCAAGACGTTTTTACCCGGGTTTATTTTCGCTCCTGAAGTTCGGCGCGGACTTGCGTGAGAATCCCATAATATCGCCACGACGGCGGAGCATTCGGTTCCTGATGATGGTCCGGCTTCAAAATCAAATCGCCCGTCGCCAGCAAAACTTTTTTTACCTCAGGATTCTGCCGCACTTTTTCACGCGTCGCCACGACGATCAACCGATAATGTTCGCCCTCCACGGCCGACCTGTATTCAAACTGTTTGCCCTCGAAAGAGACCCAGGTAATTCCCATCTGCTTCATGTTTTGTTCGGCCAGTGCGCCCGCTCTTTGCGCGTCAAAACTGGTGAGCTGCGCTACTTGAGCGCGAGTAAATTTCCAGTCCAGGCCGGGAAATTTCGCGCGCGGATCTTCCGCGCTTTCGGGATATTTCATCATTTGCCAAAAACCTTCGAGGCTCGCGTAACGTTTTCCACGCAACGTAAATGGTGTCGCCGCAAAATTGGAAAGCAAACCGAGTTCGTTGCGTTTGGAAAGAATCACTTCGCCCGGCTTGGCTTCCTGCGGCAAAATTTCCCAACTCGGCGCGCCCTCTTTTGAAACCGGCGTCCACCAGTGAGCCGGATAATTTGTTCTCGAAGAAATTGTTTCAGCAGGCAGCGCAGAATTTTTTGTCGAATGGCAGCCGCTGAACGCAACTACGCTCGCCCACAGGAGAAACAAACAAAATCGCTTTCGCGCGAGCAGAAAATTCATGGAGTTCAATTATTTTTCTCCCAATGGTCGTGCTTGTCTTTTGGAATTTTCGCTGACTCAGGATAAATCAAATAGACGGTGTTGTGCGACGTCTTCCACGCCTTCGCCACGTTTTCGCGTTTGTAAATGTGCCGAACTTTTTGTCCCTTCTCCAAGTTGGTCGCCGGATCGTTGATGACCACGTCGCCGCTTTCTGTAAAGCCGATGACCGTCACGACATGGCCGCTCCCCGTGTTTCTTCGTCCCGATTCGAGCAGATGAAACGGCGCGGAAATGATCACCGGAATTCCGGCGACGATCCAATCTTCCAATTCGGAAATATCCGTGAACCGCGAAACGTAAGCGCGCATTCCAGGAAACTTTCCAGCGAACGCCGTGTTGAATGGCCAATTGCCCGTCCCAAAATTTTTGTCCAAAACATTTTTGGCAACCTCCGGAACATCGAGATTCAGTTCGGGCCGATGCAACACCGACGACCAGCGCATCAACACCATCGAAAGCGAGGTGGGACTGCACCAGCCCTGTTCTTCGGGATAAGAATTTTGCGAACGCTCCGGTGTCTCGATAATTTTTCCCCATGCTTTTTTGTCGGGCGGCAGCGGGAAGATTTCCATTTTACTGTTCAAAAAAGAGAGGCCGAGAAATTTCAGTTCTGGTTTGATATTTTTTTCCGAACTGCCCAGCGTGACGCGAACTTGCGCGCGACGGCAAAGCGCTTTCAGAATCAATGTGTCCGTGCTGACATTGCCATCGGAATCTTTTTGGCCCTTCACGCTTTCGCGGGGAAATTTGGAAACATCTTCTGACCAAAGCGCCATCGTAAAAAACTTCGTCTTGTGATCGGGAAAAATTCCACGCGCTTCGATTTTTAAAGAGGTTCCCGAAGGCGCGGCGGCGTTCCACGAAACCACCAGTTCATCCCACGCAATCGCCATTTTGATTTCTGGAGAGGTGAGGACGGTTTCGTTCTGGGTGGTCTCCTTTTTGAATTTCGAAAACGTTTTTATGCCAATGAAATGGCTGGGGGTTTCTGTTGCGAATGAAGAATCGGCAAACAAAGCCACCGCCATAAATAAAATTACTCCGCCAGGTTTTTTCATCAACGCCGCGCAATTTAGCATCGACGCCACCCGCCGGAAATGATTAACACCTGACACATTTTATGAAACTTTACCGTCTCAATCGCCTCTTCAACGCCAAGTCCAATCGCTGTTTCGACGTCGCAGTCGATCACGGGTTTTTTAACGAACGCGGTTTTTTGCAAGGGATCGAGAATCTCGAAAAAAGCATTCGCACTTTGGTCGAAGCCGCGCCGGATGCGATTCAACTCACCGTGGGCCAGGCGCATTATTTGCAATCTTTGCCCGGCAAAGAAAAGCCCGCGCTCGTTTTGCGCACGGACGTCGCGAACGTTTATGGGAACCAACTGCCGCGCACTTTATTCAGCCGCATGATCGAGCAGCCCGTGGAACAAGCGCTGCGTCTCGACGCGACCTGTGTGGTCGTAAATTTATTTCGCATTCCCGAACAACCGGAAGTCACCGACCAGTGCATTCAAAATATTTTGAAAATTAAACCGGAATGTGACCGCATCGGAATGCCGCTGATGATTGAGCCATTGGTTTTCCAATCGAACCAAAAAGCGGGCGGCTACATGGTCGATGGCGATCTGGAAAAAATCCTTCCCCTCGTGCGTCAGGCAGTCGAACTTGGCGCCGACATCATCAAAGCCGATCCCACCGACGACGTGAACGTTTACCACAAAGTCGTGGAAATTTCGGGGCGCATCCCCGTGCTCGTGCGCGGCGGCGGAAAAGCGGCTGACCAAGAAATTTTGGAGCGCACGGAAAATTTAATCAAACAAGGCGCGGCGGGAATTGTTTACGGACGCAACATCATTCAACACGCTGACCCAGCGGGAATGACTCGTGCCTTGATGTCGATTGTCCACGACGGCGCGAATGCGAGGGACGCGGCGAAATTCATCAAAGGTTGATTTATTATTTCCCGAATGACATTTTGTTTCCGGTAATTGTGAGCGCAATCCTATGACTCAACTCAAAGTTTCCTTACCCGAACCGCTCGGAGAATTTGTCGTCGAACAAGCCGCGAAATTCGGCAAGCCCACTGCCGAAGCTTATGTGACATCGCTCGTCCGCGAGGCGCGTCGCCGCGAAGTTTTGAAAGAAGTCGAAGCCAAGTTGATCGAGGGTTTGAACAGTGGAGAACCCATTCCGGTGACGAAGGAATATTGGGAAGATAAACGAGCAAAACTTCTTAAACGCCATTACCGGAAATAAGCGTGCGGCGGATCGTCATCAGCCCAAAAGCCGACGTTGATCTGGACAATCAGTTTAACTTCATCGCCCATGATAATTTAGATGCGGCCCAGCGTTTTCTCGCCGCCGCTCAAGATGCATTCACTCGCTTGAATCGAATGCCGGAACTCGGCGTGTTGGCGCATTTTGAGAACATTCGATTTTGGCCGATCGCCCATTTTCGTAACCACTTGATTTTCTATCGTCCTATTTCGGACGGTATTGAAATCGTCCGCGTGCTGGACGGAGCGCGTGATTGGCACCGCGTTCTTGAAGAAGACGAAATTTTATGAATAAAAAAATGCCCGTGGGAATTATCGGCGGCGGTTTGATGGGACGGGAACCACTGCGTTTGCCCGCTGGTTCGTCCTCGAAGATTTTTCGGTGCAAACCGAACTCGCTGCCGTTTGCGATGTGCAGGACAAGTTGCTGGAATGGTTCAAAAAAGTTCAACCGTAAAATTACTCACGAACATTGTTCATGACGGCGCGACTGCGAAAGCCGTGACGAAATGGTTTAAAAATTATGGACCATTTTCAAGGTCACAAATTGTGACCTTGAACATCCCGGACTCCGTTGCAAAAACTTTAAGGTCACACTTTGTGACCTTAGAAATATGAGAACCAAACTCCAGATCATTCCCCTCGAAGATATCCAGCCGTTGATTTTATTTATCAGTGGGAAAAAAGTTATTTTGGATTTCGATTTGGCCCGAATTTATGGAGTTACAACCAAAGTTTTCAACCAAGCCGTCAAGCGCAACGCAGACAGATTTCCTCCGGACTTTCTTTTTCGCCTCACTAAATCCGACACGGAATTCTGGCATCTTTCAAGGTCACAAACTGTGACCTTGAAACGCGGCGGCAACATTAAGTATCGGCCTTACGCATTCACCGAACATGGAGCGATGATGGCGGCCAATATTCTTCGGAGTAAACGGGCTATTGCTATGAGCATTTTCATTGTTCGCGCTTTCAACGAAATGCGCCAGATGCTGGAAAACAATAAAGTCCTCTCGGAGAAATTGGCCGAACTAGAAAAGAAACTTTCGGGTCGCCTGGATGACCACCAACAGGCGATTCTCCAAATTCTCAAAGAAATCCAAAAACTCGCGGCTACCTCCATTTCCAAAATCGAACCACGCGAAATTGGTTTTCACGTCAAGAACGTGGCTTCCAATCCGATAGGAAAAAAGAAATGATTTTATGAATCAAAAAATGCGTGTGGGAATTATCGGTGGCGGCTTGATGGGACGCGAAGCGGCCAGTGCGTTCGGCCGCTGGTTCGTCCTCGAAGATTTTACGGTGCAAGCCGAACTCGTGGCCGTTTGCGATTTGCAGGACAAGTTGCTGGAATGGTTCAAAAAAGTTCCGACCGTCAAATTGCTCACAAAAGATCACAACGAGCTTTTGAAATCGCGGGATGTAGATGTGGTCTATGTCGCCGTTCCGCACAATCTCCACGAGAAACTTTATCTCGATGTGCTCAATGCGGGGAGAGATTTGCTTGCGGAAAAACCGTTCGGCATTGATTTGGATGCAGCAAAAATCATTCGTGACGCTGCAAAAAAATCCGGGCGATTCGTGCGATGCAGTTCGGAATTTCCTTTCTTGCCGGGGGCGCAACGAGTTTTTCAGGCGGCGCAATCCGGGCAATTCGGAAAGCTCCTGGAGATTCATTCCTGCTTCTGGCATTCGAGCGACCTCGATCCCACGAAGGTAATTAACTGGAAACGGCAAAATAAATTTTGCGGCGAGATTGGCGTGATGGGCGATTTGGGAATGCACGTTGTCCATGTTCCATTTCGCCTCGGTTGGAACCCGAAACGGGTTTTTGCGCAGCTTCAAAAAATTTACACGGAGCGTCCCGACGGCAAAGGCGGCATGGCGGCGTGCGACACATGGGACAACGCGCTTTTGCACACGGATGTCGAGGTGAATGGACAGGAAGTTCCGATGCGCCTGGAAATGAAACGCATGGCGCCCGGCGAGACGAACACGTGGTGGATCGAAGTGCTCGGCACGGATGGCGGGGTGCGTTACAGCACGAAGGAACCGAAAACATTGTGGACCTTTCAGCGCGGCAAAGAACAGATTTGGCAGAAGACGGACCTCGGTCATCAAATGGCTTTCCCGACGATCACGGGCGGAATTTTTGAAGCGGGTTTTCCAGATTGTTTTTTACAAATGTGGGCAGCCTACGCGGCGGAACGTGCTGGAGCCTTGGGAAACAGAATGGGTTGTGTCACCCCCGACGAAGCCGTTCGCAGCCATGAACTTTTCGCCGCCGCGCTGGATTCGCACAAAAATAAAACAGTCGTTTCGATTTAACCCAACGCCGGGGTAGCATCTGCCTCCGGCGGGTGCGAAGAAACCTATTGGGAACGCCGATCTCCCGATCGGCACGCACCCATATTAACCGCAACGAGCCGATCGGGAGATCGGCGTTCCGAAAAATGTCTTCGCACCCGCCGGAGGCAGATGCTACCCCGCGATTCCAAAAAAACGGCTGAGCGTGGAACGATTGCGGGCGATCGCTTCGTAGATTTTTTCCGCAATCCAAATCACTCCCGGAAACCAAAGCAGCAGGGCGAGCGGAACGAGCAGCGGAATTCGCATCGCCAGAAAGCGAAAGCATCTCGCCGCGCGCGAAATTTTTCCATCCTTTGCCACACAATAAACGGCTTCGAGTAATTCCTTCTGCGAAATGGCGGGCACAATTTCTTTCACGCGCGAATCTGTTAGCGAAATAAATTCCAGCGTATTGAACCAATCCAACTTTTTCAGCCAACGCACTTGCGCAGAGCAAAATCTGCAATCCCCATCGTAAATCACGACGTGACTTCCTCTTGCTTTGCCTTTTTCCATGCAATTAAGTATCGGCGAGCGGACGCGGAGTTCAAAGCCATTGTGCTCGATGGCGGCCACAGCAAATTATTTTTCCATGACAAAAGAAGTTTTGGGCACTCATCAAAAAGCTCTGCAGATCAACCTCGACGCGAGCAAATACGGAACCTTTGCCGAGATCGGCGCCGGGCAGGAAGTGGCCCGCTGGTTTTTTCGGGTCGGTGGCGCGTCCGGGACGATTGCCAAATCCATGTCCGCGTATGACATGGTGATCAGCGATGCGATTTACGGCCACGCCGATCGCTACGTCAGCCGCGAGCGTTTGGAAACGATGTTGGAGCGCGAATATAGTTTGCTGCTCGAACGCCTGAATGAAAAACGCGGCGACACCACAAAATTTTTTGTTTTCGCCGACACCGTGGTCGCGCGCAGCTTCAGCCAGCAGCACGACGCGCACGGCTGGCTGGGAATTCGTTTTCAGACCGAGCCGCGCAGCGAGCCTTCTGAAATCATCATCCACGTCCGTCTCTGGGACAAAGAAAACGTCCAGGAACAGGAGGCGCTCGGCATCCTCGGAGTCAATCTGATTTTCGGCGCGCTCTATCTGCACAACGATCCCGAAGCGCTGATCGTTTCGTTGGTCGATAACGTCGGCAAAGATCGGATCGAGGTGGACATGATTCGTTTTTCCGGCCCGCGTTTTGCGAAACTCGACAACCGGATCATGGCGCTAAAACTTGTCCAAAGCGGATTGACCAACGCCGCGCTTTTTACGGCCGATGGCGAAGTGATCCAGCCCGCCGACGCCTTTTATAAAAAATCGATTCTGGTCGAGCGCGGGAGTTTTCGCCCGATCACCAAGGTCACGCTCGACATGCTGCGTTGCGCCCAGGCGCAATTCGTGCAGGAACCCAAAGTGCAGGGCCAGGAAGTTTTGACGCTGATGGAAATGACTCTGAAAAACCTGACCGAAGACGATCAAATTGATCACCAGGATTTTCTGGATCGCGTGGATATTCTGGGCGCGTTGGGTAAAACCGTTTTGATTTCTGACTTCGGCGAATACTACCGGCTGGCTGGATATTTTTTTCGTTACACCAACAAGATGATCGGCATCGCGATGGGCGTGCCGAGTCTACAGGAAATTTTTGAGGAAAAATATTACACGAATTTGTCCGGCGGCATTTTGGAATCCTTCGGGCGCATGTTCAAAAACGATTTGAAACTTTACGTCTATCCCTTGCTCGAAAAAAAAACCGGCGCATTAATTTCCGCGACCAATCTACGCGTTGCGCCGCATCTCAGGCACCTGCACGCCTACCTCGTGGAGAATCGGTTCATCGAAAGTTTGCGCGATTACGATGAGCGATGCCTGCCGATTTTTTCCCGCGACGTTCTGAAAAAAATTCGCAGCGGCGATAAATCTTGGGAGGAGATGGTTCCGCCGCAGGTCGCGCAAATGATCCGCGAGCGAAATCTTTTCGGGTGCAAAGGGGTTTGCTGATTTTTTCGGCTTTGCCAAAAAAAATTCGGCAACGATCTGGAAATGGTTTGGAAATGAAACCCACACCACTTGTCCTAACCCATTGATTAAAAGTGTTGTTTTCGGAAACGAGACGGCGTTGACTTGGAAATCAAAGCCTTTATTTTCTTCGCGTGATTTCCTACGAGCTTCCAGAAAATTGGATTCATTATGACATGGCAAAACTCGTTGGCCCGCTGACCGACGCCAAAGCAGCCGTGCTTTCATTGACGACAATTCCTTATCAACGAAGTTGGGCCGATAAATTGCAGGTCGTGCAACTCAAACGGGAAGTGGCGGGAACCTCGCGCATCGAAGGAGCCGAGTTCACGGAAAAAGAACTGGAAGCCGCGATGAAAGAATCTCCGGAAAACCTTCACACGCGTTCGCAACGACAAGCCGCCGCAGCCGTGAAAACTTATCGCTGGATCGAGCAACTGCCGAATGATCGTCCTATCGACGATGATTTAATTTACGAAATCCATCGGCTGATGGTGACTGATGCCGATGACGACCACTGTCCGCCGGGAAAAATCCGCGCGCGCGACCAGAACGTTACTTTCGGATCCCCTCGACACCGAGGGGTGGACGGCGGAGCGGATTGTGAAAAAGCCTTTAGCGAACTTTGCCGTGCGGTTCAACAACAGTTTCCTCAACACGATCCACTCATTCAAGCCCTGGCGCTCCATTATCATTTCGCGGCCATGCATCCTTTTCTGGATGGAAATGGGAGAACTGCGCGTGCGCTCGAAGCGTTGATGTTACAACGCACCGGATTGAGGAACGTCCTTTTTATTGCAATGTCGAATTATTATTACGAGGAAAAAAACAATTATTTGGATGCCCTGGCGCAGGTCCGCGCCGGCAGGCACGACCTGACCTCGTTTCTAGTTTTCGGACTGCGCGGCGTGGAATTGCAGTGCAAACGGCTGTTCGGCGAGATCCGCAAAAACGTTTCCAAAGCGCTCTACCGCAATTTGATGTTCGATCTCTTCAAACGTTTACAGACCACTCGGAAACGGGTCATCGCCGAGCGGCACATCGAAATTCTCAAATTGCTTTTGGATTCGGACCATTTGCTCCTCGTGGATTTGACGGAAAAAACCCGTTCTCACTACAGTGCCTTGAGCAATCCGTATAAAGCCTTGATTCGCGATATCAACCACCTGATTGAACTGGGCGCGATCGCCTTTACGAAAAGAGAAAACAACCAATACGAAATTTTTGCGCGATTGGAATGGCCGACCGAAATTACGGAAACGGAATTTTTCAAACGAGTGAAGCAGATGCCCAAAGCCAAAACGCATCAGTTCCTCTCGTAAAATCATTCGCCGATGAAAGAACAATTTTTCGCCAAACTTGCCGAACTTGTCGCGCTGGCGAAGGATTTTCCCACCACCGCATTCGATGAGGCCGCGCCGGAAGAAACCACCAAGCATCAATTGCTTCGTCCGCTTCTCAAAACGCTGGGTTACGCAGACGCCAACATCGTTCCCGAATTCAGAATTGTCGGCGACCAGGTCGATTATCTTTTGCGCTCAGATCGTCCGCTTTTATTTCTCGAAGCCAAAAGTCTGATTGATGTCTCGGTGGATCTTTTCGAGGGGCACAGAACGCAGGTGCTCGATTACATCCGCAACTATCGCGTCAGCCCGGAGCAAACACAGATGGAGCGGCCCGTTACCTGGATCGTCCTGACCAACTTCAAGCAATGGCATTTCATTCGTGTCACGGAGGAAAAACCTTCCTTCTCTTTCAAGCTCAACGAACTCATCGCGCGGCGCGAAGAACTTTGGGAATTGCTTGCGTTGGAAAATGTCGAAGCCGGACGCATCGAGGAACTCTACGACCAAAGCCACAAAGCGGATTTAGACAAACGTTTTCTCGCCGACCTCAAACGCTGGCGGCTCATCATCGCCAACGGTTTTGCGCTCCGAAACCAAAAGCGTTCGCTCGAAGAAATCACTCTTGCCAGCCAGCAGTTGCTCGACCGCTTCATCTTCTGCCGCATGTTGGAAACGCACCGGCTCATCGAATGGAACAAGCTCGCCCGCGCCTACATGCATTACGACGAGATGTTCGGCAGTTTCGAGGGGAAAACTTTCGCCGAACATCTTCGTGAATCGCTTTTCCAGGAAATCAAAGTCAAGTTCAACACCGAACTTTTCCAGCAGCCGCTGCTCTGCGACGAACTGGTGATCGACAATGAAGCTCTCGCCACGGTCATCGGCCACGAACCGCTCCACGCGGAACTCGCCGCCACCGCTGGGATTGCCGTCGGCCAGGGCGAACTGTTTCCCTTCCGTCATCTCTATCTTTACGACTTCAGCAAGATGTCGCAGGACATCATGGGCGCAGTCTATGAACGCTTCCTCGCTCACCGGTTATTGCGGGACGACGGACGCATTGTCATCGAAGACACCGACGAATTGCGGAAAAAGGAAGGCATCTATTACACGCCGCAATACATCGTCGATTACATCGTCGCCCACACGCTCGGCGAAAAAATCAAACCGATCCTCGCCGAAGCGCTCACGCTGCTTGGCTATAAAAATTACAAGGATGCCGCCAATAAAATCCGCGAGTTCTCGCAAATCAAAGTCCTCGACCCCGCGATGGGTTCCGGCTCGTTCCTCCTGCGCGCGTTCGATGCGCTCGTTCACGCCTACGAGGAATACAATCTCGCCTGTCGCAAGGCCAAGGCCGAGCGTGGCAACGGTTCGGGCATGTTGTTCGACGCGGTGGCGGGCATTGCCGAAGAAGTGGACCACCTTGGCATCCGCGTCGCCACGGAAAACATTTTCGGCGTGGACCTCGATGCGCAGGCCATTGAAGTCGCCAAGCTCAATCTTTGGATGCGTTTGATGGCCGTCGAGCGCGACTTCATTCGCAGCGAATTGCAAAAGCGGGGCAAGGTTTCGCGCCCGATGAATTTCCTGCCTGACCTCAGAAAAAATCTGCGGCGCGGCAACTCGCTCATCGCGGACCAAGCGGTCGCGGGCGACGCAGCGTTCGATTGGGAAAAAGAATTTCCAGAAATCATGGGTAGCACAGGCGACTCGCCTGTCCCGGTCGGCGACCCGCCGACCGAAACGGGGAGAGCCGCCGATTTGAAAATCAGCGCTGAGTTACAGACGGACGCGCGCTCCTCTTCCGCTCGGCAAGTTGCCGAGCGGCACGGGCAGGTTGCCCGTGCCACCCAAGCCAGCAGCGGCGGATTCGACGTCGTCATCGGCAATCCGCCGTACGAGCGCATTCAGACGATGATGGGTAACGCGCCGCAAGCCGTGGAATTTCTCAAAGCCAACTATCGCTCTGCGGCCAGCGGCAACTTCGACATCTACGTCTGCTTCATCGAACGCGGATTGCAATTGCTGAAGGATGACGGGCTATTCGGCTACATTTGCCCGCACAAATTTTTCCAGGCGGAATACGGCCGAGAACTGCGAACACTCCTCACCGAAAACCAACACGTTCGAGAAGTCGTTTCTTTTGGCGATCAACAGGTGTTTCCTCAAGCCACGACCTACACTTGTCTGCTCTTTTTGCAGCGGCAGCCGCAGGAGAGAAAAACTTTTATCAAGGTGGACGACATCGAATCCTGGCGCGGCAATGGCGAGGCAGCGATCGGCAAGATTGCGCCGATCAGTTTCGCGGGCGACCAATGGAATTTCGTTGTCGGCAACGGAGCAGAACTCTTTGCCAAATTGAACCAGCAGCCTGTTCGATTGCGCGACGTGGCTGACAGAATTGCCCAAGGCATCGTCGAAGAATCCAATTGAGATGAGCAAGACCGCGCTACTTTTCGCCGGACAAGGCGCGCAGGTCGTCGGGATGGGGCGCGACTTGGCGGAAAAATTTCCCAGCGCGAAAAAATGGTTTGACCAGGCCAACGAAATTCTCGGCTACGATCTGGCGTCGGTTTGTTTCAACGGGCCGGAAGCGGAACTGACCAAAACGGAAAACGCGCAGCCGGGAATTTTTTTGGTGAGCTGGCTCGCGTTTCAATTGCTCAAAGAAAAAATTCCTGATTTGAAATTTGAAGCAACGGCGGGTTTATCGCTCGGAGAATTCACCGCGCTGACGGCAGCGGGCGCGATGAGTTTTGAAGATGGATTAAAAATTGTGCGCGAGCGCGGACGATTCATGCAGGAGGCTTGCGAATCCACCAAAGGCAGCATGGCCGCGATCATCGGGTTGGATGAAACGCCGACGCGCGAAGTTTGCGCCGAAGCTGGAGTCGAATTGGCAAATTTAAATTGTCCGGGACAAATTGTGATTTCCGGCGAGGCGGAAAAAATCGCGAAGGCGTGTGAACTGGCGAAAGCAAAAGGCGCCAAACGCGCCTTGCCGCTCCCGGTGGCAGGAGCTTATCACTCGAAATTGATGGCGAGCGCGCAGTCGCAATTGCAAAGCATTTTAGATCGCATCACTCTGAATTCGCCGAAAGTTCCAGTGATATCGAACGTCACCGCGCAACCGCACGGTGGTCCGGAAACGATTCGCGCCAAACTCGTGCAACAAGTGACGTCATCAGTGCGCTGGGAAGATTCGATGCGCTATCTGCTCGCGCAAAATTTCACGCGCTTCATCGAGCTTGGCCCAGGCACGGCGTTGAGCGGGTTTATGAAACGCATCGACAAAAATGTTCAGATGCAGAACGTCGGGGACATCTCCAGTTTGGAAATTATTTCCTGATCATCACGCTGCTTCCTGCGCGGCCAAAAATCCCTGCAACCGTCGAATGCGCGTTGGGTGCCGCAATTTCCGCAAGGCTTTCGCTTCGATCTGCCGGATGCGTTCGCGCGTGACTTTATATTGCTGCCCGATTTCTTCGAGTGTCCGTTCGTTGCCGTCGGTGAGACCAAAACGCATTTCGACGATGTGCCGTTCCCGCTCGGTCAGCGTCGCCAGCACGTCAGTCAATTTTTCTTTGAGCAAATGTTGGCTGGTCATCTCCGAGGGATTTTCCGCCTGCTTGTCCTCAATCAAATCGCCGAAACTGACGTCGCCTTCTTCGCCGATGGGAGTCTGGAGCGAGATCGGTTGTTGCGCCATTTTTTGCAGCGCCTGAATCCGGGAGACGGACATGTTTAACTCGTCAGCGACCTCATCGGTGGTGGCTTCGCGGCCAAATTCCTGGAGCAATTGTTTTTCAACGCGCCAAAGTTTGTTGAGGATCTCGATCATATGCACCGGGATGCGAATGGTGCGCGCCTGGTCGGCGATGGAGCGCGTGATGGCCTGGCGAATCCACCAAATGGCGTAGGTGGAAAATTTGTAGCCGCGCTGATACTCGAATTTTTCCACGCCCTTCATCAAGCCGATATTGCCCTCTTGAATTAAATCCAGAAGCGACTGTCCGCGGTTCATATATTTTTTCGCGACCGAAACGACCAGGCGAAGGTTGGCTTCCGCCATGTGAGTTTTGGCTTTTTGCGCCTGTTGTTGGGCGACTTTCAATTTTTCAAAAGCGGCGAGAAAATCTTCCTTGGGCATCCGCACCATTTTTTCCAGATTCTTAATTTTGATTTCTTCGGCGGCGATCAAGGCCTGTTGCTGCGCGGATTTGCGCTGTCTTTTGTAAGTCTCGATATGCGCGAGGCTGAGGTGAAGCAATTCGTGGATGTTGGCGGCGACGGCGGTCAACTCCTCCCGGAATTTTGGGCGATAATGAAACGCCGGAAAAATCGCTTCCATTTTCCGATGGAGCTTTTCCAAATCGTGACCAACTTTTTGCGCCCTGGCCTTGCCCTGCGCTTTTGTCCATTCCAAATAAGTTGCGTCGAAGCGCGCGTCGAGGGTGCGAACTCTTTTGACCAGCTTGCGAAGTTGCTTCAAATGCCCGTCGCGGAACCCGAGTTTTTTGTCCGCGACAATCCGGTCAAAACGTTCCTGTGGCGGGTCGGACAAAAGTTTTTCCGCCAGCGTGATGTGTTCCTTTCCGGCGAAACCAAAGCGACAAATGATTTTGTTGGCCTCGATTTCCGCCCGCTCGATGCGCTGGCAAATTTCCACTTCCTGCTCGCGCGTGAGCAAAGGAGTTTTGCCCATTTGATTCATGTACATCTGCACCGGGTCATCCAAAATATCCAAACGGCTGGTGTCTTCCTCGGGCTCTTCTACTTCGGCCGGCTCCACTTTGGTGCGGCGAGCCTCGGCGCTTTCGACGATCTCAATATCGCGTTGGCGCAGTTTGGAATAAATATCCTCCAACTCATTCGGAGCGATCATCTCGTCGGGCAACGCGTCATTGATGTCGTCGTAAGTGAGATAACCTTGCTCCTTGGCCAACTGGATCAGGTCCTTGAGTTTGGCGGCAACTTCGAGGTCAAGTTGGGCGTGGCCGTTTCCGTTGCCATTGCCATTGAGAGGAGTTGCGCTCTTGGCGGGCTGGCCGTGGGGTCCAACTTTTTTTCGAGAAGAGATCTTTGGCGAAGAGATTTTTCGTGAAGAAAGTTTGGCGCGGGCGGGTGTTTTTGCGCGGGCGGTTTTAAATCGTTTCACCGCTTTAAATCGTTTCAGTGCCTTTCGAGCCGTTCGTTTCAACATAGGTAAAGTGCGTCTCTCTTTAAGCCGGCCAATGCGCCGCCTCTTCTGGATGTTTTTGTCAGTTTTTTTTCTCGTAAAATTTCCTCGGCCAACTGTGAAGCAATCGGAAACTGGCCAGCCAGCAGACTGACGATTTCCACCATAACTCATTATTTATTTTGCACAAATTTTTTTACGGGTTTCCATTAGCAGGGGAATTCCCTTCAAAACAACGGCGAAAATTGACGCGGCCACTTACCGTTTGGGAACCTCCGTTGCCTCGCTAAATTCATAGATTTTTCCGTCATAGCCCAGGATGTAAACCTCCCCGGAATTGTCTTCGGCGAAGCTGGCGAACTGTCGCGCCGGCACATCTTTTGGCTGCATTTCCAGAACGCCATCCGCCGTGACTTTCCCCTGCTCGGCGCGCAAGCCCCACAATGTTCCACTGATAAAATCCGCGTACAGATAAATTCCCTGCAACGCAGGAAGTTTTTTTCCGCGATAAACATACCCACCGGTGATCGACAATCCTGGAAGGTGATTGGTGCTCAATTGCGGTGTGTGCGGATATTCCAAAATGGGATCGATCAGCTTCGTCTGCGTCGGGGGGCTGTTGGTGAATTCATGAAAACCTTCCCGAAAACTCCAGCCGTAGTTTCCGCCTTTTTGGATAATATTAATTTCCTCCCATTTATTTTGGCCAACATCCGCGCAATAAAGTTCGCTGGTCTTTCGATCAAAACTAAATCGCCACGGATTGCGCAATCCGTAGGCCCACGTTTCGTCCCGCGCTTCTTTTTGGCCGACGAAGGGATTGTCTGTGGGAATTCCGTAAGGCAAATCGCCGGTGCGCGAATCCACATCGATCCGCAAAATTTTGGCGAGCAGACTGCCGAGGTTTTGACCGTTGTGAAACTGGTCATTCGCTCCGCCGCCGTCGCCGAGACCGATATAAAGAAATCCATCAGGACCGAATAAAACTTCTCCGCCGTTATGGTTCCATTGCGGTTTTAAAACTTCCAAAAGAACTCGCTCGCTCGACTTGTCGGCTTCATCTGCGTTGGTTTTCGAAACGGAAAATTCGCTGATGACGCAGCGTTTTGGATTTTGCTGCGAATAGAAAATGTAAAACCTTCCATTCGATTTGTATTTCGGATGAAACGCAAAACCGAGCAGGCCCTCTTCATTTTGCTCCCACGGTTTGCGGTCGCTGATATCGAGGAAGGTTTTCGTTTCTTTGCCGGTTCTCTCTTTCGGCAAGATCAAAACCTTGCCGTCCTGTTGCGCGACAAAAATCCGTTGGGTCTCGTCGGGCGCTTCACACAGCCAAAGTGGGCGAGTCAACTTCAACTCTGGATAAGCGACTTTCGTTTTTACGCTGGGCAATTCGCTGGCAGCAAAAAGAATTTGGGAAGAAAGAAGAGCCGAAACGAATGCAGGAATACGACGGATGAATTTCACGAAGCGCTATGACGTTCTATTTTCGGAAAAGCTTCAATCAAAAACTTTCGACCGCCGTGGGCTCGCATTTCGAGCCAACCACCAAAACGCAGCGCCAGGACGGTGTAGCGCAGATTTCCAATCTGCCGTATCGCGGATTTCCAATCCGCCGACGCTGCACTGTTTCAAGCGCTGCCGGTTAGAAACCGGCGATACCGCAGGTTGGAAACCCGCGCTACGTCGGCCGGCGGGGCGAAATGCGTTGGAAACTAATCGTCCCGGAAAATATTCTTCCCTTCGTTCGAACCTTTCCTACTCTTTCTCCTAATTCTCAATCGGACTCCGGTCGAAACTGAGATTTAAAACCAGATGAACGAATGGAACTTCCAATCCCGCGCGCACGCTTGCCAGTCGTGCGGGAAAACTTTCGCCGACAAGCAGCCTTATCACACACTGCTCTTCGACGAAAAAGGCGGACTGCGGCGGCTCGATGTGTGCCAGGCGTGTTGGACTTCGCAATTTTCGGAGGGCGGCACCGACAAGAAAGATGTGATCTCACGCTGGCAGGGAATTTACGAAGCGCCCCCCGCCGCCGCGCCCGACCCGATTGGAAAAGAAAATGCCGAAACACTTCTACGAAAATTGATCGAGTTGAATGACCCGAAACACGGAGCGGTTTGTTACATTCTCGCCGTAATGCTGGAGCGAAAACGTTTGCTCAAGATTCGCGAGCAACTCAACCGCGATGGCCGCCGCGTTTTCATTTACGAACAGCCGAAGACGGGCGACGTATTCGCCATCACTGATCCGAATTTGCAACTGAACCAACTCGAAGAAGTGCAACGCGACGTCGCACAATTGTTGGAACATGGATTGAACCCGCCCGTTGCGCCGCCTGCGCCGGCCAGTAATCCCGTCATCCCATCCAACCAGGAAACGGTGCAGGACATTTCGCAATCGATCGGGCAAGAGTGACTCGTTGACTCGTTGAATTGTTGAATCGTGAAATGTGCAACGTGAATAAAGTAGGTCAGCGCGTCTCGCCTGACCTTGGGGAGAAGGAATCGTGAATCGCGAATCGTAATTAGAATGTCGGACTTAAAAAAACTTCAGTCAGATTTGGACTACGCGTTTCACAACGAAGATTTGTTGCGGCTGGCCGTCACGCATCCTTCCATTATCCATGAATCGGGAGTGAAAACTCAGACCAATCAGCGCCTGGAATTTTTAGGCGATTCCGTTTTGGGTTTGATCCTGACGAACGAACTTTACGAGAAATTCCAGGAGTCCAGCGAAGGGCCGCTCACCAAAGCGCGCGCGCAAATGGTCAATCGCCGGACTCTGGCGCAACAAGCCAAACAAATAAATCTCGGCGAACATTTGATTCTCAGCCGAGGAGAGAAAGCCAATATGGGACGCGGACGAACTTCCGCGCTGGGCGACGCTTTCGAAGCAGTCATCGGCGCAATTTTTCTCGACGGAGGTTACGACGCGGCGCGGGATTTTGTGTTGCGCAGTTTTGGTGGAGTGTTCGGCGAACTCGCCGTCATTCCAAATCTGGAAAATCCAAAAGGCGAATTGCAGGAATTGCTTCAAACCAATTCATTGGAAGCGCCGCAATACGAAATTATTTCCACGCAAGGGCCGGAACATGATCGTGATTTTGAGTGCGTTGTTCGCCACGCCGGAATCGAAATGGGTCGCGGCCAGGGGAAAAGTAAAAAGCTGGCGGAAAGCGAGGCGGCAACAGCGGCGTTGATCGCTTTGAAAAGTAAAACCCAAACCGGGTAGCATCTGCCTCCGGCGGGTGCGAATTCGTTCTTTCGATGTTCAGTGTTGGATGTTCGATGTTCGATGTTTTTTTAATTTTTAACATCGAACATCGAACACTGGACATCCAACATCGAAGCGCACGTCTTCGCACCCGCCGGAGGCAGAGGCTACCCGAAGAAAGATCACGGTAACGCGCTGATAAAACTGTCCGCCTGCCGGATTGATTTATCCATCTCGCTGAGAAGTTTGGAGATGTCGTCCTGAATATTGAGCGCTTCTTTTTGCAACGAGGAAAGCGCCTGCGCATTGAGATTGTGCTTGAGAAATAAAACTTGATCGCGGAATTGAGTCAGCACCGGATCCATGCTTTTCTCCGCGCGTTTGAGCGCATCGTGGAGCGTCTCGTAACGAGCGCGCGTTTCGCGAAGTTGTTCCCGGCTTTTGTCCCGCAAGCTGGCGGAAGAAATTTCTTTCAGTTCTTTTTCCCACTCTGAAAACAAATCGCCCGCCACGCCCTCGACCTCCTTCACTCGTTTGCGAACCGCGTTGGCTTTGACGGTCGAGCGGTCGAAATCGGTTTTAAGCGAGTCATAAATTTTTTCCAGATCTCCGCCTTGAAATCCATAAAGCTCTTTCAGCCGAGTCAACGCGTCTTTGAATTGCTGACCGGCTTCCTTCTGGTCGTCGCGTGCGGCCAGCACTCTTTTTTTGAGAAGGTCGCGTTTGTAAACGCCAAATTTTTCCCAGGTCGAATAATAGGCGCTGCTGCACCCGAAGGTCAAAAGCAGCAGGAAAAATAAACCTGAGGAAACGACACGTCGAAATTTCATGGCGAAACTTACTTTTGATTGCCCGGCGCGCAACGAAAAATCCAAGCAGCATTTCCCTGATTTACAAGTGGCTGGTCATTGGAGAATTTGTCGGAAAGGGCGGCGTGTCCCCCTTGCCTATGCCCGCAAAAATCGAGACAAAAGTCGAAAAGAATTCTCCTGTCGAAAAAAAAATCGAGGCCAAAGTCGATGACTCTCCTCCAGCGTTAAGTGACGTGGCCGATTTTCTCAATCGCACCCAGACCGTCGTCCCGCTGGCCGTGATCGGAATTTTTTTAATTGGCTTTGTTTATTTTATTTATTTCGCCCGCCCGTTTCTGATGCCAGTCGTTCTGGCGCTGCTGCTCAATTTTTTGTTGAAGCCGTTGGTCGGCTTTCTCGCTCGGATCAAGATTCGTGAAACTTTTGGCGCACTGGTGGTCATGCTCATCTTTTTCGGAATCCTCGCATTTGCCGTTTCACGATTGACCGAACCCGCGACCGATTGGGTGAAAAAAGCGCCGGAAAATATGCGTAAGGTTGAGACGAAAATCCGCCGTTTGATCCGACCCGCTACGCAATTGACGCAAGCGGCCGCAGCGGTAACGCAGATGGCAACCACAGGCACGACCAACGATCCGGTTCAGGAAGGTCCCGTCCAACCCGAAGCCAAACAACCGTCGCTCGTCGAGAATGTTCGCCAACCCTACATCGTGGAAGGCGCGTTGAGTTACACCAAAAGTTTTTTGGCGGGCACGCTCGAAACGATTGTCCTGCTCTATTTCCTGCTGGCCTCCGGCGATTTATTTATGCGCAAGCTCGTCAAAGTGCTGCCCACCTCGCAGAACAAAAAAAAGGCCGTCGAAATTGGAAATGAACTGCAACAAAATATTTCCACGTTCCTCTTCACCATCACGGTCATCAACACCGGGGTGGGATTGCTGGTTGGATTAGCTATGAAATTGGTGGGAATGCCCAATCCCGTTCTGTGGGGAATCCTGGCTGGGCTGTTAAATTTTATTCCGTACTTTGGGCCGATTACTGGCGTGGCGGTGTTATCCGTGGCCGGGTTTGTCACATTCGATTCCATGGCGATGGCGCTGTTGCCGCCAGTGATTTACCTGACGCTTCACGCGTTGGAATCCAATCTGTTTACTCCGATGATTCTGGGCCACCGCCTGACATTGAACCCCGTCATGATTTTTATTTCACTCATCTTTTGGACTTGGATCTGGGGTATCCCTGGCGCGCTTCTCTCGGTGCCGATATTGATGATCCTCAAAATTTTTTGCGACCATTTCAAACCACTGGCGCCCTTCGGTGAATTCATGGGCGATTAAAAACTCGCCGGTCACGGAGTTGACAACGCGCTTCGGTTTTCTCAATTGACGTTCCCCAATCCCGGCTCTTGAATCTCGCGATGAATTTTGTCACTCACCTCGAATGCGCCAATTGCGGCGTGCAATACGAAAAAGGAAAAATCCATAATCTTTGCACCGCCTGCCATCGTCCGCTCTGGGTCAAATACGATCTGCCCGGGCTCAAGAAAAATTTCAAAAAGAAGGATTTGATCGGACGTCCGCCGACGATCTGGCGTTACCTGGAAATGTTGCCGATCTCCAATCCGGACAAAATCGTTTCGCTCGTAGAAACCATTTCGCCGATTCTCGATTGCCAACGGCTCGCCTCGCATTTCGGCATGAAAAGTATTTTGGTAAAGGACGAAAGCCGGTTGCCCACCGGCAGTTTTAAATCGCGCGGAATGGCGATGGCGATTTCGATGGCGAACGAATTTGGAATCAAAAAAGTCGCGTGTCCGACGGCGGGAAATGCGGGCGGTGCGATGGCCGCTTATGCCGCGCGCGCCGGAATGGAAGCCTACGTTTTCATGCCGGAAGACACGCCGATGATTAACAAAAAAGAATGTTATCTCGCGGGCGCAAAAACTTTTACCGTCAACGGACTGATCAACGATTGCGGGCGCATCGTCGGCGAAGGAAAAGCAATTAAAGGTTGGTTTGATCTTTCCACTTTGAAAGAGCCGTATCGCATCGAAGGAAAAAAAACGATGGGACTCGAACTCGCCGAGCAATTCGATTGGGAATTGCCCGACGTGATTTTATATCCCACGGGCGGCGGCACGGGGTTGATTGGAATGTGGAAAGCGTTTGCGGAACTGGAAGCGATGGGCTGGCTGAACTCGCCGAAAAAACCAAAAATGATTTCCTGCCAGAGCGAAGGTTGCGCGCCGATCTCGACCGCGTTTGAGAAAGGCGAACGGTTTGCAAAACTTTTTGAAGGCGCGGCGACGATTGCCAGCGGCATCCGCGTTCCGGCGGCAGTGGGCGATTTTATGATCCTCGACGCCGTGCGCGAAAGTGGCGGCATCGCGATTGCCACAGCGGAGAAAGACATTCCGAAATTTATGCAACTCGTGTCGTCGAGCGAAGGCATTGCGCTTTGTCCGGAAACGGCGGTGTGCCTCGGCGCGTTGGAAGTGTTGTTGAAAAAAGGCACGATCAAAAAAACGGATCGCGTTTTAGTTTTCAACACGGGCGCAGCGCAAAAATATCCTGAAGCTGTCCAGGAAAAGTTGCAGAAGATCGACATCACCAAGCCAATTGATTGGGAGAAGATTTAGAAAGTGCTGCCGACACTGTCGGTAGAGTGTATGGTTCCCTGAAATTATTATGAATATTTCACAACAACTTTTCCGTTTTAGCATTTTAATCGCTCTCTGTATTTTCACAGCTTGTGCTACCGATCCGCTCAAAAATACTACAAGCAAGCGCACGGTGGCTGAAGTCGAACCGCGATTGAAGGCGGACATGCCTCTAGCCGAACTTCTCAACTTCACAAAAAATACGCCAATCATGACGCAGGGATACACGCGGTTCATGTTAGCCGATGGTGATTTGTGGATAATCGAGGGACGTGATGAGCATGGCACTGTTATTATTAAAGACTGGAGATTTCAGAAAAAATGACTTTGCGCTGACTCAGTCGCTTCAAGAACTGCTGGCAAATGTCGGCAACACTTTGAATGGACATTTTGATTTCAGAAGAACTCGATTCGCCCGCGATTGAAAAGCTAACGACGAAATATTCCGTCGTGCGCGAGCCAGAGCTTTGGAAAGATTCCGCAAAACTGAAAACTCTTCTGGCGGAAGCTCGCGGCATCATGGTGCGCAATCAAACTCAACTTACCGCCGAAATTTTATCAGCCGCGCCAAAGCTCCTCGCCATTGGCCGTGTCGGCGTTGGCCTCGACAATATCAATGTCAAAACCGCGACCGAACGCGGCATCGTCGTCATTGCGCCGCTCAACGCCAACGCCACGAGCGTCGCTGAATTGACCATCGGCTTAATGCTTTCTCTGGCGCGAAAAATTCCATTCGCAGATCGCTCCACAAAAAACGGCGGGTGGGACCGAAAGAATTGCACCGGGATCGAGTTGGATAGAAAAATTATTTTGATCTGCGGCTTTGGCAGAATTGGCCGAATGGTCGCGGCGCGCGCGCGGGCATTTGGAATGCGCATCGTTATCTTTGATCCATTCATCGAAGAGAATTCTGTGCATCTTGGCGAAGTAGGCGCGACGCTCGCCAGAAAATTAGAAGAGGCTTTGGCCATCGCGGATTTTGTCACCGTGCATTCTCCGCTCACGCCGGAGACCAGCCACTTGTTCAACGAAAAAACTTTTGCCGCAATGAAGCCGGGAAGTTTTTTTATCAACACATCTCGCGGCGGTGTCATGGACGAAAAAGCGTTGATCGATGCGTTGGAGAAAAAGCATCTCGGCGGCGCGGCGCTCGACGTACGCGAAGTGGAACCTCCCGCCGGGCCATCGCCGTTGAACCAAATGGGTAACGTGATTTTAACTCCGCACATCGGCGCGTTCACGCAGGAGGCACAAACGCGCACGCTGGAAACTGTTTGCGAGGACGTCGACCGTGTTCTAAGCGGGCAGGCTGCGCTGAATTTTGTCAACGTCTCGCAACCGGGCCCGTTGAGCGACGGAGCGCGAACTTTAGATCGGTTACCGAAATAAAATTCCAGGAAGAACGCCGATTTCCAAATCGGCAAGACGCCGTAAGTAGCCGCCGACAGTGAGGAGAAAACCACCGACGGAAAGTTAGGGTGTCGGCCCCATGAACCGGCAAGCGTTGGTAGGGCGCGTCACTCTGTGCGCGCCGGGGCGACATCAGGGGCAAGTGCGGCGCGCACGGAGTGACGCGCCCTACCTTGAGGTTCATGGATAGGCAGAAACTCGCTGGTCAAACCAAGTCCGCCTCCTCACGTCGGCGGCTACGGTCGGGTCAAAAGAAGTATCTGTGAAATGGTGGAGGCGGCGGGAGTTGAACCCGCGTCCTTAGTAAACAAACCAGCCGCGACTACATGCTTAGTCAAAGGAAGATTTTCTGCTATGTGATGACGCTCTGACTCGAGTCACACTGCCTAGTCCGCATGAAATTTCTCGGCTGAAAGCGCGCGGTCTCCGCTTCCAACCATGCCTGCTGTTTCGTTTGTCTCTCGTAGCAGGTGTTCAAGGGCAAACGTCGTAGCCTTAGGCCGCGAGAGCTAATTCTTCAGTAGCTTTTATGTTTTGGTTCGATTTTTTACGAGGCCAACGAACCGTCCTCGGCATGCCGCCTCTGGCGTATTTTCAAAGTCGAAACCAGTACGCCCCCAAAAGCAACGCGCGGAATATTCAACAGAAATCTCACCCGGTCAACCAGCGAGTTGCTGCCCAACCGTGAGTGGGTGTGATTAAAAGTGGGTGAGGTTGGAACCGATCTTATTTTGGACTGCGGGGACAGGTCCCCGCTTTGGCTGCACGGTGGAAAAGCCGGAAAGGTTCTTCCTTTTGCGCACTTTCTCCATCGCGTAACGTGCAGAAAAAGCGGCCTCATGCCGCCGCAGTCCAAGAAACCAAATCCAGCCTCACCCGCTTTTAATCACACCCACCGTGGGTTGCGGCGAACTCGGCCCTCGCGCTCCGGTTGCAATCCAGGCGTCTCGCGGGCCGGGTCGTGAACTTGAGTCGTTATTCGGCTACTCAATTTTCGTCATTAAACCTGGGGGAGTTTGATTCCGCCAAATTTTTTCACGTCACAAATGGGAGCGGTTTCTCTCGCGCAATGCTTCCGAACAAACCCGCCCATCATTCCGGCTTGGCCGAAGCGCGTTTCTTTTTTCCTTTCGGAGCGGCATCCTCTTTTCGCGCGACCGGCTTCGCGTTCACGGTTGGAAGATATTTCGCAAGACCGCTTTTAATTTTGGCGAAGTCATTGTTGCCCGCTTGATTCGTCCATTCGTTCGGATCGGCCTTCTCGTTATAAAGTTCTTCGGAACCGTCCGCGTAACGGATGTAGCGCCATTCGTCCGTGCAAATGGCGTGATTGTTTTGCAGGAAGGTTGAGATGGCGGGTTGTTTCCAATCCGTTTGCGGATTGGCTAATAACGGTTTGATGCTGACTCCCTCGACGTGAGCAGGCGTCGGGACTCCGGCCAGTTCGCAGACCGTTGGGAAAATGCTGGTCAAGTCCACGGCGGTTTCACATTGCGCGCCGGGTTTCGTGACGCCGGGCGCAACCCAGATCAGCGGGACGCGCGTCGCCTGACGCCACAACGCGGATTTTGCCCAGTGTTCTTTTTGGCCGAGATGCCAGCCGTTGTCGCCGACGAAAATGATCATCGTGTTGTCGCGTTGTTTGGATTTTTCCAACGCATCGAGCAAACGGCCAACCTGCGCGTCCATGTAGGAAATCGCCGCGAGGTATGCGCGCACGCGATCTTTCCAAACACCCGCTTTGACAATCGCCGCGTGAACACCATTCGGTTTGGCAAAAGCAATTCCAGCAGGAGAAATGTCTGCGAGATCGTTCGTCAGCACGATGGGCATCTGCACGCTGTCCAACGGATAAAGATCAAAATATTTTTTCGGCACATCCCACGGCGTATGCGGGCGATGAATTCCACAGGCCATGAAGAACGAGTCCTTCTGCTGGTCGCGCTGATTCAATTGGTCGATGCACCACGAAACGGTTTGCGCGTCCACCAATTTGCTTTCGGCGCGTTGCTCGTTGAACTCCGCGTCGGGCTTTCCTTCCGTGAACATGCGATAGCCGAAAGGCCCGGGCCGACGGGTCGCCTCGTGATTGGGCAACGTGTCGTCCTCCGCAAAAACAACTTTGTCCCAATCTTCCGCGCGATAATTTCGGTAATGATAAATCTTGCCCGCGCCGAGCGAAGTGTAACCAAACTTGCGGAGATAATCGTTGATGGCAACGCCGCGCGGGATGTGCGGCATGGCGGGTTGATCGTTGTCGTAAATGCCGGTGGTGGATGGTCGGCGGCCCGTCATGAAGGAGGCGCGCGAGGGGTTGCAAAGTGGGGCGGGGCATTGGGCATTTCTAAAAGTCATGCCGCGCGCGGCGAGTTTGTCGAGGTTCGGCGTCCTGGCTTGCGGATGACCTTTCATGGGGCCAATCCAATTATTCAAGTCATCGGCGATGATGAGCAGGACGTTGGGCTTGTTCGTGGAACTGGCGGCCCGCCCTGCAGACAACCCGAAAAGGCCGAATGAGAATGCGAACAGAATTCGCAGAAAATTTTTGCAGTTTTTTATTTTCATGAATTTCAGCAGATGCTCTTCGTCGGTGGATGGTTACTAAAAGTTCGCCGGAGATATTTTTGGAATTTTGCAAATCGCGGGGCGTGTTGGGGTGTGATTAAAAGTGGGTGAGGTTGGAACCGGTGTTATTTTGGACTGCGGGGACACGTCCCCGCTTTGGCTGCACAGTGGAAAAGCCGGAAAGGTTCTTCATTTTGCGCACTGTCTCCATCGCGGTACGTGCAGGAAAAGCGGCGTCATGCCGCCGCAGTCCAAGAAACCAAATCCAGCCTCACCCGCTTTTAATCATACCCGGCGTGTTGCCCAAACCAATTGGAGCGCGGACCGCCTTGTCCGCGCGTTTCCAAATAAACAAACTCCCACAGCGTTTTCACCCCTTCAGATTCGCGCGGACAAAGCTGTCCGCGCTCCTTTCCATTTGGTCAACACGCCGCGTCAGCCGCGGTCGTAGCGCAGATTTCCAATCTGCCGTATCGCAGCGCTTCCAGCCTGCGTCGCACAGGGATCGCGGGTTTGCGCATTTCCCCTTTACAAAAACTTGCGATAAAACTTTTCGTATTCCTTCGTGGTTCGTTCCCAGGAAAAATCTCTTTTCATCGCGTTGCGAATGTAATGAGCCATCCATTTTTTATTTTCATAAAGCACGAGCGCTTTACGAATACCCTTGGCCAAGGCGCGCACGGAATATTCCTGGAACTTGATTCCATCAGCCAGTTCCGTGCTTTCCGAAATGTCAGTCACGGAATCATCCAGCCCTCCGGTGGTCCGCACGATGGGAATCGTCCCGTAACGCAAGCTATACAACTGATTCAGCCCGCACGGTTCGAACTTCGATGGCATCAAAAAGAAATCACAACCCGCTTCGATGCGATGGGAAAGTCCCTGGTCGAAACCAATTCTTATGGCGGCTTTGGTGGGATAACGCAGCGCGAGTTTGCGAAAACCTTTTTCAAATTCGGATGAGCCGCTGCCGAGCAAAACGAATTGCATCTCCGCCGACAACATTTCTTCCAGCGCGCCAAGCTCGATGTCCATTCCTTTTTGGTCGGCCAGACGGGAGACCGTCCCGAAGAGAGGAATAGTGGCATCGGCGGGCAAACCCATTTCGTTTTGCAGGATCAATTTGTTGGCTGGTTTGCCGCTCAAGTTGCGAACGGAATAAGAATGTCTTAAATACGGATTGTTCTCTGTTTTCCATTCGCCGTAATCAGCGCCGTTGAGAATTCCCGTGAGCGAGGTTTGTCGCCGACGCAGGACGCCATCGAGCGCGCACCCAAATTGTTCGGTCGTGATTTCGCGGGCGTAACGAGGGCTGACCGTCGTGAGCATGTCCGCATAGCAAATGCCGGCTTTCAAAGAATTCATGTAATCGAAAAACTCCACGCCTTCAGGATGCAGATAGCTCGCGGGCAAATTAGTGAGGGCGAATTGAGCTTTCGGAAAAACTCCTTGAAAGGCGAGGTTGTGAATCGTCAGACAACTTCGGGGAGCGTTCGTCCAGCCTCCGTGCAAACGCTCATGCAAAATGAAGAGCGGAACCAGGGCGGTCTGCCAGTCATGAACGTGGACGAGTTCCGGTTGCCACGGAAGATAGCGCGAGAGATTGATCACGCATTTGGAAAAGAAAATAAACCGCTCGGCATTGTCGGGATACGAAATTCCATTCTCCTCGTATAACCCGGCGCGCTGAAAAAATTCCGGCTGATCGACGAAATAAAATTTCAAGCGCTCTTCCGGCGCGCAGGTGCGAACGGAAGCCTGAACGGAGCGGTCGCCCAGCGGAAGATTCAGCGTCCAATCAAATGGTTTGATTTCAGGAAACCGCTCTTGAATCCCACGATAAAGCGGCGTGACCACTTCAACCTGATGTCCATCCCGCGCCAAAAATTTTGCCAGAGCGCCTACCATATCGGCCAGTCCGCCGGATTTGGAGTAGGGATGGACCTCGCTGCTGGCCAGCAGAATTTTCATGAGCAGGACAGGGAATAACCACGAATGGACACCAATGGACAGGAATTAAAACGGCCCCGAAAAAGTGAGGACAAAAAAATAATCAGGAAAAACTTTTGGTGAAGCCTGTCTCTTTCAGGAGCCACCAGTTCGTGTTCATGCGTGTTCATTCGGGGTCAAGCGAGACTTCGCCTTCACTTAGCCGGTGAAAAAATTTGTTGTCAATGTCCCCGTTGAGATCAGCCTTGCCCCGCCGGAAAAGTGCCGGCCATGGAAATTACGTTGTCCCAAGACCTCAAACAATTTGTCGTGCATAAAGTTCGGGAAGGCGGTTATGGCAGCCCCCGTGCCTGAGGCATTGCGAGATTTTCGCTCGAAGGATGACTCTGCGGAAAATGATTCGCAGGATTGGTGGAAATACTTCGACGCCAAGAAATTATTTGCCGAAAGAATTCTGCGCGCAAAAACTTTTTCTGGCGGTTTAAGGTTTGTGAAAATTTCCCCTGAGAAATTCCTGCAGGGCGTTGGATTTCTCAGGATGGGCTTGTTGAAATTCCGTCAGAACTTTTTGCGCGTCCGCAGTGCGTCCGTTGCGCGTGAGCAGTTCGTAAAGTTTACCCGTTGGTTCTACCTCATCTTTGGGAGCCAATTGTTGGGCGAGGCGATAGGCGTGCTCTGCTTCGTTGCCGAGATTCTGGCTGGAGAAAAGATTTCCCTGCGCCACGATCATGTGAGCATAGGCGCGCGCCGAATCTCCGGATGCGTCGAAGTCGGGAGAAGCCGTCAGCCGATTGATTGTGTCATGCCAGTTTTTTAGCGACTCGGTGGCGAGGGTAGGCGTCAATGCGGGCGTGTCGTTCGGCGAACCAAGTTCGAGAATCGGGCCGAGCGGAACGGCTCCTTTGTAAGTCGAAGGCAACGAAAACGATTCTTCCAATGCAAAAGAGAGGTCGGGATTTTTGTCGCGAATAGATTGCAAAAGAAGGTCGTTGATTCCCATGACGGGGACTTGTCCCGAAACCTGAACCCGCCCGTTTTCATTTTTGTAATTTTCGTTTGGCCGCATCTGCTTCGGTTCGTCGGGAAATTGTTTGTCATGTTCAAAACGTTTTTGAACATCTTCGAAATAATTATGGAAAGCGCGCTGTGATTCCTCCGAGCCAATCGCGTGAAAACGATCTCCATAAAGAAAATCGACGTACTCAAGATACGTAGTGTCGGCCAAAGGATTTTGCGTGAGGACGATGTGGTTTTCGCCGCCGGAAGTTTCGTTCAAAAAAGTGGGAATGAATCGGCCGGGGTCAGTGCCTCCGACGTAAACCATGCCCGGCTTCAGCACACCTAAAACATTTTGTCCGTAATCGAGCAGAGCTTGTGCAGGCCACGAATGCGCGGACTCTTGCGCGCCCCAGGTTTCCTGAACCGTCGGAAAAAGTTTTTGGAGGACTTGACGTTCTGGATCGTCGCCACCCCGCGTTCGCTTCTTCAATTCTTTGTAAAGGCGATTTATCTCCTCCCAATTACCCGCGTCTGCCGCATCGAAAAATTTTTCGAAATCAGCGGGAACCTTCACGCCCAATTTTTCGGCGTAACGATGAGCGACCGCGCGCCGATTCTTGCTGAATGCTGAAAGTCGTGCCGCAACTTTTTCTTCCGCCGTTTGTTGTGATCGAACAGCGGAGTGAGAATCAAACCGTGGCGAATTTTTCTGCGAGGCTGAGGATGTCACGGAAGGAGGGTCTGGCGCGATTGAGGGGGCCGGTGAGGCCTTTTCGAATTTCGGCAACAAATAAAAAAGCAGTGCCAAAACGCATCCACAAATCAGGACGAGCAGCAAAAACTTTTGCGGCCGATTTTCTTTGGAATTTTTAGGTGGCTCGTTGGTGTTCATGATTTTTGATTGGCTTCCATTGAATAGACACCGATGCGATGAGTATTTGTATAATTTTCTTAAAGAAAATTTCGTAACTGCCGACGTGAAGAGAAGGGCCGCTCGACAGCCACGACGCGAAAGGAGCGCCGATCTCCAGATCGGCTCGGAAGAAACTTTGCTGGCCGCGAGCCGATCAGAAGATCGGCGTTCCGGTGTCATGGTTCGGCGGATTGCGGATGAAGATGCTCGTCGTCCGCCTCCTCACGTCGGCGGTTACGGTCTTGGTCATCCCTTCCACAATAGAATCGAAATTTTTTGAACACACTTGCCGAAATTTTTTCGTTCACTTACTTTTGCCCCCCAACCCAACTATGACGCCTATCCTTTTCTCTAAACGTTTTCTCATCCGCATGTGCCCTGAACGTTCATGCCATCTCGCCGCCAATAAATGGGCCAAAAATTAAAAATAAGAGGCGACGTTGAGCAGAAAACGTTACTCCGGGAATTTGCTCTCTTTGACGTTGTCGCCGAAAGCGTTTTTGCCTGGGACACACAGGGCAAGATCATTTTCTGGAATCGGAGGGCGGCATGGCAATATTGTTGGACAACAAAGGAAGCACTCGGACAAATTGCCGCTCAATTGCTGCAAACGGATTTTCCAACTTCGTTTCAAGCCATTTGGAAAGCACTTTTACGAAATGGGCGATGGCAAGGCCGGCTGACCCAGTTCACTCGCGACGGTTGGAATATTCAGGTAGCAAGCAGTTTGATCCTTCGCAGAGACCGCAAGGGAAATCCGATCGCTGTCCTGCAAACCGATAATGACCTGATCGAGGCAAATCGAACTACAGCCAATAAAAAGAAACAATTCAGCGCGTTGGACATTTATTCGCCGGTGGGCGTCTTCCTCATAGATCCCCAAGGACGCTGCACTTCTATGGACCGCCGTTGTCAGGCGATATGTGGCTCCACGTTTCAGGAAACTCAGGGAAAGGTCTGGTCCCGGTTTATTTTTCCACACCGGAAATCGGTAATGAAAGAGTGGAACTCCATCACTCGCAAGGTTGGGGAATATTCCAAGGTCTTCCGTCTCCGCAAAGACGGGCAAGAGCGATGGGTGCGCATCCGTTCTACGCCTCTTTTTTCCGACAAAGGAATTGTCCGCGAGCACATTGGAACGGTCGAAAACATTACCGAGCGCCTGAACGCCCAGGAAGCGCGACAGGCCAGCGCAGCCTTCGACCGGCGAATCCTGGCCAGCAGCCCGGACTGCATTAAAGTTCTCGATCCCGAAGGGCGCCTGCTCTTCATCAACCTCGCGGGGCAACAACTGCTGGAGATTGATGATCCTAAAAAAATAATTCACACAAAATGGATTAATTTTTGGAGAGCCGAAGAGCGCCTGTTGGCGAAACGGGCACTCACGCTGGCGAGAAACGGAGGCATAGGCAGGTTTGAAGGTTATCGGCCCACCATGACTGGCGTCCCAAAATGGTGGGATGTCCTGGTTACGGGCATCTTCGACGCCGATGCCAAGCTGATAAACTTGTTGTCTATTTCCAGAGATATAACCGAGGGCAAGGCGGCGGTGGACGAATTAGCCGAGGCGAAAACCGAGCTTCAGTCTTATGCCACTCAGCTCGAGATGAAGGTTCAAGAACGGACCAGCAAGTTAGTGATCGCCAACCAAAGGCAGAAATCTTTGTCGGCGCTTCTGCTCAAAGCGCACGAGATTGAAAGGGGTCGAATTGCGCGGGAATTGCACGACGAAATTGGGCAACAACTTACGGGCCTGAAGTTATTGATGGAACACTATGCTGAGACGCCCGAGAGACCCCCGCAACAATCTTTGGCGGAAGGGCAGGCGATCATTCTCGGCCTCCTGAAACAAACCCAGGAACTGGCTCTGGAACTTCGGCCTCAGGTCGTGGATCGGCTTGGGCTCAGGGCTGGTTTACAGTGGCACATTCAACGTTACGAAGTCAGAACAGGCATACGAGTGAGGTTCAACTTCAAAGGGTTGGACGAAGACAAATTGTCCGCCGAACTGAAGATCACGGCGTTTCGTCTGATCCAGGAGGCCCTCACCAATGTGGCGCGGCATGCGGGTGTCAAAGCGGCCGCTGTGCGAATTTCCATCGTCAAAACACACCTCAGCATCCAGATTGGCGACCAGGGCCGAGGCTTTGATCGCTCGCTCGTCCTGGATAAAATGACGATGGGCCTCGCCGTCATGCATGAACGTGTTGCGTTGACGGGAGGAACGCTGCTCATTAAAACATCACCCGGCGCGGGGACACATCTGCTTTTCGAACTTCCGTTGAATGCGTATGCCAACCGTCGTTCTAGCCGATGATCATAATTTGGTGCGGGAGGGATTGAAACTCCTTTTGGCCGCAGAGCCGGATTTGCGATTGCTGGGCGAGGCGGGCGACGGCCTCCGTGCGGTCGAACTGGTGGAGAAACTTCGGCCCGATATTTTACTGCTCGATTTGATGATCCCCCGGCTGCACGGCCTGGAGGTTATCTCACGCTTGCGCAAAAAATCCCCCACTCGAATTATTGCCGTATCGATGCATGCGGAAGAAGTCTTTGTGGCCGATGCCTTAAAACGAGGAGCTGTCGGTTATGTCCCCAAATCCTCTCCCCGCACTGAGTTGATTGAAGCCATTCGTTCCGTCATGAAGGGCGGAATCTATCTCGCGCAGGATTTGAAGGAATCACTGATGACTTTTACTCTGCGCGATTGCCGTTATCCGGCAGCGGATAGTTTTGACAAGTTGACCCCGCGTGAGCGGCTGGTTCTGGAGTTGACGGCGGGCGGAAAAAGCAACAGCCAGGTGGCCAAAGAGCTTTTCATCAGTCCTCGCACGGCTGAGATGCACCGAAGCAACTTAATGCGGAAGTTAACGTTGAAATCGCAGACAGACCTGGTCCGTTACGCGATTCGCAAGAAAATTATCGCTCCGTAAGTATTCTGCCCATGTGCAGTCGGTGAAAGCGCCTTATGGATTTTGGTGCCTTTATTTGCCACTGGGGATTTCCACTAAATCAAAAGACGTACCGGTACGGCTATCCTGCTCCGCCACTGAAGTTAAAGTTTTCAAAACTCAAATCAGAAACCATTAAATCCAAAAAAATGAACACAAAAGAATTAGAAGAAAACCTGCTCACCCACAAAACTACGCGCCGGAAAGCCTTAAGAAATTTAAGCCTCGCTGCCGTGGGTGCGGCGGCACTGCAGAAGTTTACGCCTCAAGCGCTGGCGCAAAGCGGCCCAGGTCTGGACGTGGCCATCTTAAACTTCGCGCTTAACCTCGAATATTTGGAAGCGGAATATTATACCTATGCGGTGACCGGCGCGGGTATTCAGGCCCAGGGCGTCGCGGTCAATGGCTCCGGCACACCTGGTTCTGTCACGATCAAAGCCAATCCTGCTGTCCCCTTCGCCTCTGGTGGCATCATTCAACAATACGCAACGGAAATCGCAGCCGACGAACGTGCCCACGTCACGTTTCTACGCACGGCCTTGATGGCTGCTGGCGCGCAACCCGTGGCGCGGCCCGCCATTGATCTGCTGAACAGTTTTAACACATTGGGAGGATTGCTCGGAATCGGAAACTTCGATCCATTTGCCAGTCAGGGGAATTTTATCTTGGGCGCATTTATTTTTGAAGACGTGGGTGTGACTGCTTTCAAGGGAGCAGCGAAATTATTGACCAACCGCAATATCATCGAAAACGCCGCTGGCATTCTTGCCGTCGAAGCTTATCACGCGGCAAATATTCGTAATGTAATTATTCAACTCGGCCTGCAAGCCACGGCGCAAGGCATTTCTGATCTTCGCGATTCATTGGACGGGGCGGATGATCGCGATCAGGGCGTTGGAACGGTAGGCGCGGCCAACATTGTTCCGACGGACGCGAACGGCCTCGTTTACAGCCGGACGACAAGGCAGGTGCTGAACATTGTCTATGGAGGAGTGAACGCCGCCAACGGTTTGTTCTACCCGAACGGATTGAATGGAACGATCGTGGCCTAAACCGAACTTACTCCGAATATGAAAAAAATATTCTATTCTTCCGTTGTGGTTGCGGCGCTGATAGCGTGCAACGTCCCACAGGTGCAAGCCCAAAACACGTTGTATGGCGTGACTGCTTTTGAAAATCAATTGTTCACCGTCAATCCTGCTTCGGGCACGGGAACATTGGTGGGAGGGCTGGGGGTGAATGCCTTTGCCTATGGAATTGCCAATCGAAATGGCAGTCTTTACATCTTTGATCAGAGTATTGGTCAAATCCGCCCGATAAACCTCGCCACGGGCGCTGCGGGAGCAGGGATCAACATTGGTGTGGGGGCATTGGCGGGGGAAGGCGACCTGGCGTTTCGTGCCGATGGAACGGGTTTTCTGGCTTCGATCTTCGACAGCGCCCAGAACCCCGCGAACAACCTTTATTCGTTCAATATTCTTACAGGCACTTCTGCGCTCATTGGCAGCACCGGCATTGCGTTGGACGGGTTGGCTTTCAATGGCAACACCCTTTATGCTTTGGCGCAAAATGACGGCAATCTCTACACCGTGAATCAAACCACGGCTTCATTGACCCCTGTGGGCGCGCTGGGCTTTGAAAAGAACAATCCATTCGCGGCCATCGCCTTCCACCCAAATGGCACGCTCTATGGCGCGATTGAGGACCGGCTTTACACGATCAATACCACCACGGGCGCAGCGACGCCCGTAGATCCAAACGTGTTGGATTTCGGTTTCAGCAGCGTTTCGGGTCTTGCCTTTGCTCCCATTCCCGAACCGGGAACCATCGCCATGTTCGCGATGGGTGGATTGCTTGTGCTCGCGAAATTGCGCGGGAAAAAATAGTGGAATTATTTAAATCAACTGGCGGCATCGCAAGATGCCGCCATTTTTTAAGAGTTTAAACTTAAGCCCTCCCGCTTCGCAAGCCAAAGACCGTCCTGTGAGCTTGCTTCCAAATTTTTCGGCGATGCAGAATTTCCCGATTGGCTTAACAAAGCCAATTGAGTTGCCAAAAATCTGGGTCACGGACAAAATATTCCCACCAATGCGAAAGAGTTGAATTATTTTATGAAAAATTTTTTGAATTGTTTTGCTTTAAACTATGTCGTCTTGCTTTTGACCAGCGGTATCGCGATTGGAGCGCCGCTGCCGCTTGGCTCTGCGGAAAAAGACGAAAAGCCAGTTGGTTTGCAACTTTACAGCTTGCGCGAACAATTTGCCAAAGATGTTCCCGGCACGCTAGACAAGGTCCGGGACTTTGGGCTGAAAAATGTCGAACTGGCTGGCACTTACGGTTTGCCGCCGGAAAAATTTAAAAAAGAACTGGATGCGCGTGGCTTGGTTGCGCTCAGCGGTCATTTTCAGTTTGAGAAATTTCGCGACAGCCCGGAAGCCATTGCGCGCGAGGCGAAAATTCTCGGTTTGAAATATGTCGGTTGCGCCTGGATTACGCATGACAACACTTTCACGGAAAAAGATGCTCGCGGCGCGATTGAAGTTTTCAACCGGGCGGGCGAGTTGATGGCCAGACATGGTTTGAAATTTTTTTATCACACGCACGGTTACGAATTTCAGCCGCACGGCGACGGAACGCTTTTTGACCTGATGATGAGAGAGACGAGCCCGAAGTTCGTAAATTTTGAGATGGACGTTTTCTGGGTCGTTCATGGTGGGCAAGACCCGGTCAGGTTGGTGGAGAAATATGGGAAGCGTTGGACGCTGATGCATCTGAAAGGAATGAAAGAAAGCACACCCACCGGATTGCTCACGGGAAAAAGTGACGTGAGGAATGACGTTGCGCTTGGCGTTGGAAAAATTGATTACGCCCCTATTCTGCGCGCGGCGAAAAAAGTCGGAGTGAAATGGTTTTTCATCGAAGACGAATCTCCTTTGTCGGAGCAACAAATCCCAGAAAGCCTTCGCTATCTCAGAAAAATAAAGTGGTGATCGCAAGCGCAAAGTCTCTTCCCACCTCTCTCTCCCCTCGCCTGTGACCATGCAGAAGGCTTTAACGCAAAGGCGCAAAGGCGAGGAAGAACCTTACTGATGAATTTCAACATCGCCATTGGGGGAGCGTAAGTTGTCAGTTTTAGTTCATCAGTTTTAACTTTGCGCCTTTGCTTCTTTGCGCCTTTGCGTTGAATTCCGACTGCACAGTAACGCCTGAATTGTCCTCTGTTTTAACGACATGTCGAAACGTCCGCGCTTGGATAGTTTTTTCGTAATCCTCAAGGCGCATCCTGAGAGTCGCTCGCTGGCAAATGCGTCTGATGGATTTGCCGATGCGAATTATGAAACTGAAAATGATGGTGGGGTGTGCTGCTTCGTTGCTCGCCTGTAGTTGTGGCAAAAAATCTCCCGAGGCCGCGTCGCACCCGGCCACACCTGCCGTGGATCAAAATGCCGCAGGACAAACGGCTTCGCCTAACGTTCCTCCACCAACGACTCCGCCGGCGTATGCCCGGCCTGTCGCTCCACCGACCGCGGTTCAACCCATCGCCGTGCCAGCCGACGCTTCCGCCGCGCTCAGTGTGTTGACGCAAGCGGTGCGAAAGTTCAGCGCCGAACGCCGACAGGTTCCAAAAAATCTCAACGAAGTTGTCAACGCCGGGTACATCCGAAATTTGCCCGCTGCGCCTCCCGGAAAAAAATTTGTTTTGGACACCAAACGGCTTGAAGTGACTTTGGCCAACAACTAGCCCAACCCGCGAATCGATTTATGAAAAACAGAATTAAATCCGAAATCCGAAATCCGAAATCCGAAATCCGACGGTGGCAGACTGCACCGACGCGGAACGGCTCGGGTGGCAAAGCCTTTTTCCCGGGGCGGGCGAAAAATCGTTTTCGGTCTTCGGGCTTCGGATTTCTTTCGGATTTCGGCGATTCGGATTTCGGATTTTTGCCTAAGTTTTTTCACCGAAAAAATTACCAAACCCATTCCGCGTTTACCTTGATCGAGTTGCTGGTCGTGATCGCCATCATCGCGATTCTCGCCGGTTTGCTTTTGCCCGCACTGGCCAAAGCCAAAGGCAAAGCGTTGACCACGCAATGCCTCGCCAACACCAAGCAAATGGGTCTCGCGATAAATCTGCACACCGGCGACAACCGCGAGAAATATCCGTATGGCGGTTATTACACTGGCGATTATCAATACCAGATTTCGTGGGACGATCTTTTGCATCGCTACCTCGGCGGCAACGCGCCGCAGGAACAACTCGACGTTGGAATCATGGACAGCAATTTTACGCCGAAGCTGCTGAAATGTCCGAGTGATCAAATTCAAAACACGATTACGTGGGCGAGTTACGCGCAACGTCGCAGCTATTCCATGGTTGATTCTGGCTGGGGGTTCGTGAATGTCGGAAGCCCATTGCCGCTCCTGATTTTAGGCGTTGGGATTCAATGGCAAAAGATGAATGGTTCGCCGCCGGATTACGACGCGCCTGCCTACAAAACCAGTTCGGTGCTCCAGCCATCGAGCACCATTGTCATCGCCGAAAATCCCAAGAACGACAACATCTGCGGAAACATTTGGCCCGCCACCGTGCGAAATCCCCAGGAGCAAACCAACAATTACGGCTCGGCGGTTTTGGCTTTGCACAATCAGCGTTTCAATTGGCTCATGCACGACGGCCATTCGGAGCTTCTGAAAGTTCAACAAACTCTCGGCAAGGCGGTCATCCGCGGAACTTACACTGACCCGCGCGGAATGTGGACGGTCAAGACGGGGGACTAAAATTTTCCGCACAACGCTTTCGCCATTTCATCCGATTACTCTGCTTCAATGCTCGCCAGTTCTTCCAAAAATTCAGCGGGAGTAATCGCCGGCACGGGTGAGCCGGAAAAATCCACGACGTTTCGCGTGACGATATATTGGCTGCCGGTTGCTTCGGCCACAACGGCCACAACTGCATCTTCAAAATCTTTCAACGGCAATTGGCGGGCGCGTTGGAAATGTTTTTTGTCAGCCGAATGAATTTCAAAGTCGGCGAGCAGTCCGTCTATCGTTTGATTCGCAACGGTTGTGTCGGAATATTTTTCCATAATGTAGTGCAGTGTGGTGAGAGCATGGCCCGGCAGCACGGCGGCGAATTCGCTGATGCGGGCGCGATGCAGAACTTCCTCGGAAGCCTGGTAATGCGGCAAACGATTTTGCGCGACGTCGAGCAAGACATTCAAGTCCACCGTGATTTTCATCGGTGCTTGTTCTCGATGTGGCGGCGATATTCCTCGCGGACATCAACGTCCGCCGGGACTGCGCCGGTGAACTTGACGTTGTCAGGGTGAGGATGAAGATGCCTTCGCAACCGCCTGGCATAGCGCGCAAACAATTCGGCGACGCTGAGGGCGTGTTCTTTGGCGTAAGCTTCAAGAAAATGGGCCTCGTCTTCCGGCAACTGCACAGTCAGTTCCATCGTTTTCATGGAATTACTTTAAAGGAATGGCGCGAGAAAACAATTTTCCAGTTGTCAGACTTCAAACTGAACCATACCAAACCGCGCTTGCCATTTTTTCTGCGATGCGAAAACCTTAAACCGTGATCCCATCCAGTTTGACGCGAAGCGTCGCGTTTTTTTGGTCTGACGGGCCGTCGTTCGCAAATCGCATTTCCTCTGGCCTTCGCAATTCGGATTTCGGATTTCTTTCGGATTTCGGATTTCGGATTTCGCTCTTTGCCTTCCTCACCCTCACCGCCTCTGCGCTTGAACCCGCTTCCGATTGGGACGCGAAGAATTATTTTTTGGAGCAGCAATCCGGCCTTGAACAAAATTCCATCACGGCGGTCAAACAATCCCGCGACGGTTATCTCTGGCTCGGCACTTACACGGGCTTGCTCCGCTTTGACGGCGTTCGTTTCACCATTTTTAATTCCGGCAATTCACCCGGCTTGCGCAACGGACGGATCACCAAACTTTTTGAAGACGATTTCGGCACGCTCTGGATCGGACACGAAACCGGCGAGTTGACCGAATTCAAAAAAGGAATTTTCACCCCAGTCGAATTCAAACCATCGCGCCCCGGCACCACGCTCGAAGACATCAACATGGACGCGCGTGGCAACGTTTGGGTGCTCAATGGAAACGGTTCGCTTTATCGGCTGAACGATGGACTCCTGCTGGGCGAACGGTCGCCCAAAAGCAAACCGGTTTCCGCAGTGTTGTCCCGCGATGATCACGGCCAATTGTGGCTGGCATTCAATGGCGCGATCAGCGCGGTGCAGAACGATCAACTCGTGCCGTTTCGATTCGATGACGGCAATCAAACCAATTTTTACAGCACGATTCTTCCATCGCACGACGGTGGATTGTGGACGATGCGCAACGGCGTTTTGCGCAAATGGCGCGACGGAAAATGGGTGGCCGATCTCGGCGCGCCGTGGGGGCCGGATGCTCCATTGGCTTTGGCGGAAACGCGCGGCGGGACGCTCATCGCCGGAACTTTGAAGAATGGATTGTTCCTGCTCCGACCGAATATTGCCCCGCTCCAATTCAGCCGCGCCAATGGACTGTCGCATGATTGGGTGCGTTCCTTCTGCGAGGACCGCGAAGGAAATATTTGGATTGGCACCGGCGGTGGACTGAATGTCCTCCGCGAACGCCGCCTAAAAATTTTGCACGCGCTGGATGGCTGGATGGGCCGTTCCGTCCTGGCGACGGTCATCCATCAAAACGACGCGTGGCTCGGAACGGAAGGCGCGGGATTGTATCACTACGATTTGGAGAAAAAAATCTGGCGCAATTTTGGTGACGCGGATGGGCTGACGAATTCTTTTATCTGGTCGGTTTGCCAGACGCGCGGCGGCGAACTTTTTGTCGGAACGTGGGACAGCGGAGTTTTTGTGAAACGGGGCGAGCGTTTTGAACACCCGGAGTCGCTCGCGAAAATTACTTCGCCCGTCACCGCTCTTTACGAAGACCGCGACGGTGGGCTTTGGATCGGGACTGGAACTGGTTTGTATAAATTCAAGAACGGCAAACTGGTTTATTTCGTTGGCGCGGAAAAATTATTTCAGCCGGACGTTCGCGCCATCACGCAATCGGCGGACGGCGCGATTTGGTTCGGTATGTCCGGCGGAGGATTGGCGCAGTTCCAAGGCGAAGCGCTCAAACAATTTCAAAAACGCGACGGCCTTGGCAGCGATTTTGTCCAATCGCTTTTGGCGGAGACGAACAACACGATCTGGATTGGGACGGGCGACAATGGTGTCTGCCGTTTGCAGAATGGAAAATTTTCCACCATCAACATCGAGGCTGGTTTGCCGAGCAACGTGATTGCTTCCATGGCCGATGACGGTCTGGGAAATTTCTGGTTCGGCACACATCACGGCATTTCACGGATCAACAAAACGGAACTGGAAGAGTGCGCAGCGGGCCGGAGCAAAACGATTCATCCGTTGACGTTTGGCGCGAGCGATGGTTTGCCTTCGGAGATTTGTTCGGGCGGATTTCAACCCAGCTTTGCCAAAGGGCCGGGAAACTCGATTTGGTTTCCGACCGCAAAAGGCGTCGTCATTGCCGACCCGTCCAAGATCAAAAAAAACTACTGGCCGCCGACGGTTGTCATCGAAAAATTTATTGTCGAAGGCCAGCCCGTCGGAAACAAAACGGAATATGTCATCGGTTCGAGCGGCACACCGAAACCGCTGCAAATTTCTCCGGGAAACCAGCGTTTTGAGGTGCAGTACACCGGACTCAGTTTCACCGCCCCGGGCAAAGTTCGTTTCAAATACAAACTCGCCAAACTAGAAAACGAATGGGTGGACGCCGGGGAAAATCGTTTCGTTCAATTCAGCTATCTGCGGCCGGGCGATTATGAGTTCCACGTCGTCGCCTGCAACAATGACGGGCTTTGGAACGACACGGGCGCGACATTATCTTTCACGCTGCTCCCTTATTTTTGGCAGACACTTTGGTTTAAAATTGCCGTCAGCGCGAGCGCGGCGTCACTCATCGTCTTCAGCGTGCTGTGGATGACGCGGCGGCGCTTGCGGCAAAAAATGGAAGTGATGGAACGCCAGCGCGCCATTGAACGCGAGCGCACGCGGATCGCGCGGGACATTCACGATGATGTGGGCGCGAGCCTGACGCGCATCACGATGTTAAGTGAATCGCTCCGCGGCGAGCGTCCTGAACGCGCTGCGGAAAATGCGGAGCAGGTTTATCGCACCGCGCGGGAGACAACGCGCGCCCTCGACGAAATCGTTTGGGCGGTCGATCCCAAACACGACACGCTCGACAGTCTGGCGAGTTATCTCGGTCGATACGCGCAAAGTTTTTTGAAGGCCGCTCACATTCGCTGCCGACTGGATGTGCCGTTGCATTTGCCGACCTGGGCGTTGACGGCGGAAATTCGGCACAATGTTTTTCTCGCATTTAAAGAAACGTTAAACAACGTCGCCAAACACGCCGCGGCCACGGAAGTGCGGATTTCCATGGAACTTTTGTCTGACGGATTTTTGCTGCGCGTGGCGGACAATGGTTGCGGTTTCAAATGGGAAAAAATAAAGACCGGCGCGGTGAAAGCGTTTTCCGAAAACGGCAGCCCCGGAAATGGAATCGGGAACATGCAAAAGCGACTGGAGGAAATCGGCGGCTCGTGTGAATGGGAAATCACCGGGCAAGGAACCGAGGTGAAAATTGTTGTCCTGTTGAAACGGGAAAGCGTGGGCCATTAAACGAGTGGAGCCAAATAGGACGCTGCCGTTAGAATTGATGACAATCCTTTTTTCGAAAATCGAATTATTCACATGAAGATGCCAATCCAGGTTGCGATTGTGGAAGACGACGCCGAAGCGCGAAAAATTCTCGCGAGCTGGATTCAACACGCCAGCGGTTTCAGACTCGTCGGAGAATGGGGCAGCGCGGAAAAAGCCATCAGCGAACTCCCGCAGAAAGAGCCAGACGTGGTCTTGATGGACATCAATCTGCCCGGCATGAACGGCGTCGAAGCCACGAAAAAATTGAAACCGCTTTTGCCCAATACGCAGTTCGTTATTCTGACGGTTTACGAAGACACCGATCACATTTACAGCGCGCTGGCGGCGGGCGCGAGCGGCTATCTGCTCAAGGAAACACCGCGCGAAGAATTGTTGATCGCATTGCAGGAGGTCTATGGCGGCGGCTCGCCCATGACGAGTAACATCGCGCGCAAAGTGACGCAATCGTTCCAACAAAAAATGCGGAAGGACGAAGCGGAGTTCGGTCTTTCCACACGCGAACGGGAAGTGTTGGAATTGCTGTCGCGCGGTTATCTCTACAAAGAAATTGCCGACTCTCTGCAGATCAGCACGCCGACGGTGAACACTTATATTCGGCGGATTTATGAGAAGCTTCATGTTCGTTCACGTTCCCAAGCCGTGGCGCGTTATACTCATGCGCCGGGCAGCGAGAATTTCACCAACCGCTCTTGAAGAAGGATAAACTTCATTTTTTAATTCCGAAATCCGAATCCCCGAAATCCGAAAGAAATCCGAAGCCCGAAACTCGAAAGCAAAAATGCGGCGTGACTTCGCCGACGGGAATGCACTTTTCGTGGCGGCGATTGCCGGAACTTTTCGGTATTGGGATTTCGGATTTCTTTCGGATTTCGGGGATTCGGATTTCGGATTTACGTTTAGGCCGTCGTTAATTTTGATGACATGTTTCAACCGCGTGACTTCGCTATAACTTTCCCATGTCCCAGAGGAATGAATCCGTTGAATTCTGTCCCCTCGCATCTCGAACTCAGAAAATTATGAAAAAAAACCTATCCAAATCACGCTGGCTATTTTCCTTTTTAGCCGGAGCCACTTTGCTGGGCGCGGCCGTTTCTCTTCAGGCCGACATAGCGCCCAACCCAACCAACGATTACGTCAACTCATTCGATGCTCCCAGCAGCACAGCGTCGTGGTTGTATTGGTATGGCGTGAATCCGGGAAATTCTCCGATCACCTTCGACGCAGCGAAAGATGCGGCCACCAACGCTGGTTCCGGCTCGCTCGCCATTGAATTGCCCTTTGGCCCAACGGGCAATCAACAGGTGTGGTTCGGCACTTTCGGCAATGGTCGCGGCTACGATGGCAGTGTGCGCTACAACGCAAATCTGTACACCAATATTTCCGTGGATGTTTTCGTGGAACCCGGCACGCAGGTGAATGGGGCGGGCAACTTTGGGACACTGGAATTTTCATTTGTGATCAGCGGTTGGTTAAATGGCGGAGGCCCTTTTACGACGAACGCAATCATTCCCGCCAGCGCCACCAATGGCTGGGTACATCTGGTCGTCCCGGTGGCGGTGGGCACGCTCCAATACGACGATCCGGGCGTCGCAGGATTCGGATTCAAATACACCTCTTACAGCGGCTATCCCACGAACACGATCCGGTTTTGGATGGACAACATCACCGCTAAAAAAGCTGGAGTAGCGCCACCGCCGCCGCCTCCGCCAACGATGAGCATCAATAAACCTTCGCCCGGCCTCAACATGTTCGCCGGCAGCGCGGGCGACTTCGACCGTCAAAGCATTCGCACGTTGCAAACGGAAAGTGGCGCGAACTATTCCTGGTTGGGCCGCGGCACCAATCCTGTCACTTATTCGTTTACCATTTCTGGTCATCCGGGCGCAGGTCATGGAGGTTTCCAGACCCACATCTTTTTCGTTCCGGCTCCATCCTCCAACAACCAAGCTCCCGATTATGTGGATCCGAACGTCATCATGATGGACTTGCAAACTTTTGGCGACGGAACGGCCAATTGGGTTTTCCGTTACAAAACAAATCAGCCCAACGGCAACAGCCAGCTTTACGCAACTCCTCTGGCGCAAATTTCCAATCCAACCGCTCTCGGCACGTGGAGCCTGACCTTCCGCAACGATACGAATGTCACGATGACCAATCCGACGGGAGCGACGACCAACTTCACCATCGCCCCGGAGGTAGCGGCGTTGTTCCCCACTCCGCTTTACGTCTATTTTGGCATTCAGCCCAACAACGCGGTGAACAAAGGTTTTGCGACAACCTTTTCGCGAATCAGAATTCAAGGGACGACCGAGACGCTGGATGAAAACTTTTTGAACCAGACCGAACTCGATACGGCGAACATTTGGTCTGTGCAAGCGGCGGCTCCCCAGGGGATTTTCATCACGCCCACCAACACCGTTTTTCTGGTGAACTGGACGGCGGCCAATTCCGCCGGTTTCGTGTTGCAGAAAAATTCCGTCCTCGGAAATACCAACAGCTTTCCGTGGTCCACCAACGGGTTGCCCGATCCCATCCTATTGGGTGTGTTGAAACGAACGCTGATCGCGACGACGAATCTTCCGGCAGGATCGAATGGGTTTTTCCGTCTCATAAAATAAAGGGCATTCTCACGATAAAATGGGAGCGCGCGCCTCCGGCGTGTGGTTTTCGGCGTCGCGCCGAAAACTTCGTTCCCCATTTTGTCGCGCGTGGTTCAGGGGACAAAGGCATGTTCAGGGGACAAAGGTTCGGGCGCGACGCCCAAACCCGGCCGCGAGGACGCGCACGTTCCCATTGAATAAAAACAAATCGCTTCGGTGCAACCAAAGCAATGAGCGCCTTCAACTTTTCAAAAAATTTTTCCCGGAGAATTGAAGCGGAAATCCGAAATCCGAAAGAAGGCCGAAATCCGAAATCCGAAAATAAATTCCACCCCTTGTCGCATCGCCGACCCATGCGTCTCCATGGGAAATCTGGACGTATGATTTTCCCGGTGAATAGCATTCGGCGTTTCGCTCAAATGCGCAAACGATGATTTTTCAAAAACAGCTTCGATGCTAATCTTGACTCCGTGAAAATAATTGAGCCCGGCGTTTTGGAAAACGCCCTCAGCATTCAACCGAGAATCTGTTTGAATAATCCGGCTAAAGCCTGCCTGATTCTCGCGAGTTCACTGGACGGCAACACCCCGAGTTTTCGCACCACACAAGACTTCTCGATGGTCGCCAGTTTTTCGACGCGAACCGTTGAAGGAAGTTTCAAGCCCGCGCGCGGCCAATCGGAAAGAACCACGTCCGCCGTTACGCGAGCGGGCTGGCTGGTAATAGGAACCACAAGCAAATCCTCATCCCCGAAATCCTGCACGACCAGCACCGGACGGCGTTTCGTTCCTTGTCCGTCGGAAAACATCAGCCACGCGAGCAACACGTCTCCCTGGGCATGGATGGGCGCGGGCATCAGTCTTGATCGTAAATGGCGTCGGCCGGCGAGTATTGAGCGGCGAGTTGTTGCGCGGAAAAGCGCGACCAGGCGTGGCGCTCGTTGAGTTCTGCCTGCCGCGCCAGCAAGGAATCCACGTACTGCAACGCTTCCTGCTGAAGTTCATCGGGCAGTTTGCGCGCCTTTTCCAGAATCAATTCGGCTGTGCTCATGGCAACACCCTATCACAGGCGGTTCTTCGCGGGCAAGCTGCCAAAAGTAGCCGCGCGATTTCTACCGCGTCACACTTGCCTGCGAGGAAGCGCACGCTCCCATTTCGGTTTTCGGCTTCAATGCTCGCGAGTTCTTCCAAAAATTCAGCGGGAGTAATCGCCGTCACGAACTGCCTCTTCAAAATCTTTCACGAATGTCGCAGGAGGTTGGCAATTGTCAGACTTTCAAACTGTAGTACTATCAACATTCATGAAATTTTTTATAATTCTTTCAACCTGTTTTCTGCTCGCGAAAAATTCCGTGGCGCAGTCGAACTTATTTTTTTTCACGGATCAATTAGTCAATGGCTTTCAGGACTGGAGTTGGGCGGCGCGCAGTTTGACCAACACGACTCCCGTTTTTTCCGGGACAAAATCCATCAAAGTCACCGCGAATTTTTGGGAAGCGTTTTCCACCTATCATCCCGCCTTCAACACGACGCCCTATTCCAACTTTGCTTTTTGGGCGCACGGCGGAACCAATGCCGGGCAACGATTGCAAATTGTGGTTCGCGCCAACGGACAGGATCAAGCGCCGTATGTTTTGCCCCAGGCTCTCTCAACCAACTGGCAGCAAATCACGATTTCTCTTTCGCTCCTGGGCGCGGCCAATAAAACCAATTGCGACCGATTCACCATCCAACTCCGCAACGACGGCACGGCCAATCCATTTTTCCTCGATGACTTGCAATTGACCGCCGCGCCCGCCCCCGCGCTGGTTCGACTCGGCGTTAATGCCGCGCAAAATTTGCGAACGGTCGATGCCCGGTTCTTCGGAGTGAACACCGCCGTTTGGGACAATTATTTCGACAGCGTCTCGACTTCCAATTTACTGAAAGAAATGGGCTGTCTCACGCTGCGTTTTCCCGGCGGTTCGCTCTCGGACGAATATCATTGGGCTACCGGAAGGACGGGAACGAATAGTTGGCAGTGGGCGACGACGTTCGGAAATTTTATGCACATTGCCACGAATGCAGCAGCGCAGGTTTTCATCACGGTCAATTACGGAACCGGCACGCCCGCCGAAGCCGCCGCCTGGGTGCGTCACGCCAACATCACGAATAATTGCGGATTCAGATATTGGGAAATTGGGAATGAAAATTATGGCTCGTGGGAAACCGACACCAACGTTTCGCCGCACGATCCCTACACTTACGCGGTGCGCGCCAAAGATTTTATCCAGCAAATGAAAGCGGCGGACCCATCCATCAAAGTGGGTATGGTGGCAGTGACAGGCGAAGATAATTTTGCCAATTACTCGAATCATCCGGCGACGAATTCGCGCACCAGCCTCGCGCACAATGGTTGGACGCCGGTGATGTTGACCACGCTGAAAAATCTCGGTGTCACGCCCGATTTCATCGTGCATCACGTCTATCCCGAATACACGTTTCAAGAGAGCGATCCGTTGCTATTGCAGGCTTCAAGCAATTGGGCGAGTGACGCAGCTGATTTGCGCCAACAAATCACGGATTATTTTGGCGCGGGGGGAACGAACATCGAACTGGTTTGCACGGAGAACAACAGCAACTCGGGCGATCAAGGCAAACAATCCACCAGCCTGGTCAATGGACTTTATTACGCGGATAGCCTCGGCCAAATCATGCGCACGGAATTCAACGCCTTTCTCTGGTGGGATTTGCGGAACGGAACCGACACAACCGGTAACATGGACGCGACGCTCTATGGCTGGAGAAATTATGGCGACCTCGGAATGATCAACGGCACGAGCACGCGGCATCCTCCTTTTTACGCGGCGAAACTGATGCAGTATTTTTCCCGGCCGGGAGATTCAATTCTCTCCGCCAACAGCGATTCACTTTTGCTGTCGTCCTACGCCGCGCGGCACACCAACGGCGAACTTTCTTTTCTCGTGATCAACAAAAGTCCCGTGACAATTCTGAATGCGCAAATCGCCCTGACCAATTTTCTCCCGTGGACGAATGTCATAGTTCGTTCTTACGGGATTCCGCAGGATGAAGCGACGCGCACGAACGCGCCGGCCTCGGCGCAAGATATTTCCGTGACAAATTTTATTGTGGGCGGAACTAATTTTAATTACGCCTTCGCTCCTTACTCACTAACTCTGTTGAATTTTCCTCCCGCGCCCGCGCGCTTGTCGCCACTGACGATCTCGAATGGCCAAATTATCTTCCAACTTCAAGGGCAAGCTCCATCCCGCTACGCCATGCAGACTTCATCGAACCTCACGCTCTGGACCTCAGTCGCCACGAACGCTCTGATCACAAACACGCTGAACCTGACTAACGTGGTGGCACCGGGCAGTTCAGCAAAATTCTGGCGCGCGGTTTGGCTCCAGTAAGCTCTGGACGGCGGCGGCATGACGCCGCTTTTCCTGCACGCCGTTTAGCACCGGTAACTCTCGGTATGACTGACGGCTCCTGCTTTTTCCACCGTGCAGCCAAAGCGGGGACATGTCCCCCGCAGTCCAAAGTAGCGCAGGCGTCTCGCCTGCCACGCTGCTTCACGCCAACCGCGCGTAATTTTTCTTACGCCGCAAAATATTTTCTCCATAATGCAGTTGTGCTTTTTCCGCCCCCAAAAAAAACCAGCGAGCTAAATCGCGTCGCCATTACCGGCGCTGGCATCGTCACCGGTTTTGGTTTGGGTTGGAAAAAAAATTCGGAAGGTTTTCGTCTCGGCAAGACTGCGTTCCGGGGCGTGACCCTTTTCGATGTTTCGCGGCAACGCGTGAAAACTGCCGCCGAAGTTGATCTCCCGGAAAAATTTCCAAAAACTTTTTTGAGCGAACGTCACTTGGCCAGGACGGATCGCGCGGCGAAAATTCTGTTGGTCGCGGCGCATGAAGCGTGGCAGCAAGCCCGTTGGACGCCCTCGGAAAATATCCCAATCGTCCTCGGCACGACCAGCGGCGGAATGAGTCTCGGTGAAAATTATTTTCGCCAGGCCACGACCCAACCGCATTTTCATCATCAACAGGCCTCGCGAATTGTGCACTACCAGGCGCAGCGACAAGCACTCGATCTGTGTGACGCGTTCGGCTTCAGCGGGCCGATTACTTTGATCGGCAACGCCTGCGCTTCCGGCGCAAATGCCATCGGCCATGCCTGGGAATTAATTCGCACTGGCCAGGCTGAACGCGTTCTCGCCGGCGGTTACGACGCGTTGAGCCAACTTGTTTTTTCCGGCTTCGATTCGCTGCAAGCGTTGTCGCCCACCCGCTGTCGCCCCTTCGATGCGCATCGCGATGGACTGGCTCTGGGCGAAGGCGCGGCGGTGTTAACGCTCGAAACATTTCAAGCCGCAGAAAAACGCGGCGCGGAAATTCTCGGCGAAATTGTCGGCTACGGCGCGGCCACCGATTCGCATCATCTTACCCAACCGCATCCGAACGGCGATGCCGCGCTGGCTTCCATGAATTTCGCTGCGCAAGCGGCCAATTTGGATGCGGAAAAAATTGGCTACATCAACGCACACGGCACCGGTACTCCACTCAACGACAGCGCGGAAGCCGCGGCGATCAATCGTTTCGCGGGAGAACACAAAACAAATGTGCCGGTTAGTTCAACCAAGTCAGGCATCGGCCATTTGCTCGGCGCGGCGGGCGCGGTGGAAACAATTGTTTGTCTCATGGCGTTGCGCGAACAATGGCTCCCGCCATCGATTTTGGAAACGCCTGATCCAGCGTGTGGTTTTCCAATTGTGCGAGAACCGACTGACGCGAAATTGGAATACGCATTGACCAATTCGTTTGGTTTCGGCGGAGCCAACGCCACTTTGATTTTGCGGAGGGCAGCGTGAAAGAAATCAACGGGGTAGGGCGAGACTCGCGGTCGTGTTGTCCAAATCAAAATCACGCGGACGGAGCGCGGCGTTCACGCCGCTTCAACGCCCACGGGTCAGGGTTTCGTACTACAATGTCGAAGGATCACGCATTTTCGACAAAATTTTTCCCGAGACGGAGCGCCGGGTTGGAACCGGCGTGGCCCAGGGGCCATTACTAAAAGCCCGTGGCAAACCGGCGCGCCGGGGGGGTTGCGGGGTAGCCGAG
>JBBQRQ010000018.1:0-62736 GCA_038214755.1 Verrucomicrobiota bacterium
GAAGCCGCCTCAACGGGGTGTGATTTCAAATGGCGGTCACGTAGCGCAGGAATGCATACAGCTTTATAGCCGGTTTGAAACCAGCTGTACGGCGCAACTATATAAAGTCATTAGTATTTGATGTCTTTCCGTTCTGGCGGCATCTCGCAGGTTGAAAACCTGCGATACAGCAGGATGCAATCCTGCGCTACACGGCGCGGAATTTTAGGATTTGCAATTGCGCTTTCCCGCGGGCTGTGGCTGATTGTGCGCACTTTATGCCCCACCAAAAGGCCATCCGAGCTGCTTTTGCCCACGTCCCTTATCCGGGGGACAATAATATCACGCGTTGTCCTTATCATTGCCGGACGTGCCGCGAGATCGCGGATTTTTTCAAAGGCAAAACCTGGGAGGGCCACGCGCTGGAAGATCTGCGCGATCACCACACCGCCCTTTCGCTTTTCACGTCCGATGCCTTTCATTATTTTTTGCCGGCTTTCATGCTCGGCTCGCTGGAATCTCCCGACAAAATAAATCTATTGCCCGACGCCATTCGGTATCATTTCGAATTTAATCTCGACCATCGGGATTATTTTTCCGTGCATCTGACCAAATTTTCCGAGGAACAGCGCAAAGTAATCATCGAGTTTTTACGCTACGTGGAAAGCAAAGGAGGCGGTTCTGCGGAAGACGCCGTGGGACTGCTTCAGGAACAAGCGGCTGAACGAGTGTAGCCGCTGACGTGAGGAGGCGGTCGGGACTGCATAAATCCAATCCACCTCCTCACGTCGGCGGCTACCATCAATTAGCCATTCTGCGCATCCGCGATCCGCTGCAAATAATCGAACGAAAAAATTCCCGATCCGTGGCCATCGTTCCATGTCGGCTGAATGCCATAACCGCCGACGTAATCGAATTTTCGCAATTGAAACGCGGCAGGAGAAAGCGGCCGGTCGGGACTCTTGTAGAGGTTTCCCATCACATCCACTTCGCCTTTGCAACCGGCGCACGGGCAATGGCGGCGCAAACTTTCCAGACGGACAAAACTTTCCGTGCCGTCGTCCCATTTGATCGCCAACTCATCGCCAATGGGTTGAATGTCTCGCGGGCGCATGGGCTGACTTTACTCTGCCAGTTCGTTTAACGGCGAAAAGTTTTTTCAACAATTTTGTGGAAATACCAAACGCATCCTGGACGGAGTCTGCCCAGTAGCGCAGTGCGTCTCGTCTGCCGCTTTGTTCTCCCTCCTGCTCCGGCAACACGCTCCGCCCTACTTTGTGGTGTGCCCGGCGAAAACTTCCCAAATATAGACGCGGCTAACTTTCTTTCTTGACTCAAACTATTGATCCGCTAATTTCTTCGCGCATGAAAATGAAGTTCGTCCCGCCCAATTTTTTTCCGTGTGTGGCGTGGGCGGCGTGGTTTCTGGCCAGTGTTTCATCGCGGGGGGAGGGAATCGCCAGCGCCCCGACGCCGTCCGACAAGAGCGTTTATCATTTTTTCAATCCGACGCCGAAAGAATTCATGCGGGAGTTTACAACCGATCGCCCCGACAAAACGGAAAGCCCTTTCACCGTGGACGCCGGGCATTTCCAGATGGAAATGGATTTGGTGAATTACAGTTATGATCGTTACAACCAAGCGAACATCCGAGCGGAGAGTTGGAGTTTCGCGGCGATGAATTTGAAAGCGGGATTGTGCAACAACGCCGATTTGCAATTGATCATTCCCACTTACAACCGAGCGCGCACCGATGATCGTGACGCCGGAAAAATTGAAAAGAGTTCCGGCTTCGGCGATTTGATTTCCCGCGTGAAAATCAACCTCTGGGGAAATGACGGAGGAAAAACCGCGTTCGCCTTCATGCCGTTTCTCAAATTGCCGACAAATCAAGATGGTCTAGGGAACGGCTCCGTGGAAGGCGGAATTATTTTTCCCTTGTCGGTCGAGTTGCCACGCAATTGGGGAATGGGACTGATGACGGAAGTGGATTTTAACCGGAACGAATCCCGCGCGGTCCATCATGCCGAGTTCGTGAACTCAGTCACCTTCGGCCATCAGTTGACCGGGAAGCTGGAAGGCTATGTGGAATTTTTTAGCGCGGTCAGCGCCGAATCCGGTTCGGATTGGATTGGCACGTTGGACGCGGGATTGGTTTACGCGTTGACAGAAAACTTCCATCTTGACGGCGGAATTAATTTTGGAATTACTCGCGCCGCGGACGATTTCAATCCGTTTGTCGGAATCTCATTTCGGTTCTAAATATGAAAGACCACGAGACAGCTACCGAAGAAACTTCGGAAGAAGGTTGGCGCAAGCGCAGTGAGCGACCCAGTTTGCAGGAAGTTCATCGCAGCATCACCGTGCCGAAAGGATTGGGCTTCTGGCGCAAGATGCTCGCGTTTTCCGGGCCGGGTTATCTGGTCGCCGTCGGCTACATGGATCCGGGAAATTGGGCGACGGACCTCGCGGGCGGTTCGGCCTTCGGTTACACGCTGCTCAGCGTCATTTTGATTTCCAATCTGATGGCGATTCTTTTGCAATCGCTCTGTGCGAAACTCGGCATCGTCACCGGCCGTGATCTGGCGCAAGCCTGTCGCGATCATTATTCAAAACCGACGGCCATCGCGCTGTGGCTGATGTGCGAGATCGCGATCTGCGCGTGCGACCTTGCCGAGGTCATCGGCTCAGCCATCGCGCTGAATTTGCTTTTCAAGATTCCATTGGAGTGGGGCGTTTGCATCACGGCGCTGGATGTTTTTGCGATCATGTATTTGCAGAACAAAGGATTTCGTTACATCGAAGCGCTGGTCATCATTTTGATTCTCACGATTGGCGGCTGTTTTTTTGCGGAAATCATTTTCTCCCACCCGAAATTCGCCGCCGTTATGGGCGGATTTATTCCGCGTTTTGAAGTCATTAAGAATCCGCAAATGCTTTATGTCGCCATCGGGATTTTGGGCGCGACGGTGATGCCGCATAATTTATATTTGCATTCGTCCATTGTGCAGACCCGCAAATACGAGCAGAACCGCGAAGGCAAAAAAGAGGCGATCAAGTTTGCGACGATTGATTCGACGGTAGCGCTGATGTTCGCGTTGTTTATCAACGCGGCCATTCTGATTGTTTCGGCGGCGACGTTTCATACACGAGGGCAAAACGACGTGGCCGAAATTCAAGACGCCTACAAACTTCTCACGCCGACGCTGGGAGTGATCGGAGCGAGCACGCTTTTTGCGGTGGCGCTGCTGGCTTCGGGACAAAACTCGACTTTGACTGGCACGCTGGCGGGTCAAATTGTGATGGAAGGTTTTTTAAACATTCGCTTGCGCCCGTGGTTGCGGCGGTTGATCACGCGGTTGATTGCGATCATTCCGGCGGTGATCGTGACCATGATGTATGGCGAAAGCGGCACGGCAAAATTATTGATTTTCAGCCAGGTGCTTTTGAGCCTGCAACTGTCGTTCGCGGTCATTCCGCTGATTATTTTCACGAGCAGCCAAAAGAAAATGGGCGAATTCGTCAATCCGCTTTGGATAAAAATTCTGGCGTGGCTCACGGCGGGAATTATCGTCGCGTTGAACGTGAAATACTTGATGGATTTCAGCGGAGTGACCAAGTGGTTTATGAAATTGATTTCGTAGCCGCGTCCGTTCTGGCAGTCGCGTCTCGTGAGAGGGCGGATTTAAAAATTGAAATGTCCGCGCGCTCACGAAACGCGGACCCAAAAAATAATGTATAAAAAAATTCTTGTCGCATTGGAAAACAGCCGCGCGGACAAAAGTTTGTTGCCGCACGTGATGGAGTTGGCCACGCATTTTCAATCAGAACTGTTGCTCGTGCACGTGGCAGATGGCTGGGTGGCGCGCAATTTTGAAAAATTAAAATTGGCCGAGTCCGATGAAATGAAAGAGGACCGGCGCTATCTCGAAAAAGTCGCCGCGCCGCTGCGAGAAAATGGATTGAAGGTTTCGACTCATCTGGCGATGGGCGATCCGCCGACCGAAATCATCAAGACAGCGGAGAAAGAACGTTGTGATTTGATCGCGATGACAACGCATGGCCATCGGCTGATCGGCGATATAATTTTCGGCAGCACCATCAACGAAGTCCGCCACAAAGTCAGCGTGCCGGTTTTATTGGTGAGGGCGGCGGGAAAATAATTGTAGCTTCACCCCGCAAAAAAACGGGAAAGAGGGGCGGCTAAAAGTCGCGGATGAGATTACGGACACGAATTTGCAATACCCTGGCAATTCTTAGAAGTGAATCGACGGATACATTTTCTTTTCCCCGTTTAAGGTCACTAATGAAGACGGTCGACAGGTCGGCTTTTTCAGCTAATTTTTCTTGCGTTAGTTTGGCCTTCAGGCGTTTGGCCCGAATCCTTTGACCCAAACTTTTCCGATGTTGTGGAATAGCCGACACAAGCGGCTAACAGAAGCAGCAGAGCTAAAATGAAAACATAAGGTATACCTATATCTCTGCTTCTATTTTATTGCGGTTGGCGGATCTTGAGCTAAAGTCGGAACGCTTAAACCGAAATTATGGGATAGAAACAAAAAATTATGAGAGGCGTCAAAGTAGGAGTGGCTGCGGCGGTCCTAGGTTTCATCATGTTCGTAATTCCATTATTCGCAGATCAACCAACCCAATCAATTTCGGAGGGTGAGTTAGGATTTGTCTTGGAAGCTATAAAAAAGCTGCCTCCCCTGCCACCGGAAAACCTTCCGCCAAGCGGAATGTTTTACTCTGTCAAAAATCCGGAATGGCCGCCATTTCCCGCCAATGTTTTTAATTTGTCCGCTTGGGATTTAGGTGAGGGCGGATTTTTACTGGATGATCGAACTTGGAAGTATGAAGGTTTAACTAGCGCGCAAAGTGAGCAGTCAATGCTCATGGACGTGAATTCGGGAGGTGGATCGTTTGCCAGCTATACCTCTGATGAACTTTGGTTGGAGGTTCCAACCAATAGTCTGGCTGTATCCAACCAGTTCAGCGTCATTCTTCACAACACGGTGACGAACCAGCCTTACGCGATATTGACCAAATCAGATCTCACCTGGTCCAACTGGACAGCAGAGCTACGCGTGACGGGCGTGGCGGGAAATGCAACTCCGGCGCAGTTGCCCAAAAACGACCGAACCAATTTGTTTATATGGGCGCGCACCTGCTCTTCTTCCAATCTAATAGTTGATGCCAGTCCGACGCCGCAAGAGCTGGCCCAATTGCTGGTTGGAGGGTGTGTGACAATTAGTAATGTCTCCTACACGGGAGCGGCAGTGGCCCGAGGCACATTTACGAATGGAATCTGTTCGGGCCTGGCGATAGACAACGGAGTAATCCTCTCTTCAGGAGATATAACCAATGCCATAGGGCCAAATAACACTTATTTTGCAAGTTCACCTTTGCAAACAAATGGTGACACTGATTTGGATACCCTTGTTGGAGGCAGTGGCACTATTGATGCCACCGTGTTGGAATTCGACGTCATTTCACCCTCAAATTCCATTACCCTTACGTTTAACTACATTTTTGCGTCAGAAGAATACCCTGAATATATCAATCACTATAATGATCCGATGGCGATTTTTGTCAGCACAAACTACGTCGGCACAAACTGGATCAACACCAATAACATCGCGCTTGTGCCGGGTACTACCAACTCTGTGAGCGTGAGTACTATCAATGAGAATTCCAATCCACAATTTTACGTGGACAATGGGGACCCAAAATATTCAACTAACGCACCGGTTGCCAACGTACAATATGATGGGTTCACCACGCTGCTTAGTGCGCAGACCCAAATTCTCCCTGGAATTACTTACCATATCAAAATCGCCATCGCGGATTTCGATGATAACGGTTACGATTCGGCAGTTTTCATCAAAGCAGCGACACAATGTCCTTAACGTTGAAAAACAAAAAGAGGATCACTATGGAAAAGATCATTCACATAATCCTGGCAGGATTCGGCTTGTTTACTGCGCAATTGGCAAACGCCCAAGGCACAATCTATTTATCGAATCTCGACAGTCCTTCGCGCGGCACCGGCGCTGTGGGAAGTGACGCCTGGATTGCCCAAGAGTTTTTCATTGGGAACACGGGCAACAGCTATCAACTTAATTCCATCCAATTACTGATGAGTCAAGCTACCGGCAGCCCAAGTGGCTTCAATGTCTTATTTTACAGCGCTAACGGGCGTATCCCCGGAAGCCTTCTGGGAAGCCTGAGCGGGCCTTCCGATCCATCGGCTGGCGGAATTTTTACTTATACGGCTTCGGGCCTCACGCTTTCATCCTCCACGGCCTATTTTATTGTCCTTACCTCTGCCACGCCCGTTGCAAACGGCTCTTACATTTGGAACCTCGGCGGCTTCGTCTATAGTAATAATTGGTCCGTGAACGCCAGTTATTCCAGTTCCACGCATGGTGCAGATTGGGCTGGATTTACTGGGCCTTATAAATTTGCGGTGAATGCGACCGTGGTGCCTGAACCTACAACGTATGCGCTGGTGGGCTTGGGGCTGGTCTGTTTGACCTTCTGGCGCGCAAGAAAAGCCTTCACTATTATCAAAGCAATGAACCGCCTGTGTTCAATGTCCAGTATGACGGCATGACTACCAATCTTACAGCGCAGATACACATCATCGCCGGCGTTACCAACCATATCAAAATCGCCATCGCGGATTACTACGATACTGCTGTTGATTCAGCAGTTTTCCTCAAAGCAGCGACTCAATGCCCTTGACGGTTAGAGAGAGAAGAGCGCCGGTATGAAAAAACACATTCGCATCATCCGCTTGGCCGTTGCGTTGTTCGCACCCCTCGCTGCACAAGCGCAAGGCACAATTTATTTGTCGAATCTTGCACGACCCTCAATCGGCAGTGCGGCTGTCACAAGCGATGCCTGGATTGCCCAATTACTCGTCACGGGAACGAATCCCAATGGTTATGCACTTAATTCCATTCAACTGCTCATGGGTGGCGCATCCAGCGGGCCAAGCGGTTTTTCCGTCATGATTTACAACAGTTCTACACCACATTATCCATTTAACCCTTCCAGTACCACGCCTGTGCAGAGCCTCGGAACTCTTAGCGGCCCTGATCCTTCGGCGGGCGGCATTTTCACTTATACGGCTTCCGGCATAACCCTCTCTCCATCCACCCTTTATTTCATTGTCCTCACTGCCGCAACCCCTGCTGTCCAGGGTTCTTATGCTTGGAAGAGTGCCGACAATACTGTCATCCGAAATCCCAGCGACCCGTGGACACTTTACGATATTTATTACAGCTCGACCGAAGGCTCAAGCTGGGCGCTTCATCTTCGTCAGGGAGTTTTTCAATTGGGATTGGACGCAACGGCGGTGCCGGAGCCTGCAACGTATGCGCTGGTGGGGTTGGGGCTGGTCTGTTTGACCTTCTGGCGCGCAAGAAAGCCTACACTATTATCAAAGCAATGAACCGCCTGCGTTCAATTTCCAATTTGACGGCGTGACCGTGCGGCTGACAGCGGAGACACCAATCTCTACCGGCATTCTTTACCATATCAAAATCGCCATCGCGGATTTCAATGATAACGGTTTCGATTCAGCAGTTTTCATCAAAGCAGCGCTACAATGTCCTTAACGTTGAAAACAAAAGAGAATCAGTATGGAAAAAATAATGACCATTATGCTGTTAGCGGTGGGGCTGTTTGAACCGCAGCTTGCACCAGCCCAAGGCACTCTTTACTTGTCAAACTTAGGCGAAACTCCAACCGGCAGTATGGCCACTGGAAGCAATGCGTGGCTTGCAAAGTCATTTCAAACTGGAACTGCTCCTGGAGGATATGTCCTTAATTCTGTTCAATTGCTGATGGATGACGCATCTGGAAATCCAAGTGGCTTTACTGTTGCGATCTACGATTATAATTCAATGTTCAACCCGGGAAGCAGGCTTGGCAGTCTTAGCGGTTCAGATCCGCTGGCCAAGGGCGTTTACACTTACACGGCATCCGGCCTTACGCTGTCACGCTTGACTGTTTATTTTATAGTGATGACATCCGCAACCGCCATTGAAGATGGTTCTTTCAAGTGGAGTTTTGCAAATCCCGGTCTCTCTAGCGCCAGTGATAGATGGAATATGGGAATTTATTATAATACCTCTCCTGACGGTTCAGACTGGACTAGAACTGCTGGCCCATATTTCCAGTTTGACGTTTATGCGACCGCGGTGCCGGAGCCTGCCACGTATGCGCTGGTAGCCTTGGGGCTGGTCTGTTTGACCATCTTGCGCGTAAGAAAACTTTCAATACCATCAAAGCAATGACCGCCTGTATTTAATGTCCAGTATGACGGGCTGACCGTGCTCCTCACAGCCAAGGCACAAATTTCTGTCGAAACTCCTCACCCATTTGCAGTCAACGCGACGGCCATGCCGGCGCCTTTCGGTTGGGCGCTATTGTTGATTGGAGCGGGTGCATTGTTGTTTCGCGGAAGCACTATAACAATTCCAAAACGCGATTCAGTTCCGAGTCTGTGTTGTAAAAGTGCGGCGAAAGACGGATGTAGCGGCGTCCTGTTCGGTCGGCCCGCAACGAGGTGATGATATTCGTGTCTTCCAATTTTTTGTGCAGCGCGGACAAATCAAAATTCTCGCGGTAAAAGCTGGTGATAGCGCTGGCGTTCTCGGGCGGGGCGTCTGCTTGCAAAACCATGAATCCTTTTTTCTGTAGCGCGGGGACAAGCCATTTCCTTTTTCGTAAAAGTTCAGCCGAAATATTTTCAATGCCGATTTCCAGAAGCATCTCGATGGCGGCATTGAGTCCAACCAGGCCGAGCAAATTTTCTGAGCCGGCTTCGTAACGACGCGCATTGGTCGGATGAACGATGGTTTCTTGTGCGGTGTAGTTTGGGCAACTGACGTTGTGCCAGCCGAAAACTGTCGGGCGCAATTTTTCCTGGACGGCTTTTCGCACATACAGAATTCCCGCGGCGCACGGGCCGAGCAGCCACTTGTGCGCGTCGGCGGCGGCGAAATCAACATTCTCGACCGTGGTGGGAAAGGCACCGAGGGTTTGAATGGCGTCGAGGCAAAATAAAATATTTCGCTGGCGCAAAAATTCGCCGATGGCGCGGATGTCGATTCGATATCCGGCGATAAAATGATTGGATGCGAGCGCGACGAGTCTGGTGTTTTCATCCACCTGTCCCATCACATCGAGCGAACGAATTTTTCCCAACTCGCGAATATTCATCAATCGGACTTGCACGCCTTTTTCGGCGAGGGCCATCCACGGATAAACATTGGAAGGATAGTCGTCGAAATAGATGAGAATGTTGTCGCCTTTTTTCCAGGACAAACCGCTGGCGACAAAACTCAAGCCGAGTGAAGTAGGGCCGACGAAAGCGATTTCGTCGGGCTGCGCGCAGAGGAGACGCGCGGCGTTTTCGCGAAATTTTTGAATTCGCGCTGGAGGAATAAGAGCTTCCTGATCGCCGAGCGTGCATAGAGTGGCGTAGTGGGCGATGGCTTCAGAAACGCGACGGGGCAGGGGACAAACTCCGGCGTGGCCGAGAAAAATTTTTTCTTTGACGACGGGGAATTCGTGTTGGCGCAGTTCTTCGTTGGAGAGGATTGCGGAGATTGTCATAGCAGCGGTCGTCAAAAACTATTCAGCATGTTGCCGTAATAATTCGTCCAAAATCGAATCACGTTGAAGGCAATCAGCAAAACGATTGCGCCGTAAATGACGCCGTTCATCACCCAGGTGAACAGCCGCATCAAGCGAAAACCTTCGTCCTGATAGTAAGCGTGCAAACGCCCAAGCGAATCGTCCAACGATCCGCTCTCTTCGCCCGTGTGGTAGAGGTTGGCAAACATTTCGGGAAAATATTTGGTTTGATTGATCAATTCACCCGGCGTTGAGCCGCTCTCCAGTCGTGATTTCCATCCCAAAATTTGGCGGCGCAAATAAGGGGAACCGCAGGCGGCGGCTGATAAATCCCATCCGATGATTATCGAGACACCAGCGCTGACCAGCGCTTGCAACGCGGCGGCCAGCCGAGAGAGAACCAGATATTTTTGCGCGACTCGTAAAATGGGAGTGCGTCGAGTAACGCTCTCGACCATGGCCCGCCAATGTTCTCCGCGTTTTCCCTGGCAAGCGAAAATCAGCGAGAGAACGCCGCCATAAAGAATTCCGAATACCGCAAGTTTTTCCAGGAGAAACGGGAGGCACAGGGCATAATCGTTGTTGATAATTCCCTGGGCGAAGGAAGTCAAAAGGCCGAGCGGAAAGACCAACAAAAAAACGTGGAGCGTCACCATCGTGGTCAGCAAGCCGGCAATGGTGTCGCGTATAATTTTCGCGCGCGAAGCATAATAAACCGCCAGCAATTTGAAGGTGGCATCGAGCCGTCCGGTTTTTTCGCCGGTCGCCAAAAGCGCTATATCGAATTCCGGCAACCAGCCCTGCACTTGCGTCATGCTCTGGCTAAAAGTCATTCCCTCCTGGAGACAGCGGATGAGACCAAAAATGGTTTTGCGAGAGACCCGAATGGTCGGGTTGGCGCTGACCATTTCCAATGCATTGATCAGCGGGATGCCGGCGGAAATCATGGAACCAAGTTGGTGATACAACTCGGCGCGGCGGTTGAGTTGAGTTGGCGTGACGATGAAGGACATATCGTCCGCCGAAATATTACGCGACCACTTTGTCCAGGCTGGATTTCAAATCGCGTTTGGAACGCATGCCGACAATTTGCTCGGCGACCTGGCCGTCTTTAAAAATGAGGAGAGTTGGAATGGCGCGCACTCCGTATTGCGAGGCGAGCGCCTGATCGTCATCGATATTTACTTTGCCGATCGTGGCGCGACCTTCGTACTCACTCGCCAATTCGTCGAGGACGGGCGCAATCATTTTGCAAGGGCCGCACCATTCCGCCCAGAAATCAACGAGGACGGGCGTGGCGGATTTAAGAACTTCAGCCGAAAAATTTCCTGAGTTGAGAGTGACGATATTTGCGGCGGCCATATTCGTTCGATTGCGTAAAATGATTTTAGGAATGGGTGTTAAAAATGAACGCGAGAAAAATTACGATGCCAAGCGCAGCGAGGCTGGCGACAGCGGCGGCGATGGCCAGACCTTTATCCACCCCGCTGATGACGTAAACGGAAGGCGGAGCTTGGCGGGGCGCGGGGACTGCGGGCGCGGAGACACCGGAACGTTGTCCCGTTTGCGGAGCGGCGACTCGAGCCGCAGTGCCGCCAGTGGGTGGAGTGGGTGGTTTCGGTCCGGTGCCCGGCGCGGCGGTGGGAGCAGCGGCGGAAACGGTTTGCGGGGGCGGCGCGCCGGTGGGCAGCGTTGGCAGTTTGATGGTCGGAGAGGCGGTGGGCTTGGGCGGCAAATTGATCCGCACCGTTTCTTTTTTTGGTTGAACTTTGACTGCGTCAGCCGGTTTGGGTGGAACAGCGCCGGAAGGTAAATTTGGGATTTCAGCCATAATTTTTCTGTTGGCTCAAACTAGAGTTGAGCGGAATTAGTGTCAAATCTTTACCACGCAAAAAAAAGAGCCGGTTAAAAAAACCGGCTCCGAGAAAACAGGGGGAGCAAATTCTCAGTAACGATCACTCCGACCGCCTCCGCCTCCTTCTCGATCGCGCCCGCCGCCACCACCACGATATCCACCACCACCGCCACCACCACCGCCGCCGCGATAGCCACCACCGCCGCCGCCTTCACGGCGAGGAGGGCGATCTTCTTTCGGGCGCGCAATGTTCACGGTCAGCGCGCGGCCTTGAAAATCTTTGCCGTGAAATGTCTCCACCGCTTTTTGCGCGTCCGCCGGATTTGCAAATTCGATGAAAGCAAATCCGCGAGATTTGCCGGTGAATTTGTCCAACATCAGGTTCACCGAAGTGACCGTGCCCGCCTGGGAGAAATACTCCTGGAGGTCGTTTTCCATCGTTTGATACGCGAGGTTTCCAACGAACAATCTATTTTCGCTCATGTGTTGAGTATCCGCTCAAAAAGGCGTGTTGGAGATTCTGCACCGGCAGCAATCACAAGGTCACTTTGGACCATCTGTCTTCTGACACCGACACCGCATTTCTTTCGCCGACGCGGTTTTTTTAACACACGGCTTTTGTGTGTCAACCGCGATTTGCTCAGGGAAAATCTGAGAGGCAACGATGTCGTAAAAAGCAATTTTTAACCACGGATGAACTCAGCGCGGCGAAGCTGCAATTGCCCGTTGGAGCACCGGTTTGCAACCGGCTTTCAGTCGATGCGCCCGGATCAAGAAAAAACCTTTCGCCATCGCCGGGTAGCATCTGCCTCTGGCGGGTGCGAAAAGACTTGTTGGGGCGACCGTTTTTTTTAAGAAAAAGACAGAGTCGTCACGCACCCGCCAGAGGCAGATGCTACCCGGAATTGCAAACCGGCGCTCCGTTACTGGGCAAGTTTCTATTTCAATTTTTCGTCGATGAACTGATACGCCGCCTCGCGAACTTCATCGGGAAAATCATGCGCGCAATCGGGATGAACCACGCGCAAATTATTTTCGGCGCGGTGCAATTTATAAATCGTGCGCGCGGCGACGGCGACTCTGTCCACACTTTGCCATTTGAAATTCGTGTCGCCGATGGGCGCGTTGATAAAAACAGGGCGCGGCACAAGCGACGCTATCATCTCGTGAAAATCAAATGGAATTTCTGCGAGAGGATAATCCAACAACTTCGGCATGTAACGTTCGCTCGTCCAACCTTTGATATTTTCATTCATGTAATCGAGATACGAATCGAAGCCGCAACTCGACACAATGACTTTGATGCGTGGATCGAACACCGCCGTGTAAATCGAATTATGCCCGCCGAGCGAATGACCGATCGCCGCCACGCCGCCGCGTTTCACGTAAGGCAATGATTCCAACAAATCGATTCCGCGAAGGTTGTCCCAGATGGCTTTCATCGTGCCGCTCTCGTAACCGAGTGATTTCAAATCCGGCGCGTAATCGGCGAGATGCGGATACGCCGGAGCTAACGTCACGTAACCGCGTTCCGTCAATTCGCTCGCGTAGTTTCGATTTTCTTTTCCTCCAAGGCCGACGACAACTTTGTGTCCCAGTTGCGCATCGGTGGGATGTAAACAAAGCACCGCGCGCGCTTTCGACTTTTTTCGCAAAACATTTTTCGGGACGAGCAAATAGGCTGGCACACGCGAATTCGGTTCCGACTGGTAGCTGATCAATTGGCGAATGTAAGAGCCGCAATCCACTTCCTCAACGATCTGAACATCGAGCGGACAACGTTTCCCTTTTCCCGGTAATGGACCCATGACTTCCTGCATGGCGTGGAGAATTTCTGCGCGACGCTTTGCCCAATCACGTTTTGTTTTGCCCTGCGCCACGTTTCCAGTCGCGTCGTGAAACAGCAGGAGATTGGTGCGATCCAACCGCGACGCTGAGACGGGAGGAGTAGATTTAACTTCCGCCGCGAGAACCGTGGCGCAAAGCGCGAGAAAGAAAATGAAACAGCGAGTAATCATCTCTCGGTAGAAAATATCGGGCGCTGGCATTACGCAAGTAATTTGCAAATACGAGTGCGCTGCTGGTGGAATCTTGCCGAATTTCTGCTACTGTATTGCAATACAAAAACATGAAAAACATTTACATTCTGGAAAAAGATCAGCTTTGGCAGTTGCCTGAATCTCATATCAAAATTGTCGGCGTTGGCCGGCATCTGACTCATTTCAAGCACTGCAAAACGCTCGACCAAAAAAGAGTCACCACTCAAATCGAATCGATTGTTGACCTGCAAAAATATCTCAAAGAGCACCATGGGAAGTTGATCAAAGAATCCGCGCCGTTGAAAAAAGCGGCCTAAGCAAAAGCGCGCTGTCTTAGCCGTAACTATGCAGACAAAGAAAGATGGAAACCACAGATGGACACAGATAGACACAGATGCGAATGCGGCCAGACGTTAGCCCGACTCTCACCGAATCGTGAACTCAATCGGGTCCGGCTCCTCGACCTTTTATCTGTGTTCATCTGTGTCCATCTGTGGTTTCCCTTTTTCTCCACCGCATGGTTGCGGCTTAGTCCGAACAAGAGTTGAGCCGGGTGCCAGAACGCCCCGGAGTCACGATCACAAATGGTCTTTCCTAAATGAGGGGGCGCATCTCACTAAATTGCAGGTTTCAAATCTCCGGAGGAGGTGGCAACGGAACGCCGATCTCCGATCGGCATCGGAACGCTCTACATTTTCGGGGAGCCGATCAGGAGATCGGCGTTCCGTTATTTTGCAAGAAATTGAGATGCGCCCTAAATGAGGCCGAGAGCGTTTGATCAGTCTTTCGCGTTAACAACCCTCCATTCACGAGAGAGGCGAGTGGCGTTGGGAATCCAGAAACTTCACTTGCGTTCGCCATGCTCGCTCTCTTGAAAAATGAGCAAGACACTTTCGCGGGTGTTCGGTCTGATTAAATGCAGATGAAGCGAATAATCACTGTATCCTTACTCATCATCATGGGCGTGGTGCTGCTCGCGTTGCTGTTGCCATCGCCGTCGCAATCCAACGCGCCCCGCTTCGTGCCCGCGCCCGCTGGTTTCAAAGGCGGAGCCTACACAGAGATGGATTATAATTTTCTTCTGCCGAGTCCTTTTGAAGGTGGTCTGGTTTGGATTTCTGTTTTTAATAAACGCGTTTCGCACTCCTACCTTTACGACATCGAGCACAAAAAAGTCCTGGGCGAATTGATCAATGGCTGGCCTGAATTCGGCAATCGCGATCAATCCAAAGTTCTGCTGATGGGAAACCCGGGTTCGTTCAAGGAAAAACTTTTCCAATTGGTTGGCCGTATCACTGGCGGAAAACTCACTCTCTCCACTCGAAATATCGAAGAGAGTTTCGAGGTGTTCGACCGGAAAAAAAATCACGCCGAGCCAGTTGGCCGAATGTATCAATTCGCAGGCGCGGGAAGCCGCTGGTATCCTTCGCCCACCTATCGTTACGGCTTCACGCGCCCGACCGCCAACTCCGGCTCGGAAGTTTTCCTTTGCGATTTGGACAAGAGTCAAATGACCAAGATCACGATACGCGGTATCCCGGTGGGCTGGTGGAACGAGACGGCCATTTTATACAAATCGAATGACCGGGATTTCGCGCTGTATGATGTCGTGAGAGAGAAGACTTCCGTTCTGTTGAAAGCCGATGCCATAAAAGAGTTCCTCAAACAAAATAAATTCAGCACTGACCTTTCCAGGGATGACGTCAAACCATTTCCGATGTGGGATGGACGACAATATCAGTTTTATTTTACTGACACCTACAAACGTTGGGAGGCGACAAATTCCTTCCTCGCCAAAATCGAGCGGCCATCCGGCAGCCTGAAACTCATTGACGCCGATTTTAAATTCGAATGGTCCGACAGTTTCGACAATAACGGGCGTTACTATCTTTTCGGCGGGCGCGAATTTTCCGATGGCGACAAAGTAAGCGGAGTTTATCTGCGCGATTTGCAAACGGGCGAGACCCGCACGCTCGTGGAAGATTGCGGAATCGACCAGCACAGCATTCCGCAGTGGTATGGCAACGGCGTCATTTACTCGCGAAGCAATATGCTTTGGCGAATCGGCCTTTCGGAAACCAATGCGACCCGTCTGTTTCCTCCGCCCGATAAATAAAGTCGCGAGCCAATCCGGCGGGCCAAGAGTTTCCATTTTCACGAACGTGGACTGCTTCGGATTAAAGGTTAAAAACTTAGCTACGCTTGGGGCGCATCTCACTTTCTTGCAAAATAACAGAACGCCGATCTCCTGATCGGCTTGCGGAAAATGGAGACCGTTCCTCTGCCGATCAGGAGATCGGCGTTCCGTTGCCGCCTTTTTCCGAACATTTGAAACCTGCAATTTAGTGAGATGCGCCCCTCCTGTTGTTCGCTGGCGAAATGTTCTTGGGAAAAGAAATTTGAGCGTCTATGTTCGCGGCGAAATAACCCATCGTTTTATTTATGAAAACATCTCGGCACCTCATCGACACCATTGCCCTCATTACCTTGTGCGTCTTTTTCGTTCGCATCAGCCACGCGAGAGACAATCCTTACCATGTGTCGAAGGAGATTGCGGTCGGCGGCGAAGGCGGGTGGGATTATCTCTCTGTCGATGCAGAGGCGCGGCGACTTTACGTCAGTCATGCGAATAAAGTGGTGGTCATTGACCTCGACAAAGAAACCGTCGTTGGAGAAATCGCGGATACTCCCGGTATTCACGGAGTGGCGCTTGCTCCCCGGTTGGGGCGCGCCTTTTGCAGCAATGGTCGTGAGAATAAAGTCAGCATTGTTGATCTGAAAACATTGCAGACGCTTTCCAAGGTGGGCACCGGCGAAAATCCCGATGCCATTCTTTTCGAACCGGCGCAGGAAGAAGTCTATGCCTTCAATGGGCGCAGCCATTCGGCCACGGTATTCGACGCGAAGTCAGCAAAAGTGGTCGCGACGATTCCCTTCTCGGGCAAACCGGAATTTGCCGTGACCGACTCCAAGGCCGGGCGCGTGTATTGCAACATCGAAGATAAGAATGAAGTCGCGGTCATCGACAGCAAGACGCATCAGGTGGTAAATCGTTGGCCCATTGCGCCCGGGGAGGAAGCCATCGGGCCTGGCCATTGATCTCGCGCATCATCGGCTGTTCCTCGGCTGCAATAATAAATTGATGGTGATGATGGACAGCGTGAGCGGGAAAGTGATCGCGACGGTGCCGATCGGCGATGGAGTGGATGCAAATGCGTTCGATCCGGGAACACAATTTGCCTTCAGTTCCAACGGCGAAGGGACGGTCACGATTGCCCATGAAGATTCGCCGGACAAACTCACCGTGGTGCAAACGTTGAAAACGGAACGCGGTTCGAAAACCATGACGCTGGATCCGAGAACGCATAAAATTTATTTGGCTGCGGCAAAATATGAGCCAGCACCCGCACCAACTCCGGGTGCGCCCCGGCAGCGTCCGAAAATGATTTCGGGCAGCTTCAAGATTCTGGTGTGCGAGTTGGAAAAACCGGCGGTGAAATAGCAGGAGTCAGCGAACAGTCTTCTCCGTTATCGTTTTTTTCAGACGATCTTTCTTGGCTACTCGACGGGAGTCTCGCCCCACCCCCTTCAGTTTTTGCGGCGTAAAAAATTTTTCCGCTCGCGTCACGGGAGTTCAAGAGGTACACGGATTTGCTGCATGAGATTTTTTGTCCGAGTCGCACTGGGCGTTTTTATTTTTCTCGCGTGCGCCGCCTGTCGCTCAACTGGCTGGCGCGAGCGCGCAGACCTCGTTATTCGCAATGCCAACGTCATCACCGTTAATTCAAATCAACCTGCCGCCGAAGCCATCGCCGTTCGCGGTGACAAAATTATTTTCGTGGGAAAAAATTCTGCCACACAGAAATTTATTGGCGCGAACACGCGAGTCATCGACGCGAAAGGCAAGACGGTCATGCCGGGACTTTACGATAGCCATGTTCATTCCTACAAAGCATCGGTCAGCCAACTCGGCGGCGGCGCGCCGTTTATTCGCTCGATTGCCGACGCGCAAAAATGGATTCGCGAGCAAGTAAAGAAAAAGCCCGCCGGAAGTTGGATCGTCCTGGAACGAGTTTACGCGACGCGACTGGCCGAAGAGCGTTTGCCAACCAAAGCCGAACTCGACGAAGCCGCGCCCAATAATCCGGTGCATTGGAATTCCGGGCCTGTGTCCATCGCCAATTCCAAGGCATTGGAAATTTCCGGTATCACTCGCGACACACCCGATCCAACTCCGGGCGAAATTGTGAAGGATGCAAAAACGGGCGAGCCAACGGGTTTGCTGCGTAACGCGGCGCAATTATTGAAAGGCGCAGTGTCCGCTTACAAGCCGACTGCTGGCGAGCAACGCGACGCGGTCAAAAAACTTCATGCGCTCTACAATCAGCAGGGGATCACCAGCATCGGCGAGCGGCGCACTGAGCCGGAAGCGATTGATCTTTTTCGCGATTTGGCGAAGACCGGCGAATTGACGGTTCGGGTCGATTGCACGCGAATGATGGAACCCGTTCCGAAGACGATTGAAGAAGCGATAAAGAAATTGGATGAAATGACATTTGGAACTGCGGGGGAAAAAAATTCAACGTCGAACATCGAACATCGAACATCGAACATCGAATCAGTCGTTATCCAGCAATCCAACAATCCAACCATCCCTTCTCGCTACGGCCCAACCGGCGTTGGCGATGACTGGGTGAGAATTGGCCCGCTGAAAGTCATGCTTGATGGCGGGATGTTGATCGGCACCGCTTACATGCGCGAGCCGTGGGGTGCGAGCGATGTTTATCAAATCACCGACCCAAATTACCGCGGCTTGCTCAACGTCCAGCCGGACATTTTGAACCCGCTTTATCTTGAAGCCGCGCGACGCGGATGGCAATTGACCGCGCATTGCACCGGCGAAGCGTCGCCCGATGTGTTGCTCGATTGTTACGAAAATATTCAGAAGCAAATGGATATTCGCGACCGGCGTTTCCTCATCACTCACGCCAATTTCCAATCCGCGGACAACTTTGAAAAGTGTCAGCGCTTGAAAATTTCCGCTGACGTCCAGCCGGCTTGGCTTTACAAAGATGGCGCGAGCCTCCTGAAAATTCTAGGCGAGCGCCGAATGAAATGGTTTCAACCGTGGAAAAGTTGGCTCGAGAAAGGACTCGTCATCGGCGGCGGCAGTGATCACATGGTGCAACGTGATTCGATCGAAAGCACCAATCCATGGAATCCGTGGCTGGGGATTTGGATCGCCGTCACGCGCCAGACCGAGCGCGGCCGCGTGGACAAACCCGAGCAGCGGCTGACCCGCGAGCAGGCGATTCGTCTCTACACCATCAACAACGCCTACTTGAATTTTGAAGAAAAAAGCAAAGGCTCCCTTGAGCCGGGCAAGCTCGCCGACTTGATCCTGATTGATCGTGACGTCATGCTGTGTCCCGCCGATGATCTCCGTTCGACAAGAGTTTTGCTGACGATGGTCGGGGGAAAAATTGTTTGGGAACAAGGAAAGACATTTCAATGACTACCACTGATTTCATAAGTTCGACCACATTCGTAGCCGCCGACGTGAGGAGGCGGATTCGCGGTTTCTCAAACAAAAACCGCCTCCTCACCTCAGCTTCTACCGAGCAGACGGCTTCTCGGAATTTTTCACCGTCTAATTTGCAAAGACCAAACCTCGAACACCGAAATCGGAAAAACCTTGGACGTGGGACGTTGAACGTTGGATGTTCGACGTTCCTCATCTGTGCAATCAATTTCTCTACCTCCAATTCCGCCATCGCCGAAAAAATAATTTTCGCCGACGCCATCATCCACACCGTCAGCGGCGAAATACTTTCTCCAGGCATGATCGCGATTGATGGCGAAAAAATCGTGGAGGTCGGGACCAATGTTCGCGTGACCGGCGCGGTGGTTTCACTCAAAGGATTGCACTTGTATCCCGGCCTCATCGCGTTGGACACCGCGCTCGGTTTGAGCGAAATCGCCGGCGTCCGTTCCACGCGCGATGATGCCGAAGTCGGCGATTACACGCCGGACGTTGAGTCGTGGATCGCGGTCAATCCCGATTCGGAATTAATTCCTGTCGCGCGCGCCAACGGCATCACGCACATCGAACCCGCGCCGCAAGGCGGAATCGTCGCCGGGCAGTCGGGCCTCATCTCGTTGACCGGCTGGACTGCGGAACAAATGGCGATCAAAAAACCGGCGGCGCTCCACGTCTATTGGCCGGGCATGGAACTGGACAATCGGCCGAAAGAAAAATTCCGCGACAAATCCAAATGGAAGTCGCCCGAAGATCAAGCCAAGGAACGCCAGATAAAATTACGTTCGCTCGAAGATTTTTTCGAGGAGGCGCGCGCGTACGAAAAAGCCGCTTCAGACAAAAAATCCGTTTTCGAGAAAACTCCCGCGTGGGAAGCGATGCGCCCTTTTGTTCGAGGGGAAAATCCTATTTTTGTCCACGCCGATGAGCTTCGCCAAATCAAAGCCGCTCTGAATTGGGCGGAGACCAATCACTTCAAAATTGTTCTGGTGGGCGGACGCGATGCCGCGCTGCTCGCTCAAAAAATTGCCCTGCAAAAAGTGCCGGTTATTTACGAACACGTTTTCAGCCAGCCCGCTCGCGACACGGACAGTTATGACGTAAATTTTCGCGCGCCGGAAATTTTGCGCACGAATGGAGTCGTCTTTGCTTTAGGAATGGGCGCGGCAACCTTTGATGCGGCTTTGATAAAAAATTTGCCTTACGTGGCCGCGCAGGCGATGGCCTTTGGCCTGCCGGAAAATGACGCGCTGAAAAGCATCACGCTCATTCCCGCGCAACTGCTCGGTGTCACTAATCGCCTCGGTTCAATCGAAGCTGGCAGGGAAGCCACGTTCTTCGCGTCGGACGGAAATATTTTTGACATTCGCTCCAACGTGAAACGGCTCTGGATTGCCGGAAAAGAAATCAATCTGGAAACGCGCCACACCCGGCTCTACGGGAAATATAAAAACCGTCCGAAACAGAAATAGGAAAGGGTGGGGTAGCTTCTGCCTCGGGCGGGTGCGAAGAAACCCTTCATCCGATGTTCACTGTTGGAGGTTGGATGTTCGATGTTCGCTAATTTCAAACATCGAACGCCGAAGATCAAACGGAGAGGTAAATTCGCACCCGCCGGAGGCAGATGCTACCCGGTCGCGCTCATTCCAATTATGAAATTCTTAAGGCAAAAATTTATTTCGCGGGTTTGCGCCGTTACCTTGTTGTTTAGTTTTTTCGGCTGCGCGTCGCCGCCAAAAAATAATTCTCTGCGCGCAGAGACTTTTTGGCTTTCTCGCGCCGATTATGAAGACCGCGTTCAAGCCGCGTGGACCGCGCAGATCATCGCGTGCCTCATGGGTTTTCAATTCGAGCACAAAGTCGCTTCCACCAAATGGGTTGAGGAATATCCAAAAAAATATTCCGCCGCCCCCGTGGATGACGATTGGTATTACGAAATGTGCGCCATTCGCGGTTTTGAAAATTACGGAATCGACATGACCGTTGAGCAACTCGGTGAACAATGGAAAAAAAATTCCTGCGGCTCCTGGGGTTCGAGCGAGCAGGCGCGATTGCTTTTGGAACGCGGCCTCAAAGCGCCGGACACCGGCCATCCGCGTTACAATAAATTTTGGTTCTCCATCGGCCCCCAATTCAGCGCGGACATTTACGGATTGCTCGCGCCCGGTATGCCAAACCTCGCTGGGAAACTTGCGCGCAATTTCGGTCACGTGAACGGTTACGCCGAAGGAACGGACGGCGCGGTTTTCATGGCTGCAATGGTCAGCCTGGCTTTCGTCGAACACGACACACACGTCATCGTGAGAAAAGCGGCGCGGATGATTCATCCCGCTTCGCCCTACCGAAAATGCCTCGACGAAATCATCGGGATGGCTGACGCCGGAAAAAGCGCGCAAGAAATCGCCGACGCCATCGAAGACCGCTGGCACACCGAATATCCCTGGACCAACAATGCCGTGCCGAATGGCGGAATCGCCGCGCTTGGTGTTTGGTTTGGCGAAGGAGATTTTTTGAAAACGGTGAACATCATTTATCGAGCAGCCGATTTTACCGATGCCGATTGCAACGCCGCCAACGCCGCCGCCGTTGTTGGAGCGATGCACGGAATGAAATGTTTGCCCAAAAATCTGACCGAGCCATTGCACGACAGAATTGTTGGCGCGGAAATGGGCGGCGTGAAACTCACTCCATCGGTGAACGAAAAAATTTCTGACCTGGCGAGGCGCACTGTTGCAGTCGGAGAAAAATTTCTCTTGCGGGACGGAGCAAAAATCTCTGGAGGAAACTTTTCCATTCCAACACAAAGACCGGCCACTCAGCCCGCCGAACTTTTCGCTCTGGCCGACCTGACGAAGTGGTGGAATCCCGATTGGAAATTGGAACGCGCCGGTTTTGGTGGAACGGTCGGTGGCTCGGGCAACCTTCGCGGCATCACGCATCTCGAAGGCGACGTGCTCGCGACCTGGCCACGCGATCCCGTTCGCGGCGTTGTGCTGCGCCGCAATCTGAAATTGAGCGCACAACCTTCTCTGACTTTTCAAGCTGGAGTTGATGCGGCTCGCGCCTGGAACCTTGAAGTTTACGCCGGAAACAAACGGGTGTTGCAAAAGATCATCGATGGCACGACGGAACAATCCAGCGAGCGTAAATGGGAAAGCATCCAGGTCGATTTGAGCGCGTTTGCCAATCAGGAGATTCAGTTGCGTTTGTATCAACGCGTTTTACTGCACGACAAAATTCCCGGCAATGCGTATTGGAAATCGTTCGAACTAAAATGACGCAGCGCAAAACGGTGGAGCGCATTTGAGGATCTGAAATCTCATTAACGCCGTGGCTTTAGCCCGGTGATAAGAGGCAGGACAAAAGTTTTAGCCGTTTTAACGGCTTCGGGGGGGGAAGATAAACCGTTAACGGTTCATCCTCCGTCGATTATCTTTTTCACCAGGCTAAAGCCACGGTGTTAATGAGAGTCGCGCTTGGAACGGCGCACGCCAAATTTCCTTGAGCCGATTTCTTTGGGCGATAACTTCCAATCGTTCATGAATATTTTTCGCGAATTGCAATGGCGTGGATTGATATCCCAGTTTTCCCATCCCGAAGAGTTCTTTACTAAATACGGTTCGGAGGCTGTTCAAAAATTCAATGAGGTAATGGGTTGGGAGAATAAACATCTAACACTTTATTGCGGTTTCGATCCCACCGCCGATTCGCTTCACGTCGGCAATCTTGTTCCGCTCATTGCGTTGCGGCGTTTTCAAAATTTTGGGCATAATCCCATCGCTGTGGCCGGTGGTGCAACTGGTTCGATTGGCGATCCGAGCGGCAAAACGCAAGAGCGGCAATTGCTCACCAAAGAAATTCTCGACCGCAATATTGCCAGCGTGAAGGAGCAATTGAAACGCCTGCTCGATTTTGAAACGAAAACCAATCCAGCGCGCTTGCTCGATAACGCGAGTTGGACGGCGGGCGTTTCGTTTTTGGATTTTTTGCGCGACATTGGAAAACATTTTTCCGTGAACCAGATGGTCGCCAAAGAAAGCGTCCGCGCGCGCATGGAGGACCGCGAGGCCGGCATCAGCTACACCGAATTCAGCTACATGCTTTTGCAGGCGTTTGATTTTTACATGCTTTTTCGCGACGCGAATTGTGAATTGCAAATCGGCGGCAGCGATCAATGGGGCAACATCACCGCTGGCATCGAACTCACGCGCAAGAAACTTGGCAAACACGTCTTCGGCCTGACGCTTCCGCTCATTACGAACGCGGACGGAACCAAGTTCGGCAAAACTGAAGCGGGCGCAATCTGGTTGGATGCGAAGCGCACGAGCGTTTACAAATTTTATCAATTTTGGATTAACACCGATGATCGCGACGTTATCCGCTACCTGAAATATTTTACCTTTTTGAATCGCGAAGAAATTGAAGCGCTGGAAAAAGCGCACAATGAAAATCCCGGCGCGCGCGCGGCACACAAAGCGTTGGCCAAAACTGTGACTGATTTAATTCACGGCGAGAACGCAACTGCGGAAGCCGTTCGCGCCAGCGAAATTCTTTTCGGCGGCGGACTCGGAGGAATGGCCGAAACCACTTTCAACGAAATCATCGGCGAAGTTCCGACGAAGGATCTGGAAAAATCAAAACTCGACGGCGCAGGAATTCCGCTTGTTGAATTGCTCGTTCATTCCGGCCTTTGTCCATCAAAAGGACAGGCGCGAAAAGACGTCGAAGGCGGTGGAGTTAATATCAACAACGTTCGCGAAACGAATTTTCAACGCGCCGTGACCACAACCGATTTGCTTTTCGGTAAACACATTCTCCTGCGCAGAGGAAAAAAGAATTACGTCATCGTGACCGCGAAATAGCTGACAACTCGGGTTTCCTCACGGCGAGTTAACCGGTCCAGCCGGATTTTTTTCCGGTTGCGTCAATAAATACGCGACTGAGTCGAACGTGAAACAAACCCATTCCATGGCGCGTCCCGTGATTGATCATTTCGCCAACACTTCTTTCACCAGGCGGTCATCCCCATCATTCGGTGCGGGTCTTAGGCCGAGCGTTGCGCAAAGTAAATTATAGAGGTGAACATTTTCCACCGGCTTGATCGTGACGCCGCGTCGAAATGCAGGCCCCCACGCGATGAATGTGGCGCCCATCGAATCCAGCTCAGGATCGAAACCGTGCGTCGCCTTGTTGGGCGTGAGGGAACGATTGCGCAAATACCAGCCATCGTCCGCAACTAAAATAACCGGAGGAATACGCGGGTTTGCGGTGAAGTGAAAACGCGCCGGCATAGTTTCCCGACGATATACGCGGAAGTTTTTTTCCTTGGATTTACATGCGTCGTAAAGCGCGTCCACGTTTCCATCCAACGGACGCAACCCCGCGAGCGCGCCGGAAAAGTCCACCTGCACTTTTTCCAAATCGACGAAATCGCCGAGCACGATCATTCGGTTCTGGCTGATTTCCTTCATCCCGTGATCAGAGACGATGATCACATTCGCGACGTCACCCAATTTGCGTTGATGAATTCCATCAATGAGGTGACCAATGGCGTCGTCCACCAGCTTCACCGCCTCGGACATTTTTGGGGAATCGGGGCCGTCGTGATGCCCCGCGCTGTCCACATGATGAAAATAAGTCATCAATAGGCTCGCGCGTTTTTCCACGGGTTGATCGAGCCAAACCAATACCGGCTCGACACAGCCAATCGGATCAGGATCTTTTTCAAAAGGTCTGAATTCCGTCGGCAAAACCCCCGCCATTTTCACGCCTGTCCCCGGCCAGAACATGCAGTTGGCTCTCAATCCCTGTTTGACCGACGTCGCCCAAATTGGTTCGCCGCTCCACCAAAAAGAATCTTCCGGTTTGTATTTATTGAACGCAAAACTTTCTTTGCGTTCCGGATCGAAAAAATTGTTGTGAATCACGCCGTGATGTTCCGGGCGCAAACCAGTGACGATCGTTTGATGATTCGGAAACGTCATGGTCGGAAACACAGGGATCAATTTCTCCGCGTGAACTCCTTCTGCCGCCAGCTTCATTAAGTGCGGCGGCTTGAATTTCTGCAAATAGTCGGCGCGAAACGCATCAATCGAAATAAGGATCAAACTCCGTTCGCGCGGCGGAACGGAGTTTGTCTCAGCCCGAGTTTGAGAAACGAGCAGGAGAAGGAGAGCGAACCGAATCAACCAGCGAGAAATTATTTTCATGTCATTTCAAATAGTTCAGGGGATTGAACTGCGAACGAATAACGATTTGCAATTAAACATTGGCGTGTTACTTAACTCCCCCCGTTTCCAAAACGAGCGGGTCAAAAAATTTATGTCACAGCATCGCAGTCTCCGCGCCGCCAGCAACACCGGCGGCAAACGTAACGTCCTCAAAAGATTTGAACGTGTCGCCATATTGAAAAAACGCGGCCAATGGAAAGAGGGCGACCGCGTCAGCGGATTGCGCAAAACCAAACCCGACGCCTGAAACCAACGCGAAACGCGAAACGCGAAACGCGGAATCCGTGACGAGCCGTATTTACTTTTTTCCGCGTTCCGCGTTCTGCGTTCCGCGTTTCTCTTATGGTTCGCTTGCAAAAATTTTTGGCAGACGCCGGGTTGGCTTCGCGACGCGCCAGTGAGAAAATTATTTTGGATGGTCAAGTTGCGGTGAATGGCAAGGTCGTGCGCGAACTGGGAACGAAGATCGACCCGGATCACGATCGCGTAGAGGTCGATGGGCGCCGGATAAAATCCAAGCGCAAGATTTACGTGGCATTGCACAAGCCGCGAAAATTTCTTTGCGCGCGCGACGAAAGTTCTCCGCGCCGGCTGGTGGGCGATTTGCTTCCGCGCGAATGGAACAATCTGTATTCGGTGGGCCGCCTGGATTACGAAAGCGAGGGATTGATTTTCCTGACGAACGATGGCGATTTCTGTTTGCGCCTGACTCACCCGCGCTATGGCGTTCGCAAAACTTATCTGGCCACAGTCGAAGGAAAAGTTAGACCTGAGATCGTGCGAAAGTTAACTCAGGGAATCGAAGAGGGCGGCGACATTTTGAAAGCGGAAAAAGCGCGTTTGGTGTCGGCGACCAATAGCAGCAGTGTGGTAGAGCTGGAAATGAGCGAAGGAAAAAATCGCGAAGTGCGCCGGATGTTCGAGGCTCAAGGATTGACGGTGAACCGGCTGCAACGAACAAAAATCGGGCCGATCAAGCTCGGAGAATTGCCCGAAGGAAAATGGCGGACATTGACAGAAGCCGAGATTAAATCTCTACTTCCCAAGTTATGAAAATGATAAATGGTTTTATTTTAGCTCTGATAATTTCAACCTCGCCTGTTGTGGCGGAAACAAATTCGCCCGCGCCCGTTGCGCCCTCCTCGCCGACGGTTGCGCCTTCGACAAATACCGCGCCGGAAATTGCTCCCGCCAAAAAAACAAAAGCCAAAGCAAAACCGACCGCAAAGAAATCCAAAAAAACAAAAGCGCCCGCCAAAGCTCCGAAGACCGCTCCGTCCGCTGAGCCTTCCTCCCTAAAACCCACGAGCCACGTCGCGATTGAGCCGCCGGATAATGGCCTCGTTCTCCAGCGCAACGTCAATGTTCGAGGCCAACCTTCTTTCATCGGCGAAGTGATTACCAAGTTGCACAAGGGAGAAACAGTCAAGCTGCTCGAAGAAATTACTCTCGGAAAAACCAAACAGGACGAGCCTTCGCAATGGTTCCGCATCGCCATGCCGAGCAACACGCCGGTGTGGGTCAACGCCAGTTTCCTCGATCAGGCCGGGAAAACGGTCGTGCCAAAAAGATTAAAAGTTCGCGCCGGTCCCGGAGAAAATTTCAGTGTGGTCGGCTTCTTGAAAAAAGGCGATGTGGTCAAAGAAATTCGCACCGTCAGCGAGTGGAGCGAAATCGAAACGCCGCCCGACACTTACGCTTTTGTCGCCGCTGATTTGATCGAGAGGACTCCCGCCGCGCCGATCATAACTCCGCCGGCGGTTGTCGCGCCGGAAGTCGTCGCGGTTCCGCCGACACAAGTCAACGCCCCGCCGCCCGCCGTCGAAGCTCCCGCGACTACTCCTCCAGCTACGCCGCCGCCCGCGGAAAATGTGACGCCAACTGTGGTGCCCGCCACTCCCCCGCCGGTTGAGGAACCGTTGCCCAAACGCATCGTCACGCGGGAAGGAATCGTCCGTCGTTCGATCAATATCCAAACACCCTCTTACTTTGCATTGGAAAATCCCGAGACGCGAAAAATCATCAATTACCTCTACAATCCGCAGCCCGGTTTCACTTTGAAAAGTTGGATCGGCATGAACGTCGTCGTCACCGGTGAAGAATCCATCGACAAACGCTGGCCCAACACACCGGTCATCGAAATCGAAACCATCGACCCGCGTTGACCGTGGAGAATTTGATCGACGGTCGCGCGCTTGCCGAACAACTCCACGAGGAAACCGCGCGCCGCCTCGCCGCTCTCAAAGCGCGCGGCATCCAGCCGAAATTATTTTTTGTCCGCGTCGGAGAAGATCCCGCCTCACAAATTTACGTCGGCATGAAATCGCGCACCTGCGCGCGCCTCGGCATTTTGTCGGAGACAAAAGTTCTTCGCGAAACTGCTTCCGAAGAAGAATTGATTGCGGTCGTCCATGGCCTCAACGAGGATCGGGCGGTTCACGGAATTCTGGTGCAAGCGCCGTTGCCAAAACAAATCAGCGAGACAAAAATTTTCTCCGCCGTTTCCCCGCAAAAAGATGTCGATGGTTTTCACCCCGTCAATATCGGCAAGTTGCTCCTCGGCGACACGACGGGATTTGCTCCCTGCACTCCGGCTGGCATTCACGAATTGTTGATCCGCTCGCAAATAAAAATTGCCGGCGCGGAAGTGGTGGTGCTTGGTCGTGGAAATATTGTGGGCAAACCGATGGCCGCAATCCTGATGCAAAAAGGAAAAAACGCCAACGCCACCGTCACCATTTGTCACTCGCAAACGCGTGACATTGTGGGGCATTGTCAGCGCGCGGATATTCTCATCGCGGCCATTGGCGTCGCTGAATTTGTCAAAGCGGAAATGGTGAACCCCGGGACCACCGTCATTGACGTCGGAGTGAATCGCGTCAACGATCCTTTCGCAAAAGGCGGTTCGCGTTTAGTCGGCGACGTGGATTTTGCGGCTGTGCAAAAAGTGGCCGGAAAAATCACGCCCAACCCTGGCGGTGTCGGGCCGATGACCATCGCCATGTTGTTACGAAACACCGTTCGCGCCGCGGAACTGGCAACGCGCTAAGTTTTTAATTTGTAATTTTTAATTTTGAATTCTCATGCAAGCCTCCCGAATTTTACCCGACCTGCAATGTTCTCTCGTCTGCGAAGACGTGCGCCTGGAAGCCAACGGAAATTTGATCCTCATCGGCGTGATTGATTTGATTCGCGTGCCGCAACTTCCCGTCACGGCGGGGAAGCTTTGTATTTTCAATCGTTGGACCGCCGGGTTCGGGCAATTTACGGAAACGGTTCGATTGATTGCTCCAGACCAGACTACCGTTCTCGGAAAAAGAGAGATGAAATTCGGTCTCGAAAACGCCGCGCGCAATGCCACTAATGTGACCGTGTTTAGCCCCGTTCATTTTGAATTCGCCGGAACTTATTACGTGGAAATTTCCGTGGATGACGTGATGAAAATCCGTTTCCCATTACCCGTTGTCGTTGTCCCGCCGCCGACCGGAGCGCAACCGCAAAATCCGACAGCAGGCACGACGTAGCGCAGGCTTCCAGTCCCGCTCGCGGGATTCGGAGTTTCCAGAGTTCAGTGGAGATCGGCGTTAGAGGTACGAGCGAAGCTTCGTGCGTAAGGGCGACCAAGCGACAAATTTTGAACCGATGGACGACGGGCGGATCTCGACACTGCCACCCAACCGCGACAAAATTTTTCCCGCGCGACGGAGCGCCGGTTTGTAACCGGCTTTGAATCAATGCGCCGCGGCCAAGCCGGTTGCAAACCGGCGCTCCGATGGTGGTGGTGTCAAGATGCGCCCATGGACGACGTTCCCGAAAAACCCGTTGCCGATTACGCGATGCCAGAAATCAAACTGGCGAGCGCGTGGCAGCCATTCACCCCGCGCGGCGTCGCTGCCTTCGCTCCCGCGCGCCCGTCGAGAGTATTCGTTTTAAAACTAAGCGTTGCTCTCCTGGCAACGGCGGCGGTGATTTGGTTTCTGAAAACGAATTATTTTCCATCCATTTCGGAAGCGATAAAGAATTTGCCCGACGAAGCCGCTTTGCAGAATGGCGCGTTGACAAATGTCGTCTCGGGAATTTTGACTCAGAGAAAATTTCTCTCTACGTTGATTGAAATGGAGGAGACGGGGCGCGCTGGACAAACCTCTGACGTGCAACTGGAATTGCACCGGAATTATTTTCAGATTTGTTCGCTGTTGGGTTGCGCGCAGTTTGACTATCCGAAGGAAAATATTTCTGTGGGACGCTCAACGTCCGAGCCGTGGTGGGGCGCGCGGCAGCCAGTAATTTGGATCATTTGCAGCGCGACTATTTTAGCTGGCCTTTGGTTGGTTTGGGAAATTCTGGCGATCCTTTACGCGCCGCTGGCAAAATTAATCGCGTATTTTTTAAACCGCGAATTATCCTGGAGGGGAAGCTGGCGGCTCGCTTTCGCCGCGCAAATGACCGGCGCGCTTTTGCTGAGCTTCGGCGTTATTTTGTACGGGCTGCAGGTGTTCGATCTCATTGGGTTTCTATTTTTCTTCGGCTCGCATTTTGTTGTGGCGTGGGTTTACGTTTTTTCCGCGCCCTTTTTTCTGCCGCGCGTTTTGTTCACGACTCCAACAAATCCCTTTTTCTCAAATTAGTTTGGATCAACAAAAGCCGGGTAGCATCTGCCTCCGGCGGGTGCGAAGTCGTTTCTGATTTCAGCGTTGGATGTTCGATGTTTTCTTTCAATTTTACACATCGAACGCTGAGTATCGAATGAGTGTCTTCGCACCCGCCGGAGGCAGATGCTACCCGCGAAAAAATCCAATCCCCATTTGCTCTTTCGCCTTTTCTTCCCTCGACATTCGCAATTCGCCCCTTGAAATTTCCGCCCATGTCTTTGCCGTATAAAGTTGCGACGCTGCTTTATTGCTTCAACGACCGCGAAGAAATTCTTTTGCTCGAACGAACGCAGGAACCCAATTGCGGGTGCTGGAGTCCATGCGGGGGAAAGTTGTTGATGGAGATCGGCGAGTCGCCCTACGCCTGCGCCTGCCGCGAAGCCGAGGAAGAAATCGGCTTGAAAATTCAAGCGTCCGATCTGCATCTCTTTGGCGTCATCAGCGAGCACGCCTATCAAGGACAAACGCACTGGCTCATTTTTCTTTTTGAAATTAAAACGCGTCTCGCAAAATTACCGCCGGTCCATCGCGAAGGAAAATTCGGGTTCTTTCGCTCGGACGAATTGGCTTCTCTGAAAATGCCGGCCAGTGATCTTGAACAAATCTGGCCGCTGTTTTGGAAATATCGCCACGGATTTTTCGCCGCGCATTGCCATTGCCGCCCCGATGTCGCGAACGAATGGGTGATTGAAGAAAGTCGAACTGCGAATGGGGAATGAAATTTTGCAGCCTATGTAAGTGTAGGCGGCGTGGTCACTGAGCACAAAGATAAAAGTCCTGAAACCTGCCCTCGGCGTCAAAAAACAACCAAGTCATCGTCCACATTGTCGAGTGAAACAAAATGGTCGGGTAACGCACCTCGCCCTCTCGCACTCGAACGAATGAAGTGCTCGGCTCTCGTGACAGCCAATCCTTGAGTGCCGGGTGATTGGTGCTGCTGCGCGAATAGTCCGTGAACTCGAAGGCAAGTGCCTGTGTGACCTGCTGCATCGAGGCGTGCTGTCTCAACAGTGGTGCAAGCACCGCCTCTCGCTCCCGATACTCGCGCCCCGGGGGGCCATACTTGTGGTAGCAACCGACGGCAATCGCCAGTGCCGCGAACAGTGCGACGAGAACGCCGACTCCGACGAGTACCCATTTGGCGATGGTGGGCATGGTGCATGACGCGCGAACGCCGCCTAACAAAGATTAGGCGGCGGGTTTTGCAGCCTATCAAGTTTCATGGCCGAACCGTAATTTGAATGAAAGTCACCGTCCAGCACTGCTTTGTTTGCGGAATGAAGCTCAACTATTTTCCGAGGGGCGCATTTCTTTTTTGAGCGACAGATTACCTGAGTTCGTCCCGAAGGGACATTTGATAATAGCCCGGCGTTTGAACGCCGGGATAATGTGGAGCGGGATTTCAGTTCCGAAGGAACGGCTGAAAATCCATCCAATAGTCACGCATTTCAGCCGTCCCTTCGGGACTCATGAATTGCGTCCCTTTTCCCGGCGTTGAAACGCCGGGCTATTCTCGGCAGTCCCTCCGGGACAATCCTGTTTCCTGGATACTTAAAACTTGGGACGCGTTCGCAAATCAATTTCCGGTAGGGCGCGTCACTCCGTGCGCGCCGCTTCTCGCATTCACGGCTGGAATTTAATTGTTTTTCCACGGCGCGCACGGAGTGGCGCGCCCTACCTTTTCCGCTACGCATGATTTGAGCAACGCGCGCCCCTTTCCGACAAAGGCTACGAACATTGCTTGTGCGCGGTTGCGGGCTTGTGTTTTTTTTCTCAAATAATAAAGTGAGGCTATGAAGAGCGATGTTCTGCCAGTTGAAATCCGGGGCATTCTCCCCGCCAACAGCGGCTGCGCGATTTTCGTCGGGAATGAACAAAAAGTTTTCGTGATTCAGGTCGAACACAACATGGGCGCGGTCATCGGAATGTTCATGCGCGACACGCCGAAAGAACGGCCACTGACCCACGATTTGATGGGACACGTTTTCAAAGGATTCAACATCACGGTCGAGCGTGTCATCATCACTGAACTGAAAAATTCCACTTACTTCGCTCGTCTCGTTCTGCAACAGGAAAATGAACTCGGCCAAAAAATTGTTGAAATTGACGCGCGTCCGAGCGATTGCCTCGCGTTGGCCGCCGCGCAAAAACGTCCCATCTTTGTCCGCAACGCTCTTTTTGAACAGGTCGAGGACATGAGTGAAGTCCTCGAACGCATCAATGAGAACGGTGGCGAAACCGAATAACATGCCGCCGTCCGTTTCTGTCCGATCCCTCCTGCTGGTTTGCGGCGACGATGAGTTCGCCGTCAAACAACGCGCCAAACAAATTTTCCAGGAATGGTGCGAAGAACTCGGAGGCATGGACCACGAAACCATCGACGCCAGCGTGAGCAACAGCGGTGAAGCGTTGAAGGCCCTGGCTAAGTTGCGCGAAGCCTTGCAGACCCTTCCATTTTTTGGCGGAGCAAAAGTTGTCTGGCTGAAAAATTGTAATTTTCTCGGTGAAGAACGCACTGCCTCCGCGCAAGCCGTCACTGAAACGTTGGCCGAAATTTCCCAAGAGCTAAAAAGTTTCGACTGGAAAAATGTCCGTCTCCTCATCAGTTCCGGCAAAGTGGACAAGCGAAAAGTTTTTTACAAAGCCATCGAGAAAATTGGTTCGGTCGAAAGTTTCGCCGGCTGGTCGATCGATGACAAAGATTGGGTTGACCAGGCGGAAATATTTGCCCGCCGCTCGTTGCGCGAGTTGAAAAAGGAAATTTCCGACGACGCGCTTTCGCAATTGGTCGCGAACGTTGGGCCGCATATTCGTCTGCTCAATAACGAGATTGAAAAACTTAGTTTGTATGTCGGCGCGCGGGAGAAAATAAATTCCGATGACGTTTCGGAAATCGTCACGCGCAACAAACAGGCGCGCGCCTTTGCGCTGGGCGACGCGTTGGGCGAGCGCAATCTTCCGCGTCTCCTTTGCTGCCTCGACGAGGAAATGTGGGAAATGCAATTCGACAAACAGAAGTCAGAAATCGGTTTGCTCTACGGTTTGATCTCGAAAATCCGCACTTTGATTTTTTTGAGAGAGATGTTCGACGCAGGGTGGATAAAACCGGGCGGCGATTATCCCCGGTTCAAAGCGCAATTGGATAAGGTGCCCAAGGATGCGATGCCGGAAGACAAACGTTTCAATCCGCTGGCCACAAATCCCTACGTCCTTTTCAAAGCTTCGACCCAGGCGCGCAACTACACTTCGGCCGAATTAGTGCGCGCGATGGATTTGCTTTTGCAGTGCAATCGGCAACTGGTGTTGACCAATCTGGATGATTCGCTCGTCTTGCAACAAGCGCTGGTGAAAATTGTCAACCGAACCCCCACCGCTGAAAAAGTTGGAAAATATGTTTAAACCCGAATTTTGCATTAGAGTCGTAGCGCAACTCTTTGTCGTAGGGCAGGTTTGCAACCTGCCGTATCGCAGGTTTGCAACCTGCTGGATATCGCGACGCCTTGCCGGTTGCAAATCGGCGATACAGCAGCTTGCAAAGCTGCGCTACGTCTCATGCAGAATCCGGTTTAAGACCGTGACGCCGCACAAACTAGCCTCAAACTGAAATTGATAATTTTCTATGGAACCCCCACCCAACTCCTCGCCCTTGATGGTCGCCATCATCGATCAAATTGTCTGGATCAAAATTTCCGGCCGCGCAAATTTCACCTGGAGCCTCGATCTCAAAAAGCTCATTGATGAACTTTGGCGGCGCGGTCACCGGCGCGTCATTCTCGAACTGCGCGATTGCATTACGATGGACAGCACATTTCTCGGTGAACTCGCTGGAATCGCGTTGAAGTTTGCCGAAGCCAGAAAGCGCGGCGAAGACTGCTCGGTGGAGATCGCCAATTCCAACGCGCGAATTTCCGATACATTGGAAAATGTAGGTATGGCCCCTCTGTTTCAAATGGCGCAAACGACGAGTTGCGAGAGCGAAAAATTTGAGCCGCTCACCCGGGATGGAGAAGCTCCTTCGCGGGAAGACCTCACCCGTAATTGCCTCGAAGCGCACAAAACATTGATGGCTTTGGATTCCGCTAATATCGGTAAATTCAAGGATGTGAAAGAATTTCTGGAGGACGACTTGAAGAGGCTCCAACAGGCGAAATCCGGGTGACCCTCGGAATCATGGCGACTCGCGCATGTTAAATCTTTCCACGCTCAATCCGCCCCAGCGTCTCGCCGTGGAAACCATCGATGGTCCCGTTTTGATTTTGGCTGGCGCGGGCACTGGAAAAACGCGGGTGATCACTTTTCGCATCGCGCACATGATCGAACGTGGAATCTCCCCGGAAAATATTCTTGCCGTCACCTTTACCAATAAAGCCGCGCGCGAGATGATGGAGCGCGTCAGTAAACTCATTCCCAAAACGCGGAACGCAGAACGGGGAACGCGGAATGAAGACTCTCAACCCTCAACCCTCAACGCTCAACCCACCGTCTGCACATTTCATTCTCTGTGTGTCCGCATCCTGCGCCGGCACATCGAGCGGCTCGGCTACAAACGCAATTTTGTTATTTACGACGAATCGGAACAACTCAGCGCGATCAAAAAAATTCTCAGCCACATTTCCGCCAAAGGAGAAAAGACGGATCCGGCAGCGGTTTTAAGTTTATTGAGCCGTTACAAAAATGGCGGAGAACGCGCGGCAGTTTTTGCCGAACCCAGCGTGGCCGCGCTCGCGCAACACGTTCGTTTGAAATACGAGTCCGCTCTCCGCGCCTGCAACGCCGTGGATTTCGACGATTTGATTTTGCTCACGCTGAAACTTTTCACCGAACATCCCGAAACGCTCGAAGCCTGTCGCGCAAAATATCGCTACGTGATGGTGGACGAATATCAGGACACCAACGCCTCGCAATTTCAGCTCATGCATCTGTTGACGAAGGAGCATCAAAATTTTTGCGTGGTCGGCGATGATGACCAAAGTATTTACGGCTGGCGCGGCGCGGAAATCGCCAATCTCCTCGAAGTCGAAAAACATTTTCCGAAGGTCAAAGTCATCAAGCTCGAGCAAAATTATCGCTCGACCACGACCATTCTCGCCGCCGCCAATGCCGTGATTAAAAACAATTTGCGCCGTCGCGGAAAACAGCTTTGGTCGCAAAAAGGGCAGGGGGTAAAAATTATTTTGCACACGTTTGCCGATGATGAAACGGAAGCGCGCACGGTGATAGAGCAAATCGAATTCGCCCGACACGCGCATCGCATCGCGTGGTCGGACCAGGCGATTCTTTTCCGAACCAACATCCAATCGCGCGCTCTGGAAATGGCGTTGCGCCAGGCCAGCGTCCGCTACCATTTGATCGGCGGACAAAGTTATTTTGATCGACGCGAGATAAAAGATTTTCTGGCTTACCTGAAAGTTTTTATCAACCCGCATGACGACGTGAGTTTGCTGCGGATCGCGAATGTTCCGGCGCGCGGCTTGAGCGATGTGACGATGGAACGTTTGCTCGCCGCGAGTCAGGAGCGGCATTGCTCCGTTTTTTCAGCGATGCGCCACACTGATGTACAAAGTTCGTTTCAAACCAAAACGCGCGAGAGCATTTCGGAATTTATCAAATTGATTGAAACGACCCGCGCAAATTTGGAAGGAGCAACCTCGCTTCGACTTTGGGCGGAAAAAATTTTGGACGAAACGGGTTATCTGAATGAATTGCGTCGCTCGGAAAAAAATGTGGAGGCAGCGGAAAATCGAATTCGTAATTTAAAAGATTTGATTGCGACATTGGACAACACCGGCGCGCTTTCAGTGAAACCGGCGGAGCGCCTGGAAAAGTTTCTCGAAGACATCATGCTCGACAGCGATCGCGAGGATGAAAAAGAAAATCAAGGCGATGCCGTCACGCTGATCACGATGCACAGTTGCAAGGGGCTGGAATTTCCCCACGTTTATATTGTCGGTTTGGAAGACGGGCTTCTGCCGCATTCACGCTCGAAAGTGGAAGGCACGATGGATGAAGAGCGCCGCCTTTTTTATGTCGCAATTACTCGCGCGATGACCACGCTGACAATCAGCCATTGCGGTGGCCGAAAAAAATATGGGCAGATGATGCCGTGTCATCCGTCGCCGTTTTTGAAGGAGCTTCCTGCTGAACTCGTCGAGTTGGCCGACGAAAAGGCGAAAACAATTGTCGCCCCGTCCGCCGGGAAAAACTTATTTGCCGCGATGCGTTCGGCGGCAGGAATTGCGGAGTGAGATAGTTTTTAGTAAACCTGAAGTCATTCAAAAACAAAAAAACATGAGTTTGCCAGAAACCATAAAAAGCGCGGCGAGACATCTGCATGAAGCGCGCCCGACGGCGACGATCATTCTGTTTGGCTCGCAAGCGCGGGGCGACGCCCGATCCGATAGTGATGTGGATTTTATGGTGGTGTTGCCGGAACCGCCCGCCTCCACACGGGGGGAAATGGTGGCGCTGGCGGACTTGTTGCGCCCGTTGCGGGTCTGGGCGGATGTGTTGGTGGTGAGTGCATCGAGGTTTCGGGAGGCGGCGACCGTGCCGGGGACGATTTACCACACCGTGGCGCAGGAAGGAAAGGTGCTCTATGGCGGCGTGTGATGAAGCCCGCCGCCTGCTCGATAAAGCGGGCGAGGATGAGTATGTGCTTGATCGGCTGCTAAATGATGCGCTCGCACCAGAGGCCATGGTTGGCTTTCACGCTCAACAAGCTGCGGAAAAGCTGCTCAAAGCCGCATTGTTTTTGGCCGCCGCCGCGCCACCGCGCACACACAACCTGACGCAGTTGATGGACTTGGCCGAAGTTCACGGGCTAGTTCTGCCTCCCGAATGTGAAGCATTGCGGTGGTTGACTCCGTATGCGGTGCTCTACCGATACGATGGCGACGCGGAAGCGGATGAGGAGAAATTGTCCCGCCAAGAGGCGCGGGAAAATCTGCGCCGGTTTCGTACTTGGGTGGAAGCGCTGCTAGCAGCCAAAACAGAAAATGGTTCTGCCTGAGAGTGCGAATATTTTAATCGAAACGACACTCAGCCGCTGCTTTTGCCGGCTACCCAATCCAGCAGCAAAAAAGAAGAAACAAAAAAAGGAAATACCCCATACAACGTGTCGCTTACCGAATGAGAATGTCGCTCCACTGCCCGGAAGATCGTTAAGCAAAAAACAGCAGCGATCAAATATACGACGACACCGGGAACGGACGCCCGGGACGTAGAACCAACCGACTCGTTTGAACATTTTGTTTTCATATTTTATTTTTATGAAATAACGAGTCGCTTGATTACAACGAAGTAAGTCCAGCGACACGAATTCTCAGCGAAATTTAGAAACTGTTTCTGCCGGTTCATTCTGCCGCTGGGATTACTGAGTAAGCTCTTTGATCGCCTCGAAATTCTCCGGGACTTTTGGACGCGCCCGAAACCGCGTGTCGCCTTCAAATAAAACCTTTTTCTTTTGCACGGTGAATTGAGTTTTTCCTGACAACGCAAGCGCTTCCAAAATTTCCCAGCCATCCAAATTGTGCGCGGCGAAGTGGAACCGATAGAAATGGTGGGAATCGTGCGAGCCTCTCCGGGGTAAAATTCTCGTATCCAGACGAAACGCGAGCGTCGGCAAAATAAAATCCCAGTTGCGATCTTCGTAGTTGACGTGCGGAGCGAATTTCTTTTTGCGAATCCGTTCCGCCGTGGGCTGATGCTCAATTATCTCGATTGGCTCCAGTGAATCTTCGGCGGTATGGAGGAGAACGAACGGCGGACGAAACGTGGCGCGAATTAAAGTCTGATTGGTCAGCGCGGTGAGGGCGTCGAGCAAACTGGGAGAGGGGTTAGTCAGCGTCGCGTTGCCGCGATTGAAAAAATAAAATTCGTCGGTCGCGCCCGGCATGAAGATGAGCGCTTTGACAGCATCATTTTGTTGGAACGATTCGAGCATGATCTCGACTGCGTTGGTTTTGGTAAGTTGCATCGCGCCGTTTTTTAAAGGCATCTTCGCCAAGGCATCCTGCCACGGCTCCAGAGCGGAAAGTGAGAAGGGAGAAATGAAAAGGGAGAAAAAGAAAACTGTGCCGAGTAGTTTATTCGTCAATCCGCAATGCAATGACGAAGTGTGGCAAAAAATTTTCTCAGCCACGGAGCGCCGGTTTGCAACCGGCTTCGAGCCATCGCGGTGAATCAAAGCCGGTTGCAAACCGGCGCTCCGGTGTGATTGAGACTTCAGCGCATTAGGTTTATCCGTACTACAATGTCGAAGGATCGCGCATTTCCGACAAGATGTTTCTCCGTTGTTGAAGAAACGATTGGTTTCAACGCAAAGGACGCGGAGGTTCTCGCAAAGGACGCAAAGGTCGTTTCTCTGCGCGCCTCTGCGAGAACCTTTGCGACCTCTGCGTTGAAATCCGGTAGTCATTGGGTTGCGGCTCGCCGCGCTGGGTTTATCTGTCACTAAAAAGAAAGTTGCACCACGCGCTCTTGGATTTGTTCCGACCACCGGACGATGTAGCTGAAGACGCGATAGATTTGCTCCAGCCGTTCCAGCGGAAGAGCAGCGGCGCGATTGGGCGAACCAATCGGCGGAGCGTTTTGCCACACAGAATTCAGTTCGCGTAACTGGGCGGAGAGATCGTTGCGTTTCAAATTTATTTTCTGTTGAAGCGAATTGAGTTTGTCCACCCATTCCTGGCCGCGCTCGAAAAGTTGAACCTTTAAAAGCGGCGAAGTGACTTTGGATTTCTCGGTGAGAAAGGCGTCGGCATCGCGGCAGGTTTGGCCGACTTCAATAAACAAATCCATTGTGCCGGGCGGAATTTTTTGGATGTCGGACGGCTTTTTCCCGGCCTCCAATTCGAGGAGATGAAGCAAGCGTTCTTTCGGCTCGCGCAAACAATTATAAGCCGCATTCAATTCGGCATAGCGGTGGTTGGCGGAAAGTTTTTCGGCCTCGGTTCCGCCATGAACGCGGTCGGGATGAAACGGAGCGGCGAGTGGAAAAAATTTTTGCTTCAACGAATCGGGATCGAGCCACGGAAGGCGCGGCTCGTTGAGCAAAGCAAAGTTGTCGGTCATCTTGATTTGACAAGGAGCGCGGACCCTTCTCGTCCGCGAGTTTTGAAATTATTTATTGGTGCCGGGAGGATTTGATTTTTCTAAACAAAATTATAGCGATTGCTGTTCGCCTCGCGGAGGAGAACGTCCGCGCTCCGATCACGCGCTAAAACTTTCGCCACACGAACAACTGCTGGCCGCGTTGGGATTCTTTACTTTGAAACCGCCATCGGTCAGCGCATCCACGTAATCCAGTTCGCTGCCCGTCACGTAAAGCGCGCTCTTGGGATCGACCACCACTTTGATTCCGCTGCTCTCGACGAGGATGTCGCGATTTGCCGGAGCGTCCTGCAAATCCATTTTGTATTGCAGACCGGAACAGCCACCGCCCATGACCGCGACGCGCAAGACGCCTTGGGGCCGACCCTGTTTAGTAAGAAGCGATGAAACTTTTTGCGCGGCGGTCGGAGAAACTTTGATGAGCCGCTCGTCACCTTTGCGAAAGGTCGGCTGAGAAATTGTTGGACTGGTTGTTCCTGCAATCATTTGTGAATGAAACTACCGGTGTCCCCTGAGAGCGTCAACCAAACTGCGGGTTCGGTAATGGCTCAATTTGGTTTGGAGTTCCGCCTTCAGGCGGTTCCTGGCCGCGTAAACGCGAAACTCCAAACCAAAAAGAACTTCAATTTGAGCCTCTACCGCGGGTTCGGAGCCTGGGTCTTGAGGGGCATAGCAGGATGCAGCGCAATTTTGGCCGCACTCTGAACTTAGCACGGGTACGAATTGTCATCGTGAAATCTTCGGGATCGGGAAAAACTCTCTTCGCAAGAGACAATCGTTTTGATAATTCAATTTCCGAAAAATATTCCTTAAGTAGTCGCGCCTGAAGTTCTGGATTTTTCTCCCGTGCCTCGTCCACAGAAATGCTCCCATTGGTCAATGACAAGACGCGCACTTCGCCGCTCCTCGGGGTGAACTCCAACACCAAATTATTTTTCAGGTAGTAACCTTTTTCCGTTGTTCCGGTGACCAATCCGTTTTGAGTTGAATTGGAATCCAAAAGATTTTTTCCCAGGCCCGCATATTCATGATCTCCCGGCAACAGGGCCAATACCGTTGGGAGAACGTCCACTTGGCTGGCCGCGGGCGAGTCGTGTTTTTGAGCGGGGATCGAATGTGGACTATAAAAAATCAACGGAATGCGAAATCGTTCCAGAAAACTATCGCCAAAGGTGATGCTGGTATGATCAGCAATAATAACGACGAGAGTTTTTTCCCATACGGTGAGATTTTTCTCCATTCGCTCGATGAAAGCCTGGATGGAACTGTCGAGATAAGCGAAAGCGTTCAATTCCTTTTTTTGAAATGGTTTTGAAAATGTGGCAGGAACTTCCCAGGGAGAGTGAGTCGAGCAGGTCATCAAATGCGCAGTGAACGAAGTTAGACATTGCAGCATGATTTCCGCGCTCTCCTGAAAAAAATAGCCATCGAAAAGTCCGAGCTTGGTGCTGGCTGCATCCAGTTGATTTTTTTCCTGCAGAATTTTCGTGAGTTCGGAATAGTTGACAGTCTTGTAACCCTGCCCTGACATGAAGCCGATAAAGTCATCTGAACTTTGGCGGAACCCTTCAAATGAAAAGTGCATGTAGTTGCTCGCGTGCAAGACGTGTGGAAGCGAGCCATAATAACCGCTCAATTCGTAGGTGGTGAAGCGCTGGTAGGTTTGTTCATAGGAAGCTTTCGGCAAGCTGGCCACGGTAGAAACACTCCCCCGAAGTAAAATCAGCGCATTGAAACGTGTTCGGAAAATAAAGACCTCCCTGTGAAAGCTTGCGAACGAAAGGCATGACGAAGCGTCCATTCTCTTCTCGTTCCAGAACGGATTGAGAAAAACCTTCGACCTGAATAAGGATCACATTTTGGATGCGGGAGTTCGTTCGACCATGAATGGTGGTAAGGAGCGGATATTGCGCGTCGGTGGAATTGCGACCCGATATTTCGTTCCAGATTTTAAGTGCCTCGATTTCGCTCAAACGGAAACGGCCATAATTTCGGAAGTACGACGGGATTTGCAGTTGGAGGAATTCCAGAAGCGGATTGAGCACGGCTTGGTTAAGGGCATAACGGCTAAACGTGGCGAAATATTTGCTCTCGCTGATTTTTAATTTCCATCGCAGGGACCAGCCTTGGCCACTGAATTTCACTCCCATCAAATTAATGGCTCGTTTCGTAATGACCGGTTGCAGGGTGAGCACAATTGGCAAAATGGAAATCGCCAGCGTGCAGAGAAAAATCTTTTTGTTTCCCCACAGATCAATTTTTTCACTGGTGAATTTGCGGCTGAATCGAAAACCGGCCCAGAAGAAGAAGCCCACGGAACCAATCAGCACACAAATCAAAATCCAATGGCTTTGGCAAAACGGTATGACCGATAAATAAATTTGATAGGGTGACGTGAGGTAAGGCATCAGCAATTCGCCAGCGTTTTGGTTTCGCTCGGCAAAAGTGGAAAGGTTCGCCACGCAAATTAACAGATGCGCACCGGTGAGAAGCCAAAACCAGAGGAAAAGCTTTCGCGGTTTCAATCCGCGAAGCAAAAGTGAGATCAACCCGGTTGCGCAAAATTCAAACCCGAGGAGGGCCAGATCAAGACGCAGGCCGCCCCAGAAAACCTGGCGCGTCTCGATCCAGGAAAGTCCGGGCGCGAATTGCCACAAAAAAATCAGGCGGTAAGCGCCGAACATAGCGAGATTGGCGAGGAACCCAAGACCGGCCAAAAAAAGGATTTTTCTTCCCGCCATAAACAGTGGACTTTTTCTTCGCGCTATTTCTTTATCTCGCGATTTTCGAGTCCACGTTGAGTTTGTTTATCCCGGAAGCGAATATAAGCGGCGCGGTATTCGGGATATTTATTTCCAAGAATTGCCACGGCGAGCAGCGCAGCGTTGATCGCGCCAGGCTTACCAATCGCTAACGTTCCAACCGGAATTCCTCCGGGCATTTGCACCATTGAGAGAAGAGAATCCATTCCGTGCAAAGATTTGGATTCCATCGGGACGCCGAGAACGGGCAGCGCAGTTTTCGCTGCAGTCACTCCCGCGAGATGCGCCGCGCCACCGGCCGCTGCAATTATGACTTCCAAGCCACGGTCTGCTGCGCTGGAGGCATATTCGAAAAGCAAATCCGGGGTGCGATGAGCCGAGATGATCTGAATTTCGTGAGGGACGTTTAGTTCGGCGAGTTGCGCGGCGGCGTGTTGCATGGTTTCCCAGTCGGACTGGCTGCCCATGATAATTCCTACAAGGGGTTTTTGAGTTTCTTTCGTGGACATAATTTTGCCGGTTCTTTACGAAACTTGATAATACGCATCGGGAATCACTTCGACGCCTTTTCCAACGCATCCAAAACTATTTGCGGTGTCAAAATCGGCGGAAGCACGATGACCTCGCGGGCAGAATCGCGCGGGTAAACCAAGACCAGCGGAACTCCAGCGCGCTCCTGGCGTTTTAATTCAGCGGCGATGCGCGGGTCTTTATCCGTGAAATCTCCAAGGAACGCGACGGCGTTTATCTCTTTTAATTTTTTGCGCGTGGCCGGAATTTCCAGGCTTGTCGCCTTGTTCACCTGACAGTTAACACAGGTGTCGGCGGTGAAATCGACGAGCACGGGATGGCCTTGACCGCGCGCTTTCTCGACGCCTTCGGGACTCCACGGTTGCCAATCGATTCCATCCGCGCCTTCCTTCAGATTATTTGTGCTCGCAGAAAACGTTGCGGCCGTGCGCCAGTTCAATTTTTTTTCCAAAGCGAAAACATAACCCGCGCCAATAAGTAAAAAACAGATGACAATCGCCAAACCTTTTCGCGTGCGACCGCGTTGCACGAACTCACCCCAAACCCACGCAGCGGTGGAAAGAACAACGAGAAACAAACCGAGCCAGAGCACGCCGGATTTTCCGAAGCGCGGCGCGGTGAACCAGAAAATCCAAACGGCGGTGGCGAGCATGGGAAAGCCCATTGCGATTTTAAATTTCTCCATCCACGCCCCAGGTCGCGGCAAAATTTTCAACCACCCGGGTTTCCAACACAAAATTACAAAGGGCGCGGCCAGTCCCAAACCGGCAGCGAGAAACATCAACAGAATGACCGCCGGTTTTTGCGTGAACGCGAAACCAATGGCGCCCGCCAGAAAAGGCGCGGTGCATGGCGTCGCGAGAATGGTCGCTAAAACGCCATTGAAAAACGCGCCGGAGAAACCATCTTTGGCGCTGAGATTTCCCGCCGCGCCCATCACGCTGCCGCTCAAAGTGATTTCAAAAAGCCCGAAAAGATTCAGCGCGACCAGAGTGATCAAGACGGTCAGCACGACGCGGAATGTTTGGTTTTGCAGAATCATCCCCCAACTCGCCAGCCCGCCCGCTTTTTGCACGGCGATGGCCAACGCCGCGAGAACCGCAAACGAAACCAGAACGCCAACGCCGTAAAGCAAACCCAACGTCCGGACGCGCGCCGGAGATTCTTTGCTCTGGTTGACAAAACTCAAAACTTTCAGAGCGATCACCGGCAGAACGCACGGCATGATGTTTAAAATTAAACCGCCGAGAAAGGCGGAGAGCAGCATCAACCAAAGAGATTTTCTCCGGGTGATGACCGAACCGGCGCTGCTCGAGGTCGATGGTTGCAGGTTTACTTCGTAGCCCACGACTGGTTGTCCATTTTCCAAATGCACCAGCAGGCCGGAGATTTCCTTCGGCCAATCGTTGCCTGTTTTTTTAATTTCTTTTTGCAAGCGCACCGTGCCAGCGGGGGAGGAAAGGGGTTTCGTTTCGCCGGAAATTTTTGCGTAACGATTTTTGTAGGGGAAAAAATCCCAGTCGCCCGGCAAAATGCCGGAAAGATTGACGACCAAATTCGCGACAGAGTTCTCGGATTGTTCGAGCGAGGCCGCAATGGAAAAATCAAATTTCTTTCGCGGCAATTTTTTCTGCGCGGCGTTGATCAACTCGAAATCAAGCGATGGTTTGGAATCATTTCCGACGGAAAGTTTTGCGGCCACGGTTTTGTTTCCGAGCACGCAAACGGTTTCGCATTCCTGCCAGGAAATATTTGCGCTGATTGTTTTTTCTCCGAACGAAACGTTCGCGGAAATTTTCAGAGGGGCCACCAACACTGCTTCATTGTTAAAAACGTAAGTGACGAAAGTTTCTTTTCCGGCGGGCAAAACGTCTTTTTCCGGAATGGGCCATTGCACGTCTCCTGCGGTGATTCCCTCCGGCAAGGTCCATTCAATTTCCGTGGCGGAGCCGGAGTCGCCGGCATTCGTCCAGTAAGTGTGCCAGCCGGAAGGCATTTGCATTTTCACCGCGGCGAGAATGGTTTCACCGGGCCTGGCTGATTCTGCCGACAACATAAGTTGTACCTGAGTCTTGCTGGCAAAAAGATTTGTGGCGTTGCAGCAGCAGAGGAGAAAAAAAAGTTGCGCGGCGCGTTTCATAAAAAAGATTCAGGACAAACGCCTTGCTGTTGGAGTTCAAGCTTCAGCTTGTTCCGCCGGTCTTGGAACGCCGATCTCCTGATCGGCAGAAATCGGTGGGCATCAGCGGGCCGATCGGGAGATCGGCGTTCCGGGAACAAATTGAAGCTTTGACTCCAACGGGAACATTTTTCGAACGTCACGAACAATAGATGCCCGAACGGTGAAATAATTTGAAACTAATTCGTTGGCTCCTAGACTCCGCGCCGTGCGTTCTGATTCTTCCTTTCAATGGCTTCGAACCGGCGATGAGGCTTTCGCCGAGATGTTGGAGGCAATCGATGGCGCGAAAATTTCCGTCCGGTTGGAGATGTATATTTTTCATTCGGGCGGGATTGGAGACCAGTTTCGCGACGCGTTGATTCGAGCCTGCCAGCGCGGAGTGCGGGTCCATGTTCTCATCGATGCGCTCGGCTCAATCGCGCTGGCCGAAAGTTTTTGGACAACGCTCCAGACCAGCGGTGGTCATTTTCGTTGGTTCAATCGATTGAGCCTGGCCCATTTGGGCATGCGCAATCATCGGAAAAGTCTGGTGTGCGATGAGGCTATCGCCACCGTGGGCGGATTTAATATCGCTCCGGTGTATCAAGGCGACGGCCTCGCTGCCGGTTGGCGCGATTTTGGGCTGAAAATTTCCGGCCCGCTCGCCCAACATCTGGCGGCGGCATTTGACGAGATGTTCGCCATTGCGGAATCCAAGGCCAAGCCGTTCGCGCCTCTTCGTAAATCGCGCCAGTCGAAAATCGTGAGCGTGCGTGAGGCAGAACTTTTATTGAGCGTGCCGGGTCGAACCCGCAATCCGATGAAGCGGGCGTTGCGGATGGACCTGGGGCGCGCGCGCGATGTCCAAATTATTTGCGCCTATTTTTTGCCGAACTGGAGAATCCGCCGCGATCTGCTTCGGGTGGTGCGGCGTGGGGGGCGAGTGCAACTCATTCTGGCGGGCAAAAGCGATGTGCCGCTTTCACGACTGGCCGCGCGAAGTTTTTTTACGCGGTTGCTCCGTGGGGGAATTGAGATTTACGAATATCAACCGCAAATTTTGCACGCGAAAATGTTCATCATTGACAAGGCGGTTTACGCCGGGTCGTCCAATCTGGACACCCGCAGTTTGGAATTGAATTACGAACTGCTCGTCCGGTTGACGGAGCCAAAAACGGTGGAGGAAGCGCGCCTGATGTTTTCCGGTGACTTGCCACATTGCGAGAAAATAGATCTGGAGCTTTGGAAAAAGACACGAACTTTTTGGGATCAACTTAAAGGGCGTTGGGCGGGTTTTCTTTTGGCGCGAGTCGATCCGTATTTCTCACGGCGGAAGTGGAAGTAGGCCCGCACCACGGGCGCTTCCCAGGTTCTCCGCCCCCCTGTTCCCGGTTTCGGGGAAACTTCAAGTTCTTGTTCCCGCGATAACCCAGACAAATGATTCATTCGTGTCTCAGACGGTCCCTAAAGATAAAAGTTTCATCATGGCAAAAGTTTTCACACAGACTCGCGCTGAAGTCCGCCGAAGACTTGCTAAGAATTCGGAGATTTATCACGGCATCAATGGCCCTCGCCCGAAGGTCACGCAACTGGACCTCGTTTGATTTGAAATCCAGACCCACCAAGCCGTGCTCGTTTTCACGGAGCAAATTTTCTTTCCTTCAATCACTTTGCCTCTATCTTGCCGCGCTCGGTAAATGCGTTGAATCGTTAAAAAGGTTGAATCGTTGAATTACGAATTACGATTCAACGATTTAACGATCCAATGGTGTAACAAAGACATGGACGCGGCGCACATTAGAAATTTCAGCATCATCGCCCACATCGATCACGGGAAGACCACGCTTTCAGACCGCCTTTTGCATTCGACGGGGACCATCGCCACGCGCGACATGGAGGAGCAGGGACTTCGATAAAGACAAAAAACCGAACGGTGCTACTCCGTTCGGCGTTGTTAGGGGATAAAAAGCGGCTTATGCAGCTAATTTCACCACAGTAGGTTCTACGCTGGGACGCTGATGCTTCATGCCGGTCTTACGTTCGCTTTTGCGCACGTAACCCATCGCGGCATACAACGAACTATCTTCGCCGTGTTCGGGATCGCCTTTGATGGAATTGACTACCATAAGGATGGCGTCATTGGATTCCTGATCTGCGGTAGCGCGTTTATCCAATGCAATCGCGAGCTGACTATCCAGTGTCTCAGCCTCAGTGCGGACATCCAGAGACGGCTGTACTTTGGTCTTGAACTTCGCCAAGGTGAACCCGCCGAAAGACGCATCCGACGCCAGACTATCCCAGGCTGTAACGACCGCATTTATTTTCGTTTCAATTTCTTTAGGAGCTAAGGGCATACTATTTCACCTCCTTCCAATTACATCTGCGGAGGGTTTAGCAGGAAAGAAGCCAACCAACAGAATTCGATAGATCAGCGGTGACCGCAACGGATTTGTAGAGTTTTTAGACGCGCGACAGCGGTAAATCCCACGATAGAGACAAGAAAATCTAAAAACAGGAGTTAGGCATCCCTCCGTTTTTAACGGGCCAAACCAACATCAAACCTCGGGTGGAATCTCCCTTAGGAACCGTTCACGCTTTTCGTCCGGCAACACTAACGGCAAGAATGTTCCTTTGGAGTGCCCCTATTGACGAAAGTCTGTGCCGAATCGAGCTTAGGCTAGAGCCAGCGCAGTCGCGCTTCTAACTCGGTTAGCAGGAAATCTTTGGTGACGGCGAAGAATTTTCCGAGGTTGACCTGGACAGCACTGGATGTGGGTGGCCCGTGTGTTGAAGCGTTCGGAATGATAAGTGAAAACTCCTCTCCTTCGGGACAGGGCAGGTCAGTAACGTGAAGCTGTTGCTGGCACCAAAATAGAAAAGTTGGTCAAAAGCCTGCTATTGGTTGCCGTCTGTTACATTCGTCGTCGTGCCAGTGTTGTCCGTCATTTGATCTCAAGCGTCCATGCTTCTGGATAAATGAATTCTTGGTCAAGAGCACTGCAAAGCCTAAACTGGAGAAAATTGGTGCCTTTCAATAACCTCACTGGGCTCGAAAATACAATATCGCCTTCGTCATTTTTTTTGCCATCAGCCAGCGGCAGCCATGTTTCTGCATTCCTTTCAGAGCTTGTAATTCGAAATTCAATGGCACCGGAGAAGCTTTGATTATAATCGTTTTCTGAAATTTCAATTCTCAGTTGCGCAAATTCTTCTGGGGGCCACGGGTCGATTCTTGCGCTCAAAACGAAGTTGTCGGGTAACTGCCAAAAAGTGCTCCTTTTAGCAATCACTTCGGACTCTTCCGTTTCATTTCCTCGCTTTGCACACGCGTTCCGAAGCATATTAGTTAATTCTTCTGCTTTCTCTTCAAGGGCGATATCTAAGGCAGTTTTCCCATCGAGGGACTTGACATTTACATCGGCTCCAGCTTCCAGAAGCACTCGCGTTACATCTGCATCTTTGCTTCTGGCTGCAGCCATCAATGCCGTCCATCTGCCATAGCCAATATGGCTAGGATCAGCACCAGTCTTCAGCAAGAGACTTACCATGTCCAATCTCCCCTGAAGCGCCGCTGACGCCAAGGCACTGTCTTTTCCTGATTCTGCATTCACAACGGCCCCAGCTTGCAAGAGAGCTTCTACAACTTTTATGTTTTTGCCGTCCACAGCCGCAACGAGAGGCCCGCGCATGAATCCCTTGCCAGAAGAGAGATTCGGGTCTGCACCCTTAGAAAGCAAAAATTTCACGATCTCTTCCTTCCCAGACAAGGCGGCATACTCCAATGCCGTTGCGCCATTCTTATTGTGCTTGTTAATGTCGGCACCTAGTTGCAATAATAACTGAATATGTTCGAGTGTTTTGGCGAGCATCAACGCAGTGAAACCGTGCTGATCGCGAACATTCACGCCTGCTCCGCATTTTACTAATTCACGAGTGGCTCCGATCTGATTGTGTTCGGTTGCGAAATGTAACGGTGTCCAGCCGTCTTTCTTGGCATTTACATCTGCGCCTGCAGTGACAAACCGTTGAATAGCTAATACATCACCTCGCTTGGATGCACTCCATAAGTCTTTTGGACCGAACAAACTTTCAAGCATAAAATTTAGCAAAATTACTTAAGCCTCTTACCTGGAAAGCTTTGCAAACTAAACACAACGGCAACCACTCCATGTCTTGTGGCTTCTCTGCCAACGATTACACGAGCATCTTTGATCGCTTGAGAGTTCTTCCCTCCCGTTAGAGCCACGAAAGCCGCGACTTTGGCAAGCTGATGCTTTGCTGCATACTTCAGAATTGCGTCCAGTTGCCCCTTCTTTTTCGTACCGCCATAAGCAATAAGTGTTTGCTCTCGCAATTTGATTTCCACGGTAAGCCATTCTTTATTCGGGGAATTGTCTGCGCCAATTGGATCGCGCGGGCCGATTATTATGTCAGGTCGGCGTATTTTGTTTCGGATTTTTAAAGCTTGATTATAGTTATGACAGCTAAGGCCGTTGTCAACAGGATTGCCCGACTCTTCATGAACACCGACTTCAAAGTGAAACCATCCAATATCGGCGAGGCAAAGTGTGCTTTTGATAATACCTTCAAATGCTCTACCACCCTTAACATCCTTCCAAGGATCGAAATTCCCGGGCAAGTATGCTTTGATTAAATCAGTGAACTTGCTTACAAAAAAGGATTGTACTTTGTCTCTAGCCCAACTTCTTGCGTAGGTGATAGCCGCAGTTTTGAACGCAGCTAATCCTTCCTGTATCAGACCAACAATATTGATCTCGGGCATGGAAAATAATCCACTCAAATCACGCTGGATATAACCATTATTGTTTGCATAGATATAAGGGGGCAGGGTTTCTGGAAATTTGAAATCACCTCCTGCCGGATCCCTACTTGTAAATCTCCCCAACCGTGCGTCATATTCTCTCGCCCGCATGTTATAGAGGCCGCTGCCTTCTTCCAGCCACGCTCCATGGAAACGGAAGTCTCCTCCCGTCCCACTCGGCGCATTGGTCGTGCCGCTCTGACTCCGCACATTTCCAAATCCATCGTAGTTGAAATTCGCCACCGTCGCCGTGCCCGCGCTGTTGGCCAGTGCCGCCACACTCCCCATCGCATCTTCCAAATAATAAATCCGATTGCCCGCTCCATCAAAGCGCAGCAGCGGTTGATCCCCCACATACACATACCCTTGCTGCACTGTCCCGCCCGCGTTCGCAATCAGATGCGGACTTTCCAGATCACTGCCCGGTGTCGGCGCAACCAACCATCGCCTCACCGTGCCAGCGGAGTTGGTCGAAATCGTTCTGCGCCCATTGGCATCATGGACGTAGCTCACCCAAGTTGCTCCGTTGGTCACCGCAATCACCTGATCCGATGTGTTGTAACCGAGATTCAACGTGGCGCTGTCACGGGTGATTGACGTCACACGCCCGCCATCGTCGTAGCCATAACTTTCAGCTTGGATTCCGCTGGAAGCATTCGTCACTCCCTTGATGCGATAGCCACCCGATACACCGTTCGTCAACGTCACTCCGCTTTTCACGAGGTTTGTCCGATTCCCAGCCGCATCGTAACCGTAGCTGATTTCATCCGTCACAGAGCCGCCACTCGCTTTATAGACTTCATTAGTCAATCGCCATGCCGCGTCATACTTCAATTCCACGTAAGTCCCGTCCTCACGCGTGATCCGGTTCGGTTCACCGCCCCCGTTGCGCACATACCCGAAGGACGCCAGCACGCTCCCGCCACTTGTCTTGTGCACGATGTTCGTCACCCGGTCGCGCCAATCGTATTGCCACTCCGTCACCACTCCATTGGGCAACGTCCGCTTGGTTCGCCGTCCCACACGATCATATTCCAACTTCGTATTCCCGTTGAACGGATCAATCACGTTCGTCACGCTCCCCGACAAATCATATTTCATAGAAGTCGTCGTTTCCTGGAAATTTTTACAGGTTTTGGTGTCCCTTGAAGTTTAGCGACAGTCAAACGCCCTCCTTGATTATCTATGAGGTCGAGGCCATTCTTCTTCAACCAATAGTTAACATTGTGACCTGCGCTATCGCGAATATCGAAGAGCGCTCCTGCTTCGATCAACAGTTGGGTCAGGTGCGGAGTCAATGAAAACGTTAGAGGCGTTCGGCCTTTCCGGTCACGGCGGTTTACATCCGCTCCATGATCCAGTAAGCATTTTACAACCTCAATCACCCGATTATTCTCCGAAACATTATTGATCGGCTGAGTTGCAATTAGGTTCGCGCCACTCGGAAATTTTCGATGAATAAACGTGGCTGCTGGATTGCTTTGCACGGCGTAGAAGAGGGCCGTCCAACCGTTGTCATCCGCACGTTCAACTTCTGCGCCTTTGGAAATCAGAAACTGAACCAGTTCTGCGGAACCACATGCACTGACGGCGTCCATCAGCGCCGTTTCTCCCGACATATTTGCCGAGTTAGAATCGGCTCCCGAATCGAGAAATTTTTTAACTAATTCGAGATACCCCAGCATACAGGCAGTCTGAAACGGATCGACGCAGTTTTGGTTCAAGGCCTTTGGAATTGCACCGGCTTTGAAAAGTATTTCGGCAATATCCGGACGTTCTTTGCGCAAGGCAGCCTCCAAAGGCGAAACACCTTCGATTTCTACATTCACTTCGGCGCCTGCTCCCAATAACTTCTGCACAAATTCCAATGACCCAACTTCGATGGCCCGATCCAAGGGACTCCACTTAAATTGATTTCGAGCATTCACATTCATTCCAAACGTCAGATACAAATCAAAGCTGCAAGAATCCAGATTCTTAATGGCATCCAGAAGCTTTTCCAAATCGGATTTCGGGCGTGGTTTAGTTTTAGAAAGCGGGGCCAGCAGTGCGGCAGACTCCTGTTGTTTGTATTCGAGTGCGTTGTCATAAGCCGTTCGATTGATTTCATCAACTGCCAATGGATCAGCGCCTGCCGCTAATAACATGTTAATGATTTCCAACCGACCCTCTCTGGCGGCGCGAATTAACGGCGTCGCTTTTGCAATATCTCTTTGGTCAACATTGGCTCCTGCACCCAAAAGCAGCTTAATCCCTTCGGGCAGACCGTTTGCTGCCGAGTAGATCAATGGAGGGTTCAACGCATTTCCCTTACTTGGAGATGCCCCGGCTTCAAGGAGGATCTTAACTCCTTTGAAATCCTTATTTTTCAAAGCTACGTTAAGGGGGGTATCCCCCCAATAATTGACGTCGTTTACCTCAACCCGAGCTGCGATCAACAGCTTCAGAATAGTATGCGATTTAACACGGACCGCCTTGAAACAACAGGCTGGATCCGGCAAGACACCATCTTTTATCAGCCGACTTACTTTTGATGCATTTTGTGTTTCAATAGCAGAATACAATTCGGAAATTGCGCTCATATGTTTCCCTCACCTTCAATCAACAATCACCAACACTATCGGAATCGCTCCCATCCTTAACCCTTCTTTAAGAATTGTGGCTTTAATAACTGCCTTCGTTGGGGCATTTCTCCCTTTGGTTGCACAAATCATCAATGCAATCTTTGGATGGGTATGTTTTGCTGCATAGTTGATCATTGCGTTAAACTGACGCGGATTCGTCTGGGGTTTCGCATACTCTCTGTAAAGACCTGCCAGAGTAGATTTTATTTCGCCAACTACCCACGTTTTTCCTGACATAGGAGCATTTCCTCCGAGAATAAAATCGGGACGTGGGACGCGAAGTCGGACATACTTCATTAGCTGTTTGACATCAATTCCTTCTTTGCAGTTAAACCCATTGTCTTGCGGTTCCCCAGCGGGACTCACCGGAACTTCTAAAAATAATTTGTCCGGTGCGTGTAGTTCATCACAGATAAACTTGGATATCGTTTTCGAGAATTCCAATCCCTTTTTCCAATCTGAGGGAAAGTCAGGTAACGGAAAAAGGTTCTTCACTTCCTTGAGCACTTCATCTTTAACTAAATTGCCAATTGTTTGAAGCGCCTTCTGTCTTCCCTTTGCTACGGCCACGCCTCTGAGTGCTTGAAGACCACTATTGATCAGCGATGTAATGCTGACCTCGATTAAAGTGAACTGTCCACTCGGATCGCGGTAAATCAATGGATTGGAATTCGCAAAATTATACGTATGTAATGATTCCGGAATTTGAAAGTTTCCTGGGTCAGCATCCCTACTCGTAAACCTGCCGAGTCTTGCGTCATATTCCCGCGCCCGCATGTTGTAGAGGCTACTGCCTTCTTCCAGCCATGCGCCATGGAAACGGAAATCTCCACCTGTCCCACTCGGCGCATTGGTCGTGCCGCTCTGACTCCGCACATTTCCAAATCCATCGTATCTGAAACTCGCAACCGTTGCCGTTCCAGCGCCGTTAGCCAACGCCGCCACACTTCCCATCGCATCTTCCAGATAATAAACGCGATTGCCAGCAGCATCGAAGCGCAGGATCGGTTCATCACCCACATACACATACCCTTGTTGCACCGTTCCGCTCGCGTTCGCTATCAAATGCACACTTTCCAAATTACTGCCCGGAGTCGGCGCGACCAGCAGCCTTCTCACTGTCCCAGCCGAGTTCGTCGAGATTGTCCGTCGCCCATTCGCATCATGCTGATATTTCACCCAAGCACTTCCGTTCGTCACTGCAATCACCTGATCCGCCGTGTTGTAACCCAGGTTCAACGTCGCGCTGTCGCGAGTGATAGTTGTGACTCGACCACCATCGTCATAACCGTAACTTTCAGTCTGAACTCCACTCGACGCATTGGTCACTGCCGTGATCCGATAGCCGCCGGAAACACGGTTCGTCAACGTCACTCCGCCTTTGACCAGATTCGTCCGGTTCCCCGCCGCGTCATACCCGTAGATAATCTCCTCTGTCACCGAGCCGCCGCTCGTTTTGTAAACCTCATTGGTCAAGCGCCATGCCTCGTCATACTTCAATTCCACATACGTCCCATCCTCTCGCGTGATCTTGTTTGGTTCACCGCCCGTGTTGCGCACGTAACCAAATGAAGCCAACGTTGTCCCGCCTGACGTTTTATGGGAGATGTTGGTCATACGATCCCGCCAGTCATACTTCCACTCCGTCACGACGCCATTGGGCAGCACTCGTTTGGTTCGTCTGCCCACCCGATCATATTCAAAGCCAGTGTTCCCGCTGAAGGGATCAATCACGTTAGTCACGCTCCCCGACAAGTCATATTGATAGCGCGTCACATACGCCGTGCCACCCGCCGATGCTTTGTTGGTCATACTGGTGATTCGATCCAGCACGTCCAGCCCATACCGCACCGTCGCGCCGGATGGATAATTGATCCCGACAAACCGTCCCGCCACATCAGATAGATTCGTCGTCGTTCCCGTGTTGTCGCTCATCTGGGTCACTGCATCGTTGCCATTGAAACTAAACGTCGCTGTCTCCCCAATCGTGGAACTACGATTGGTCAACCGTCCAGCCTCATCAAAAAAGTTGGTCAGATACACCCCGCTCGGCAGCCGCGCCCCGTTCAATCGATTCTCTGCGTTGTAATAATTCGTCAGATAATTCCCATCCCCAAACCGAATCGTCTTCACGTTATCCAGATCGTCGTAAGAATACGTGAGCTTCTCACTGGTAGGACTCAGCACATTGGTTAACGCGCCGGTGTCCAGGTCATATTGATTCGTCCAAAGATTGCCACCCAAATCCGTCGCCGTCAAAAGCTGGCCGAGATCGGTGTAGGCATAACTGCGAACACGCCCTCCTTCATCCGTCACTGTCGCCGGATATTCCTCCGCTTCCTGTTCCGGCGTCGTCAGGCCAGCCAGATACGTCGTGCTATTCGTCGCCGCATTCGCCCCCGTCGCTCCCGCGCTCGCCCGACGAATCGTTTGCAGCGGCAAGCCGTGTGCAGACGTGACACTTTCTGTGACGCGAGCCAATACATCTGTCACCGAGCCTGAATTGCCGCACGCTGAACAGGCTCCCGCCGCGTCGGAGTAAAGCCAGAAATTCGTGCCCGTGGCATTCGTCATCGCCTTGAGACTGCCGCTCGGCCAGTAACCAAACCAAGTCACTTGTCCCAGCGCATTCGTCTGTGAAGTTTTTCTTCCCGCCGCATCGTAACTGTAAGCAGCATATCCGCCCGTGGCCAGATTCGTCGAGGACGTCAACCAGCCGACCGCATTGTAAACACGCCGCGTCACGACGCCAATGGAGTTGGTTTCATACTCCAACCGTCCGTTCACGTCATAGGCAAAGCCCGGCGTCGAGCCGTTCGCGGTCACCCATCCACCCAATCTACCTTGAGTATCGAATTGCCGTTCCATGTGTCCAATCGTGGGGCCGTCCACACTGCTCCAATCCGAAAACGTCTCGTAATTGTTGGTCAAGGTAATGCCATGCCCATAATCCGCCGTTCGCTCCCGATTTTGCGCATCATAACTCGTGACACTCGTTCCGCTGCCATCCCCGAGCGTGGTCAGATTACCATTGTCATCGTAACTATTCGTTGTGACTTTGCTCAGTGAATTAGTGAACAACTTCAAATTTCCGATGGCATCGAAACCATAACGATTCGTTCCAAATTTATCGCCGTCCGAATCCACCAAACCAAGCGAATTGAACGTGGTGGAAGAAATCAAATTCCCCGCTTCATCTCTCGTTTCCGTAAGATTGCCGTTTGCGTCATAGACGTTGGTAATTACGCCCCCCGTCGGCAGAACCACACTGGTTTGATTATCAAACGCATCCCAGGTAAACCGAGTCGTGTAAGTCGCGGGATCAGCCCCCACCGGATACGGAACCGTCACCGAAAGCACATTGCCCCGCGCATCGTTGGTGAAGTAGGTCGTGTTCGTCAGCGCATCCGTGGAGGCGAGCAGATAGCCATTGGTATCATATTGAAACGAAGTCGGATGTCCCAACGCATCGACAATATTCGTGACGTTGCCCTGCGAATCATATTTGTAGATCGTTGGCTGGCCACTGCGGTCATAATGCACCTCCCGGCGACCCGCAATGTCGTGTTCAAAACTGTTGGTGCGACCTGCAGCATCAATGATCCCAGTCAGCCGTCCGCTGTCATCATACAAATTGCGAGCAATGGGAATCCCGCGCGCATCTTCAATTGACGTGATGTAATGCGGAAAGCTCGGATGGTCGTAATGATATTTATTAGTGAGATAGGAACCGGTAGCTCGATCCACCAGTTTAAAAACCTGAATGAGGTTGCCTGATGTGTTGTTATAGACATATCGAACGATGGGTAGGCCGGAACTCCCCGAGTTTGGATCGCGGACAGCAATAATTCGGTTCTCTCCGTCGCGCTCAAAAAGCGTTGCTCGTGTGACGGCACCGGTCGGGTTGTAATGAGTAATATCATTGGGATTAATCGCGATGGCGTTGCCACTTCGTTGTAGAATTCGCGTGAGTCTTGGCTTGTTAGCATGGGGTTTAATATAGTAGGCCTTAAACGGAACGCCAAAGTAGTTCTCTTTATCCAACAAGGTGTAAGTAAAAGAATTCTCTCCCGGAAGGTCGCGACTGATTTCATATTGCGTTCCATCGGAAGTGGTCAAAACCCATTGGGAAAAATCATATCCATCCATCGGCACATAGTTTCCCGCTTTCCATACCGGTGGATTAAATAGAGCGAAAAGCGTGTTATCACCCGCACCATCTTTGGTGGCAGGATTAGTGGTAGTTAGAGTCGCAAGGACGCCTGGTGGCGGAATCCACTTGGCATCGTAACAACTCGGACAATCTAAAGCAGCAGAATTAGTCAGCGTGAATTGGAAGGTCGCCCGTTCCCCATTGGGCAGGGTTAACGTGACATTGCGACCACCACCTGTGCGCAGACTGAACGTCAACTCATCATCGGGACCATCCAGACTCGAGAGCGCTTCTACGTTGGTTCTCTCTTCGTCCAGCACCACATCCATATCATTGAGAGCATAAGTCCAATTGAAACCAAAATCGCCCTGCTTCGTATTCAAAGAATTGTAAGTGCGAATCACGGTCAGGGGAATGCCATTGACCGGAATAACCAGATCCTGTTCGCTGAAACTGAATTGCCCGATCTTAAGTTGAGTATCGAGTGAGAACCGCACCATAGCAGTGGCTTCTGCGCCACCCCCTTGGACGGTTAGAACCAAATCGTAAATTCCGTTCGGGATGGCAGAGAGGTCAAGATCTCCCAGCGCCCCATTTGTGTCTCCGCCGGAGTGGAAACCTTGAGCATCAAGAGGCAGCATCGTCAGGTTGGCGAGAACATTTTCGAGATCGTCAGGATAATGAAGGGAGACTCGGTAGGAGACGGGATCATCATCGTAGGCTCGCCCCACTAAAGCGAAATGACCTTCTCTAATGACGGGATTGTTAGTCACCAAAACGTCGGTTCCTCCGACCATAAATACTGTGCCGACTAAATTGCTAATGACCGCCTCCGGCAAATGAGTTCCACTGGAACTATTCGTGATGACCACCAGCAACGTGCTCGACCGGTTGGAAAGGCCGTGGTTATCAGTAGCGACCGCAACGATACTATAATAGCTAGCCACATTTGTGCTCCAAGTGAAACTAAAGGCGGGATTAGTAGATTGATTCACTTTGTTACCGTTGACGAAGAGATCGATGTTCGTGACGGTTCCATCGTAGTCCTTCGAAGTTCCACTTATGGCAATGGTAGATGAAACGTTGGTCGTGAATCGATTGACAGGGGAGCCGATTTGCACTGTCGGTTTGGAACGGATTATGACTGTTACCCAGGCATCGACCGCAGCCCCAGTTGAATTAGTCGCCGTATAGATAAAGTTATCCGTCCCGTAAGTGTTCGGGAACGGGGTATATGTCAAGTAGGTTCGGTCTTGGCTGACGGCCACTTCGCCTAGCCCGGCCCCTCGCTGGGCAATTTTTTCGATACGCAGGCCTGCGGTGAGATCATTAGTGAGGACGAAGAATTCCACGGCAGGACTATTGACCGTGAGAATATAGGTGTCATCCTTGACATTGACGATATTGTTACTGTCGATAACTCTGATAATTACCGGGGAAGAGACTCCTTGAACATTGTTGTCATCAGTCGCGGTCGCGGTAAGGAAGTGGACCCCAAAGCCTATGCCACTTATCCAACTGCCAGTCCGATTGGTCGAATTCGTCGGGGTTCCCGATGCCACGTAAGCTCCATCAGCAAAAAACATCACAGAGGTTATGGCGGAGTTGGTATCTCCTCGGATTGCCTGCGCGTCAATCGTGATACTGGTCGGATTGGTGAACGTTGTATAACTGGATGGATTGGTGATGGTGATAGTCGGTACGGTCGGAGGATACGGTTTTCCTACACTCCACCGGCCAATGTTATTGCTCACTTTCTGGGATGCTCCGGCGTTAGTAAAACATCCTCCGACAAACAAATCATAGGCATTGGTGACCGGCCCCTGCAAAATTGCCGATGAAAAAACATGGTCATAGGTACCAAAGCCCGAAACACCTTCATCCAAGCTACTCCATGTCCATGTTTGGCTAGCTTCACTCCACGTAGCACGGGCGACATAAAGTGCCGACACCATGTTTGTGCCGTTCCAAACTTCAGTAAACTCGCCGCCCACGAAGACCTGATTCTCTCTGAGGACAATGGTGAACACGCTCGGCGCGGCTTGACTCTCAGAATCATCAATGCCCCCACTTACCCCAATACCCAATGTGCTCCAGCGATTCTGTTCCCACTTAGCAATACAATTAGCGTTGGTATCACCCCCCGCTTCATTAAAATCCCCACCCACAAACAGGTTGTCCCCGCACGCGACCAAGGCGCGCACCCTTCCTGAGACACCGCTTCCCAGATTTGTCCATGTGGTACCATTTAATCGCGCAATGTAGTTTGCATCGGAGTTGCCGCCAGCATTCGAGAAATCACCTCCAATATAAACCGTGTTGCTGATTGACGTGATTGCGCGAACAGGACCACTTAATGGGCTTCCAACAGGAACCCAGTTTGTGCCACTCAATTTGGCAAGGTACTGGACATTCGTGTCGTTTCCGGCGGAGGTAAATTCACCTCCAATGTACACCTCCGATCCAACCAACGCGATGGCGAAGACAGCCGGAGTGCCGCTGTAACCAAGTTCATTTCCAATCGCTACCCAATTTGTTCCATTCCACCTAGCAATATGGGAAACCCGATTACTGCCGGAATTTGTAAAACTGCCTCCGGCGAAGATATTAGTGCCTTCGACGGTAATTGCATACACTACGCCGTGGAAGCCAGCCGCCATCGCGGACCAATTCGTACCATCCCACCGCGCAATGGATTCAGCCGAGACTGATCCAAAGTGCGTAAGGCTACGACCGCCCGCAAACAGAGATCCATTAGGTCCAGGAGTGAGTGCCCAAATCGTGGGAAATATACCAGGTCCAGGATTGGCGAAGACCGGATCCCAGAACCCCCCGCCGTCTGTGGGCAACTGCTCATTAATGGTGATGTTGACCGGGTCTGAAAGAGTTTTTGCATTTCCGTTATCGGTCGCCTTTGCAGTCAAAACATAAGTGCCCGGCTCCCAACACCACTTGGTAATACTGTATGGATCGCTTGGATCATGGCCGAGTAATTTTCCGTCGATATAGAAGGAGACATTGGTAACGGAACCTGGAGAGGTGTCCGTTGCGGTAGCCCTTATCGTAATATCCGAGCCTGCATGAAAGAAGGAGTTGTTTGTCGGATAGGTAATCTGAATCGTCGGACTGGGATTAGTCGAGGTAACGGTAAAATAACTGATTGGAGAATTGCCCGTTGCCCCACGATTATCGGTGGCAACCGCGGTGATCGGATAAACCTGATGGGTTCGATCATTCCAGGTAAAAGTGTAGTATCCGCCCACCGGGCTCGTGACAGTTTGGATCAAGTTTGTGCCATGATAAAAGTCAACCTTGCTGATTGTGCCATCGCTGTCCGAAGCTGTCGCCGACAGAGTCACGTTAGCAACTTCCGTAAAGACAGCATTGTTCGTGGGACTAACGATGCTCACGGTAGGCGGCGCGTTCACTGTGATACTGACGCTGGCGGAAGTAGCGCTAGCACCGAGAGTGTTGGTCGCTTTCGCAGACAAATTATAAATTCCACTTGTGACATTCGTCCACAATAGAGAATAGCTGTTACTCGCTCCGGCAGTTCCATTGCCCAAAAGCGTCGCCCCGTTATAGAATCCAACCCCCGTTATGGTTCCGCTAGCAGTTGTGGCCGTCGCGGTTAAAAGAATATTCGTCGGCGAGAGAACAAATAATTGGTTGTTGGTCGGCGAAACCATAGAAACGCTCGGTCCCGCGCCGGATAGTGTAACCGTCACTTGAAACGTGCCCGTCACGGGATCATCCCCGCCGACAATGGCGTTCCCGGCAAACCCGGCGACAGTCCTGGCAATAAATGGCGGACCGATCCCGCCACCGCCACCGCCACCGCCGCCGTCTGACCAAGCAGCTTGCACACCCCACCTACCTGGGGTATTACTGCGCCCGGTGAGATGGATTAGGGCCGTGCCCTCCACACTCAAAAGATTAGTGGAACGGCCAGTTAGAATTATCCCCGCAGCATCGACGCTGCAAATTTTATTAGCATTGGTAAATATCAAAAAGGTATCTACCCAGGGAATCGGCGGATCAAATTGGAGAGGGATGTAAGAAACTATATTACTCGAACTAAAGCCCGCAAAGTCCCCAGAATTTGTCGAGCTCGCTTGACCGGAACCAATAAAATCGAGATTTGTGACCAGGCTCAGGCCGGAATTTGAATTACACGTGATGACGCCGTTAAAATTGAAGCTGCCATTGATCAAATTCGTATCCCTGATGTTATGCACGGTGACGCTTATCGTCACGACGCCGGTTCCAGTCGTGGCGGGCGTGAAATAAAGCGTGCCGTTGGTGTTAGGATTTGTGTAGCTGACCGAGAGCGTGGGAATCAGGTTAGTATCGCTCGCGCTTGCGGTTAGGTTGAGAACCCCTAGTTCCGCACAGCCGGGGGCAATTCCCGTAAGCGCAATAGAATGAGATCCCGACCCGGCCGCAACACTCAGATTCGAGATTGAATCCAACAAGGGCGAGCAGACGATTAAGGAGGCGTCGGAACTGATAATTGAACCCGACGAATTTGAAACAATAACCGAATAATTACCAGCGTTAGTTGCGTGAAGATCACAAAGGATGAGGGTAGGACCGGTTTGCCCAGAAAGATTTGTTCCATTGAAACGCCATTGATAGGTGATAGGCGAAATACCTCCAGCGGTTACCTTGAAGGCCGCGCATCGGCCCTTGGCTACAACCTGATTGGTCGGGTGCGAGAGGATGGAAAGCTTCCAAAGAGTTTCCCCAGAATCCAGAATGCCATTGCCGTTATGGTCTTCTTGATAATCGGGAATGCCGTCGTCATCGGTGTCGTAGCAAAGATTTCCGCCACTCTTGCCCGCGTAATCCCAGGTCGCACGCCCGTCGTAGAGAGTAAAAGCCATTCCGTTTAAGGTATGTCCTTCCAGTTCGACGACACCGGCTGGAACTTCTAATCGCACCCATTGGCCGGTGGGAGGAAGCGCACCCATGTAATGACGAGCGGCGGTTGCGTTGGCGCCCCAGGGAATGCTGTTGGCTCCCCAGTACGCGCGATGTTCCCAACTGCCATCATTCCATTGCAGCATGACTTCGCCCGGAGTGTTGGTTGGGTCTAAGTAGGCGTAACAAATCAAAGTATCATTAGTATGGATGACCAGGGTGTTGGTAACGCTTTGGAAATATTGTTGATGAATGCCAGACTCGCTCGCGGATTGACTGGCGCGTGTTGCAGAAAACGGGGTTGGGTTGTTAGTGACCCATGTCCAGGGTGTCACACTGGAGCCATCGTTTCCACCTAACGGGATAGAATCGTCAACCCAAACAACGTCAATGGGCCGACAAGCGGTCGCGACGTAATGGTACCCGATATCGATCTGTGTCGCTGCTTCCCGGACTTCATTAGTCTGGGTAGTGAAATGGTAGAGTCCTGCTTCGTCAGCGGTTTGACTTCCTCGATTGATTAAGGCGCTGTTGGTCGAGAGATAGAAATTACCCCGCGTCCCAGTTTGCCAGTTGAAATTGGTGACAAGAATATCGTTTGACCCTCTTGGGTTGGTGTATTGGGCTCCATCAATGAATGCGTTGTAGTCGTAATCGGTATATGTTGGATTGTTTGTATAACCATCGGAAACAGAAAAGGCCGTTTCATCAAACGCACAGTTTCGGATGCTGACACGCACCGGTTTGGTTCGGGCCAATCCAACCGCTCCGCCCCGCATGGTGCAATTTTGAGCCATCAGATAGGTATTGGTATAGCCTTGCCCCATCCCCAGCCACAGTCTCTCAAATAAACAGTTGGTAAAGGCAGCCGAGACAATGTAACCCCCTAGGATACCGCCATTGAATTCACTATTGGCCGCATTGACTTTGATAAAGGCGAGCGCATTTGCATTGCCGTTTGAACTTCCGTAATCCTCCCGAAAGTAGCAGGTAGGCTCGCCTGCCAGCATTGAACCACGGGTGAAGTTAAATTTAAGTTGCGGCGCGGTATTGGTCGAGGTCGCCCAACCGGTCATCCCACCTGGCCCTCCGCGAATTTCCCACTGCCCATTGCCTTCCTGCACCGTATTGTATCTCACCCAATAGTCGTGGTTCTCTACCGTGCCATTAAAACTGAGAATATTTGTGTCTGCGATATGAATGCCGTGTCCCTGATGAGAATAACCGGAAGTAGTTTGAAACCAGGATACGGCGGTGCCTTCGGTAAAGGTTAAATTTCCAACCGTCGTTCCGCCGAAGGCATAATCTAATGGGTCGTAGTGATAGCCTAAGTCCGGCGTGTCAGTGTCGCGTTGCGCTTGGGGCGAGAGAGTTAAATCTGCGCTAATGGTCGCATTGGAATAAACCAGCGGCGGATAGCTCGTTCTCTTTTGTATGTCAGCCAAAACGGTGGCACTGATGTTGGTGGTTCCGGCATTGCGATAAATGCTATTGGTGGCGAGATAGCAACTCCCCGCGCCAACGGTTTGAAATACGCCCGGAACATCATTCGTAATGACAAAGCACTACTGTCCGGTTTAAAAGCCCGGTAAACACGGGTGATATCGAGGGTCGAGCGATTCCGAGGGTGGCGGCAGTTGAGCAAGGGCCTGGAAAATGGGCGTTTTCTCGAAAAGTGTGAGGCTCAAAATCTGTAGAATGGTG
>JBBQRQ010000019.1:0-59933 GCA_038214755.1 Verrucomicrobiota bacterium
TTCATCGACGACGCCAAGAGAATGCTCGTCAGCGCCGACGGCCGCCTCAATCGCAACGCCCAACAATATCTGGCCAAAGTGCAGGGCGAAGGAATGGTCGCCACTTATTACGATCTTTATAAAAATAACACCATGACCAACAATTTTGACAAAATGTCCGTGGCCAATCGCATTCTCGGTTATGTCGGCCCGAACGCCACGGCCAACGCGTTTCTCAGCGAAGTAGTGGCTAACACAAATATCGATTCCCGGATGAAATCTTTCGCCATCATGCAACTTGCCGGCGGATTCGGAGGGAACGATGCACCCAAAGATCCGAATGTTGTGCGGCAACAAATTCCGGTTTTGGAGAGATTAAAGACGACGACAACCGATGAACGTCTCTTGCAGGCCATTGATCGCACTCAACAAAATCTGCAAAACATCCTGGATGGGAAGCCCGTGGAAAATCCCTTCGATCGTTTTCGCGGGCGGGACGGTGGCGGCAATCGCGGTGGAGGGCCGCCGCCGCCTCCTTAGGCCAATTTGTTTAGGCGCGGTGCGTGCGAAATCTCGGAGCATGGACGTGCTCCTCCACGAGTTTGAGCCACAGGATGAGACGGACATATCCCGCCCTTTTCGTTCAAGATCTCGCCGACGAAACCGTCCGCGCTCCTTGTTAAACCTTTCGCCTTTTGACACACTCAGATTCGTCCGCTTATATTTCCGCCCTTTATGAATCACAATCCGCATGTGGCAGTCGTCGGCGCAACAGGCGCAGTCGGCGTGGAAATGATCAAGACTTTGGAGAAGCGAAATTTTCCAATGGGAAAATTGACTCTGCTCGCCTCGGCCCGTTCCGTTGGGAAAAAATTAAACTTTCGCGGCGTAGAAATTTTCGTTCAGGAACTGACCCAGGATTCATTCACTGGAATCGATATCGCGTTGTTCAGCGCCGGCGGAAATATTTCAAAAGAATTTGCGCCTGTCGCGGCGAAGGCGGGTTGCGTCGTGATCGACAACTCCAGTTCTTTTCGCATGGACGATTCGGTGCCGCTCGTCATACCGGAAATCAATTCTGGCGACTTAAAAAAACATAAAGGGATTATCGCCAACCCGAACTGCACCACGGCGATTACGCTCATGGCCTTGTATCCACTACACCATGAATTTGGCGTGAAACGAATTTTTGCCTCCAGCTATCAAGCCGTGTCCGGCACCGGCGCCAAAGCGATTGAAGAACTGGAACGCCAGGTCTCCGAAATTGTTTCCGGCAAGCCAGTGACCAAAGAAGTCTATCCGCATCAGATTGCCTTCAATGTTTTGCCCCAGGTCGATTCCTTCCTGCCTAATGGTTACACCAAGGAAGAAATGAAAATGGAAAATGAAGGACGCAAAATCATGCACCATCCGAATTTTCGGGCGAGTGTGACGTGCGTTCGGGTCCCGGTTTATCGCGCGCATTCCATCGCTGTCAGCGCCGAGTTTGAAAAGCCAGTTACAGTCGAAGCCGCGCGCGAAGTTTTAAAAAAAGCCCCCGGGCTGGATGTCGTCGATAACCCCGAGAAAAAAGAATATCCCCTCCCGCTCTACGCTGCGGAAAAATATAATTGCCAGGTAGGCCGCATCCGCATCGACTGCGCATTGGACAACGGACTTTGCTTCTGGGTCGCGGGCGATCAACTGCTCAAAGGCGCGGCGCTCAACGCCGTGCAGATCGCAGAAGAATTGCTCAAACTGTAAAGCGTTGAAACGGCGCGGCAAACTCCTTTAGCCTTCGTTCGTGCCGATAGCGACAGCCGATTCTCCCCAAAATCGCTATTTGTCCTCGGACGAGATTTTTACACCCGGGCGGCTCGCCTTGGTGCTGGGTGTTTTACTTCTGATCACTTATCCGGAAATCGTCCTGGGGAGCCATGCCTTTTTTTATCGCGACGCTGGCCTCTTCGGCTATCCGTTGGCCTACTATTTTCGAGACTGCTTTTGGCGTGGCGAATTGCCGCTTTGGAATCCATACAACGGCTGCGGCATCCCTTTTCTCGCGCAATGGAACACGCTCGTCCTTTATCCTCCGTCACTTTTTTACTTGTTGCTGCCGCTGCCGTGGTCGATGAATTATTTTTTGCTGGGGCATATTTTTCTCGCGGCGCTTGGCCTGTATTTTTTGGCCAACCGTTGGTTCAACAATCGTTTCGCCGCGAGCGTGGCCGGACTGGCCTTTGCCTGGAATGGTCTCTCGCTTCATTTTTTAATGTGGCCGGGAAACATCGCGACGCTCGCATGGATGCCGTGGGTCATTCTATGCGTGGAGCGCGCGGCGAAATGTGGCGGTCGAAAAATAATCATCGCCAGTCTGGTGGGAGCGACCCAGTTGATGACCGGTTGCCCGGAAATTATTTTGTTTACCTGGGCCGTCGCGATCTTCTTTTCGCTCCTGAATTCCTTTCGTGAAAAAATTCCACTGCGACAGTTTTTTCGACGGCTTCTGATGATGGTCGTTCTAGTGACCGCCTTGAGCGCGGCGCAGCTTCTCCCGTTCCTGGATTTGCTCGCGCACGGGAATCGTGACACTTCATTCGGAAATGACGCCTGGTCCATGCCGCCCTGGGGCATCGCGAATTTCCTCGTCCCGCTTTTTCGACAGACACCGTCGGTCATCGGTGTTTTTTCAGACGATCAACAACAATGGACCTCCTCCTACTATCCAGGCATAGGCATCTTCGCGCTGGCCCTGATCGCAGTGCTCGGAATTCGTGAACCGAAAACCAAAATGTTGAGCGTCATCGCGATGGGCGGGCTGCTGCTCGCATTGGGCCCAGCGGGTTTAATTTTTCCGCTCTTGAAAACAATTTTCCCGTTTCTCGGCTTCATCCGCTATCCGATCAAATTCGTGGTTGTTTCCATTTTTTGTTTTCCGTTGCTCGCGGCGTCTGCGCTTACCTGGCTCGATGATAAAGAGATTTTGCGAAGCCGCAGATTGCTTCTGCAGATTGCGGCCTTCATTTCTGCCAGCACGCTGGTCGTTCTCGCTGCAGCTTATTTTTTCCCGTCCCCGAAAAGTCTTTGGCCCATCACCTGGAAAAACGGTTTGAGTCGCGCGCTTCTTTTGTCGTTGATCCTCGGAGCAATTTTTTTTCGGCTCCAGTCACCAGCCTTTGCTCGCCGGATTATTTTTTCGTTCATCATTCTTTTTCTGCTGGGCGCGGATATTATCACTCACGCTCCCCGCCAAAACCCGACTGTCATCACTCGCGCCTACGAACCTTCTCCTTTACAAATGAGCGAGCGGCCACGATGGGGATTTTCGCGGGCCATGCTCAGCCCGGATGTGCAGAGCCGCATGGAACACACCGCGCATCCCAACCCACTTAACCATTATCTCGCGCAACGGGCCGTGCTGCTGGAAAACTGCAATCTTCTCGAAAAAATTCCAAAAATAAACGGGTTCTTTACTCTGCGTTTGCGTGAAGAATGGGAAGTCGAATCACGCCTCTACCAATCCGGCGGCCTTCCTCGCCTCGAAGAATTTCTCGGCGTTTCGCAAGTCACTTCTTCCTCACATCTATTGGCGTGGGACGCGCGAACCAACTTCATGCCGATGGCGACCATCGGGCAGAAACCAATTTTCGCCGATGACGAAACGACCTTGCGCGCGCTCGCCTCGCCAGAATTTGATCCCCGCCACACCGTTTATTTGCCCCGCGAAGCTGAGCGGAGAATTTCCGCCACTCAATCGGGCAAAGCAGAAATAATTTCCAGCTCCTCTGCCGCACACGAAGTTTTGTTGGAAAGCAGTTCTGCTCAACCCGGGATTTTAGTTTTGGCTCAGGCCTATTATCATCTTTGGAAACCTTACGTGGATGAAAAACCCACTTCTCTGTTGCGCGCGAATTACGCCTATCAAGCGGTTGAAATTCCGGCCGGTCGGCACAAAATCCGCATCACCTATGAAGATCGAAATTTTTATTTCGGCGCGATTTTTTCAATCGCCACTCTACTCGGTTCCATCGGTTCTCTGTTTTTTCTCAGGAACGGAAAGGGAAGAACTATTCTTTCCCGCCCGCCTTCGTAAATGCGTTCACCACTTTGATGTTCGCCGCTTTGGCCGCGTCCATCACCTTGATGATTTGTCCGAATGGGGCTTCGGTATCGGCGCGAATTGAAAGAGTCGTGCCCGGATTTTTGCGCACCGCGGCAATCAATCTTTCCTGCAATTTATCCAACGTGACGGGATCAGTTCCCAGCGACAGAGGCCCCTTGGTCGGAATCGTCACGATAAGAGCATTTTCACTCCCGCCAGTTTTTCCTTGTTTCGATTCCGGCAAAACTAATTTCACCGCAGACTGTTGTTTGAACGTCGTCGTCACCATTAAAAAAATCAGCACGACAATCAACACGTCGATCAACGAGATGATGATAACCGACGGAGGCCGATGGTGTTTGCGAACGGTGAATTGCATGGCGGGTTAACTCGGGAAAAAGAACAAGCCGCGAATGGACAGAAACGAACCCAGCGCGGCCGAGCCGCAACCCAAACACCTCTTTAACGCAGAGGTCGCAAAGGTTTTCGCAGAGGAACGCAGAGAAATGACCTTCGCGTCCTTTGCGAGAACCTCCGCGTCCTCTGCGTTTAAATGGATACTTCTCCAAACAACGGAGACAATTTTGTCGGAAATGCGCGATTCTCCGAGGGAGTAGTACGAATAAAATGGAGAAGAAAAATCAGCAAACGTCTTTTGCCGATTCCATCGGCCTACAACTGCAAAAATCTCATCGGCGTCCGTGTTCATTCGTGTTTATTCGCGGTTGAAATTTCCGCTCGATATTGCCGCCGCAAAAATTCGTCGCACAACGTTTCCATTTCTACTGCGAGCGTCTCGACTTTTTTATTGTAATAGCTCCACGCAATTAACGATGGGATGGCCGTGAGCAAACCCATCAACGTTGCGTTCAACGCAATCGCGATGCCGCGCGCCAGAAAATTATTATCGCCTAAACCGGTTTGCCCCATCGTGCCGAACAACATAATCAACCCATAAATCGTCCCGACCAAACCGAGCAGCGGCGCGATGCCCACCACAATTTCCAAAATGACCAGGCCGCGTTCAAGTCGCGCCACTTCGTAGCGAGCGCGCGTTTGCAAGGCGTCAACATTTTCTTCACGCGGCCAGTCGCGATTTTTATCGGCCAGCAACAACAAGCGGCTCAGCGGCGAAGGATTTCGTTCGCACGCGCGACGCAGCATTGGCAGATCAGAGGTCTCGCGACATTTCGCCACCGCAGTTTCCACTTCACGCGGAACAATTTTTTTCCAGCGCAAAGCAAAGCCGCGCTCGATGATAAAAGTCAGTCCGATGAGCGAGGTAACAACCAGAAGAATGATGATGAAAAGTTCCACGATGTTTGTTTTCTATTCGTAATAAAAAGTGAAGCGCACTTCGCGCGATTCTGATTTCATTTCGCGCCGCATATCGGGCGGCCACTTGCGATACGGCGACGGATCGGCGATGGCGCCACTGCAAATCAATTCCAGCATTGAGCTGTGAGTGGTGTTTTCCACGACTTTCAAATCTGTGATGCGTCCATCGTAATTCAAGCGAAATTCCACCACCACTTTTCCGGGCAGCGTGTTTCTCGCTTCGAGCAATTGAGACCAGCGTTGCTGCACGGCGGCGATGAATTCGCGATCGTAATTACCAAACGAGGTGGCTTTCACGTCGAACGTTGGTTCCAGCGCCAATCGTTTCGCGCCGCCGGGCTGGATCATTTTTTCGCCCCGCAAACCAGGTTTCACATCCTCCAATTTTCGCGGACGCGCTTGTGCTTTCTTTTCCGCCTCGCCCTCATCGTCGGTCTTGCCGGGCGATTTTTTATTTTGATCCTGCGGTTTGATGAAGGCCAGATCGCCGACAATTTGTTTTTCCTTTGGTTGCGCTTTGGACGGTTGCTCTTCCACCGGCTCAGGCGCAGGCGGCGAGAGTTGGAGCGGTTGCGCCTTCGAGGTGGAATTTTCCGTCGTCTTGATCACCTTGTCCTGCTTGCCTTGCACCTCGGGCAATTCGGAATTGGCGCGAGGTCTCGCGCTCGCTGCTTGTGAATTGGCCGCGCCGTAAAATTTCGTTTCTTTCGGCGGCTCTTTCGTGCTCGATTGCGGATCGACATCGACAAAAATCAAAGGCACTTCGCGAAGTTGCGACGGAATTTTTTTTGGATTTTGCGCCGCCAATTTTTCCGAAATCTTTTGCAGCCAGGAAGGCATGGAACTGTTTTTCAGCCAGCCAAAACGTTGGTTCAATTTCCAGCCGCCGAAAATCGCGAGATGAAAAGTCAGCGAAATCACCGTTGCCCATAGCAGCGAGTTGTCTCTGCGCGTGCTCCAATTTTTTACAGCCAAAGCCACTCGACAAGATGCAACAGGCCAAATTCTGGAGCAACCGCTAATCAAAGGCGGGGCGGCTGGCGGCAGGGGAAGCGGGGTAGCATCTGCCTGCGGCGGGTGCGAAATCATTTGGATTATTGGATGGTGAAAAACGTCGAACGTCGAACATCCAACGCTGAACATCGAAATGATTTCGCACCCGCCAGAGGCAGATGCTACCCGCGGACTACGCTTGGCTCGTTGATTACAGCGGCGATGGAACTTTCAATTCCACTCGAATAAAGCGCGGCCAATAAAGTCGCGCGTCGTTGAGCACGTCCCAAAAACTGTAAGAATTCGCGGCGTAGGTGACAATCAGTTCGTTCGATTGAATGGACAACTCAGGATGCGCTTTGCCTGCGTAACAAAAAATTTTGTTCGAGATTTTCATTTCGGGACATTGATAAACGAATAGTGGCTCACTCCACGGTCCAGCGGGCGAATCAGCGGTGCGCAAAACAATTTTCCCAGAGAGACCCTGCGAATGCACGGCCACGAATTTTTTTATGGCAGGAAGAAACGAGACCGACGCTTCCGAAACTTCCTCCGTCCAAATCGCAGTGCTTTCGTGAAAATTCTTTTGCCATTTCCCATTGGAAAAAAACCGCCATCGCGAAAAATCGGCGAAATCATTTTCGGCGGCGCGGGCGAGGATCATGTGGCTGGTTTTTTTTTCTTTCGAGGAACTGTTGCCGTAGATGTAAACAAAACCTTTGTCCCGCAACACCGCCGCGCCGAAGGTCACCGTCTCCTTTTCTGAAAACGTCGCGAACGGAAATTTTTTCTGGATGATTCGCCAATGCGCCATTTCGTCGTCGGGGTTATCAATGACTCCCATCCATTCGTCGAATACTTTAAAATCAAACGGGGAATCAGATTTCCCCGTTTTGGATTTTATGTTTTTGACCTGATGCAAAAAAATAAAAAGGCCTCCGCTTGTTCGCACACCGTGGAAAGGCCAGAAATAACCACCGCCAACTTTAGGTTTCACGAACGACTCCGCTTCTCCGAGGGAATTGGTGGGATAAAAGAATTTGGGCCTGGCGTTGCGCGACTGCAAGGCGATGGAATTATTGATCATTTTCGGATGAAGCCGTTTTCCGTCGCGCACTTCGCCGATCCAAGTGTCGCCAAAAAGCCAAAGTGTTTTTGAATCGGACAGCGGAATGGAGTAGGCGGCGTCGGATCCGATCCAGCCATTGGTATTTTCAAATTGCGAAGACCAATCAGGGCTGGCCTGCGCGATGATTTCAAAATCCTCGGCATGGCTGGAGATCAAAACCAGCAGCACTACAGCGAGGGAAAAAATGAGTTGGTTTGAAAAACGCACGAGCAACGCACGTTAAAACCTCTTCTTTTTTTTGTCGAGCGATCCAACGGAACGCGAGGGACGGGGCATTTGAGTTAGTGAGACTCGCCGGACGCCATTCATCGTTACGGCAGGAGAAATACCACACTGCCAAACATTCTTCGCGCCGCCGTTTCCACGCGGGAATATTCTCACCGCTTCAAACTGGTTTTCCCTTATTGTGACGCGAGTCTGGAACGCCCTACGGTTTTCGTGAAATTCCATTTTGCCAAACCTCCTTTGATTATGAAAACGACCATCAAATTTCTCCTGACCAGCATCCTGGTTCTCCCCTCTTTCCTGTCTCTGCGCGCGCAAGAACCGCCGAAGAGCAGTTACGCGCCCGTCGTGGCCAAAGAAACTTTTTCCGCGACGATGGCGCGCATGAAAGCGGAGAAAGCCACCATCATGAAAAGACAAATGGACTTGCTGGAGCGCCGTTACGATTTGGGCAACGACCCCGCGCCGGGCGTCGTGATGTCGAGCGGCAAACCGGTTCAGCAAGGCGTGCGGGTGAAGTTGAAGGAGGGCATGACGTGGGAAAAACTCGCCGCGATGTCGCCCGAAGAAATTTTGAAAGGCGGCGCGTTTCCCGAAGGCTTTCTCGATTTGCCGCACCCGAATCATCCTGAAGGCGGAATGATTTTCCCCAAATTTCAAATTGACGAAATCAAGAAACAGGAACAACGGGACCTGACGCGTTTCGATTTGGATTTCGATTTGCCGGATCATTTTCTGCCGGAATTTCCCGCGCCCATTTTTCTGACCACGCGGACTGATCTTGGCGATGTTTCCAAAGGCAAGCTGGTGACGATTGATAATTTTTTCGAGTTGTTTAATGGTCTTCTCAACCCAAAACAGATCGAGGGATTGCGCCTGCTCGTGACGCCGTTTCCCCAACAACAATTCAACGTCACGGATGATCGTCGCACGGAACGGCCCCATCGCGGCGTGACGTGTTTCGATTGTCACGCGAACGGGCACGGCAACGGCGCGGCCCATTTGGTCGGCGACATTCGCCCGCAGGAATTTCGTAATCGCATTGAGACGCCGTCCTTGCGCGGAGTGAATATCCAACGGCTGTTCGGCTCGCAACGCGCTCTCAAAACGGTGGAGGATTTCACGGAGTTCGAGCAACGCGCCGCTTATTTTGACGGCGACCCGGTGATCGCCACGAAGAAAGGTGTCAATGTGCTGGAGCGCGGCAGCCAGGTGCAATTCATGGCGGAGTTTCAGGAACTGTTGGATTTTCCGCCCGCGCCGAAACTTGGCGTGACGGGCAAATTGATTCCGGGCAAAGCGACCGAAGCGGAGATGCGCGGACAAAATTTATTTTTCGGCAAGGCGCAATGCGCGGTGTGTCATGCGCCTCCGTATTACACCGATAATCTCATGCACAATCTGAAGGCGGAAAGGTTTTTCAAGCCGCGCGTAATCAACCATGCGATGACGGCTCCGGACGGCCCGATCAAAACGTTTCCCTTGCGCGGCATCAAAGATTCGCCGCCGTATTTGCATGATGGCCGATTGCTCACGCTGGAAGACACGGTGGAATTTTTTAATCTGATTCTGGAAACGAAATTGACGGCGGAAGAGAAGAAGGATTTGGTGGCGTTTATGCGGGTGTTGTAAAAGCAGTGCGTCCGTCGCAAGAAATAAGACACTTCGGAAAAATAATCTTTGGATAGGAGCGCCGATTTCCTAATCGGCATGGCTGGACGCTCCATGGCCGCGAGCCGAACAGGAGTTCGGCGTTCCGTTTGCAGAATACCATTCCGGAAATATAACTTTGAGAAACGATCCGGATTCCTTTCAAAGTTCAATATCTTCCGGGCGCACTTCCAAACATTCGTCCTGATCTTCCCAGACGATGGTCGGATAAAATTCGAGAAATTTCGGAGCGAGTTCGCCCCCGGCAATCGCCAATAATTTTTCCGCTTTTTGCGCGGCGTTTTCGCACGCGCGTTCGTAATCGCTGACGGTCTTGCGCTGTCGATCTTCCCAGTGCGCCACCGCGTGAACGGGCGCGTATTGGTCAGCCCACTTTTTTATTTTTGATTGGAGCGCGTCAGGAATTTCTTCAAAGGGAACCGCCGCGCCATTGCAATGTTGGCAAACCAAACCGGAATCCAAAATGTCCCGCGTCAAAAGCGGAAGCAACGGCGCGCGGCAACAGGGCGACTCAGGATAAGCGGACGGCGCGGAAGCGAGACGCTTCAACCAAATCTGGCGGTCATGGGCGAGTTGCGCCGCGAGACGATACGCGCCAAGCAACGGGTGCGACATCCGCCAGGCCGCGCCTTCGAGTTGGCCGAGGGTCTGCGCCATCCAACGCGCGAGGGTGTGGTCGTCAAAGTTTTTGAAGACGAGACTGTATTCCAACCAAAGTCGGTCCAGCGGCGAATCCTCATCTGCATCGGGAATGTTAGCCATGATTATTGGGCGCGCGGAATTTCAAACGTGAAATTGATCGGGGCGGATTTTCCATCAACCACCGTCACGTCCTTCGCCAACTTGCCTGCCTTGCGATGATACGCTTCGACAACGTATTTTCCCGCTGGAACATTTTTCAAATGAAACGTTCCGTCCGCGCCGGATACCGCAAAAAACGGATTTTCCACCACACCCACATACGCATACATCCACGGATGAATGTCACATTTGTAAGTGAGGAAAATTTCAGGATTCTCAAAGGTGTATTCGTAATCTTTGCCTTTAGGCATTTGCGCTCTGTTGGATTCCTGGTTGCCGGCAACTTTCGGGAGCGGATGAACGTTGTGCATCACTGGATCAGAATTTCGCACGAGCAATTTTTGTTTGGTTTGAAGACCGATGACGTAGGGAGTGTATTCGCAACCAACCTGGTCGAGCAGAATCGGCGCGGCCGGCGGATCAAAAGTTTTTCCGCTTAATCCTTCTTTGATGTAAACAAAAACGTCCGCGAGCGCCCCGTTATCGCCAACGACGTAGAGCCGCGTCTTGGGAATTGTCGCGTGCAATTTCCCGCAAGTCGGTTCCATGGCGATCTCGCGTTCCGGCGGAGGCGCGCCTTGCAAAATAATTTTTCCGGAAATGCCGGGAGTCAACGCAGATTTGTTTTCCTCGGACTCAGTCGTTGCGTTGGTCGCGAACAAATTTGTTTTTTCCAAAATTGGCGCGGCACTGGTGGAAGATCCCGAAGCCAATGGAGTTTCTTCTTTTGGGCGGCATCCACCCAAAAGAATCGCGCCAACCAAAACCGCGGAAAAACAGATTTGGAACAACCTCTCTTCTAGTTGCATGGGCGGACTCTATTTTGCACCGCTGGATTTTGCAATCGCTGGGATAACTTCGGGGTGCGGCGGCAGGACTCCGCTTTTCCTGCGCTTCTCGCTGAGACCTGTCCCGCCGTTCCAAATGAAAATTCTTGCCTTCGGCCTTCGGATTTCTTTCGGCCTTCGGATTTCGGGTTTAACAGTATCCTCCGATGATGCGATCCAACTGAGCAGCGTGAACTTCCAAGGCGGTGTCGGTCCAAACAACAACGTCGGCTTGCGCCATTTTTTTTTCAGCGGGCCATTGCGCGGCGAGGCGTTGCTTTATTTGTTCGTCATTCCAGCGATCGGAAAGCCTTTTCCATTGCGTGCCCGGCGAACAAGCGACGCAAATGACGGTGTCAAATTCCGATTGCGCGTTGGTTTCAAACAACAGTGGAATGACCACAGCCCCAGCAGCGTGGCCTTCTACGCGCCATTTTTCCACTTCGGCTTGCCATAGTTTTCGAATTCGCGGATGCAGAATAGCTTCGAGCTTTTCCAAAGCAGACTTGTCGGAAAAAACTTTGCGGGCCAATTCATCGCGTCTCAGTTGGCCAGTGGCAGCAATTACTTCATTACCAAACGCACTTCTGATTTCATCTAACGCCGGTTGTCCAGGTTCAACAACTCGGCGAGCTAACAGGTCGGTGTCAATGACGGGCCAGCCGCGTTGCGCAAGCAAGCGGGCAGAGGTGGATTTGCCCATGCCAGTGCCGCCGGTTATTCCGAAGAGTTTCATCGTGGTAATGGTTCCAATGTCTCCATCGTCTTCAGAAGCGCGGGCTTCCGTCCGCTGCCGGGTGACAGACCGATGGGTGTGCGATGATTGTAAGTCGTGATTGAATCGAAGCGGAATAAATTCCGCGCTCCAGTTCGCGTTACGTTGCTGTCTCAAACTGCATGGCTCCGGGCTAAGGAAGCCGCACTGCGCGATAGAAGCGGGACTGGTAACTGGCCGCAGCCGTATCAGTGAAGATAAACATGCCATTGCCTCCGGCGGTGTTCGTGCTCACAGCAACCCACGTGGTCAAATTGGTAGAAGCATCGATTCTATAAGTCGCGCCCGCTTGACCGGATAGGACCAATTGGAAACTCCCATTGGAGAGGACGGCGGCGGAACCAAGCCTGGCCGCTGGCGCGGATTGCACGAGAGTGGAAGTTTGCGCGCTATTGTTGCCGAGATAGAGATCAACCTCGTTAGCAGCGATACTGGCAAGGTTACTAACCGTTCCAGCGATGGTGGGCGTGACAGTGAAGACTGCTGTAGCGCTTGAACCAACATTCAACGCGCCGAGGGCGAACGTAGCCGTTTGACCTACAATCCCGCTATCTCCTTGAGAGGATGAAGTAGAGAACGGACTTACGCCCGCAGGCAATGTGTCCGTAACCACTACCGATGTCGCTGTCCCCGGTCCCTGGTTGGAGACGACAATGGTATAGACCAAATGACCTTGAACCACCACCGGGTCCGGCGCATCGGTCATTGTCACCGAGAGGTTGGCCGCTGGGTTAACGGTGTTGACGGTAATTAAGGCAAGACGCCATCCGCCGGAAATACTTCCCGCGTCACCCACTGCGTCGTCATTAACATAGAGAGACCAGACACCATTGGGATTGCCCCCGTTCATGGCAGACAAGGTGCCAGCATAAGGCGCGGCCGGAGCCGGAGAAGGAAGCGAGTCGCCCGATTCAAAATCGGTGGGTCGAAATGTTCCGGAGGAAATCTGAGTGGCGTCTGGCAATGCTGCTCCAGAATCATCGAAGGTCAGGTTCACGGCGGACAAGGCATGAGCGCCACCCGCATCCGACATCAGCATGACCTTCCCACCACTCGGCGATACCAGCATGATGTCGAGGTCATCCGGGAATGAATGAGATAACCCATTCAAGGTGACTGCTACTTTGCTAACAAGGCCGCTGGCTCCGGAAATAGTAATGGTTGAAGGGTAAGGTGTGGCTGGGCCGCTATTGGCAATGGAAATGGATGCGCCATTGGTAAAGTTAGTGTGCTGCGGTAAAGCGAAGGTATAGGCCACGTTCCCCCGATTAACTGCGCCGTCCTGTAGCTGGAGAGTGGCGGTGATTGTTCCGCTGCTGGCAGAAGAAGCAGTAAAGGTAAAGTTGCGCGAAACGGCAGGTCCATCGCTGATCAAAACGCCATAAGTTTGCGAAGTCGAAGGCGCCGCAACTCCACCGGTCGCAAGCAAGGTCGCAACAAGGTTGGTGGTATTGGCGGTTCCAATATTCGCCAGGGCAAACGCGATGGTTACCGTCTCTCCTGGGTCAACCGTGCCGTTTGGAGGTGAGCTTTCGGAAATCAAAGTCGATCCGCTCGCCACAATGTTCGGCGAAGGGTTGGCGACCAGGCTTATGACACTCGCTGAATTATTCGCGCTGTTCGAATCATTCGCAGCGCTGACTACGTTGGCTGTGTTTGTAATCGCCCCGGTAGTAACCGGTGTCACAGTAATTGAAACCGATGCCAGGCTGCCCGGCGGGATACTACCGATGGAACAAGTCACTACTCCGGCGGAGTTGGAACAAGTGCCTTGCGAAGAATTTGCCGAAACAAAAGTCGTGCTGGAAGGCAGCCTGTTCGTAACGACTATTCCGCTGGCCGTCTCTGGTCCGTTGTTGGCCACGACCAAGGTATAGGTGAGGTTGCGGCCTACCACTGGATTAGGTGTCGCAGAGAGCGTGAGACCCAGGTCAGCGACCGGCAAGACAACGGACGCTAATACGGTGACGGAATTATTGATGGCATTTACATCCGTTTCATTGGCGGAAACTACTGCGGTATTGGTAAGCGTGCCTGCGACAGTGGGTCGAATGACAATAGTTACGCTGGCATTACTCCCTGAAGCCAGGTTACCGAGGTTACCGATGATGGTCGAGCCATTGACCACGACCGGTTGCGACGCGGAGACAAAGGTCGCGCCTGAAGGAAGATCGTTGCTTAAAATAACACTGTTGGCGATGTCAGGCCCGTTATTTACGGCGGAGAAGGTAAAGGAAGCATCTTGATTGACGACAACTGAATTGGGCGGATTAACCGCCGTGACTGCCAGGTCCGCAACCTTGTTGACGGGTGAAACGGTAGTAATAGCCACACTCCAACCACCCGCGATATTCCCCAAGTCGCCACTAGTGTCATCGACCACGTAGAGCGACCATACGCCATTGGGCGAAGTTCCATCCAACCCATGCAGCAATGCGTCATAAGGTCCAACCGGAGCGGAAGGGAAGGTATCACTGGGAGAATAATCCGCCGGCCTGAACGTGCCGGAGACAATTTGGTCCGCATCGGCGAGCGGCGAGGACGCATCGGGATCAAGAGTCAAGGTCACGTCGGTCAATCCATTTCCACCACCGGCATCGGACATCAGCAATACCTTTCGGCCAGTTGGGTCAACCAACAAAACATCAATGTCATCGGGATAGGTATGGTTAATACGATTGAGCGAAACCGTTACCTTACTCACCAGGCCGGTCACTCCGGACACGGTGATTTGCGATGGGTAAGGAGAAGCATTCCCGATGGTTGGGATGACAATCGCATTGGTATTGGTAAAGGTGTTGAGGGTCGGCAGAACAAAGTTGAAATTAACGTTGGTTACTGGGCCCGAACCATCCTGAAGTCGCAAGGTCGCCGTAATGGTCTGACCGTAGGAGCCGCTCGCTGTAAAGCTGAAGGTTCTCGCGACAGATGTTCCCCCCGCCGCGACGGAGCCATAACTCTGCGCGCCACTGGGAGAAGTGACCCCGCTGCCGGCGAGCAAGGTGGCGATAAGGTTGGTCGTGTTGACGTTGCCGGCATTGCGCAAGCTGAGTTCCACACTGACGGTTTCTCCAAGGTCGATTGTTCCGTTGGCGGGCGATTGGCTTTCCGCCGTCAAGCGAGAACCTGCTGGAGTGATAAAAACAAAAGGCGCGGCAGATACCGCAGTCCGGCTTGCGCTATTATTGCCCGAATCGGGATCGCCCTCTGCCGCCGAAACATTGGCGGTCAAAATTATATCTTGCGGAGTCTGAGGCGGCGCGGTTACTACAATAGTTATCGTCGCGCCGCTGCCACCCAGCAGCGTTCCCAGCGAGGCGCTATACGAATTGCCGGAGCGAGAAAAGCTTCCCTGCGAAAGAGAGTTAGTCACAAAGGTAGCGTTGGCCGGCAATGAACCATTGACCGTCACAGCATTCGCCACATTAGGCCCCCGGTTAGTGACGGTGATGACAAAAGTAACGTTGCTGCCTACCACCACTGGATGCGGAGTGTCTATTATAGTCACCCCCAGGTCGGCCGAAGGAGCAACGGTAGTGGTAGCAGTGGCTACGTTGTTGGCTGGAATCAAGTCGGCCTCATTCGCCACGACGCGAGATGTCGCCGTTATAGTCCCGATGCTACCCGGCCTGACGACGATAGTCACGAGCGCGCCACCGCCGTTGGTGATGGCGCCCAGGCTATAAATAATCGTCCCGCCCGTACTAACAAAAGTTCCCTGGGTCGAGGAAGCAGAGACAAACGTGGCACTGGCCGGCAACGTGTTGGTTAGTTTGATACCTGTCGCCGCGACAGGCCCGCGGTTAGTTACGGCTATGGTATAAGTCAAAGTTGATCCCACCCCGACCGGGTCCGGCGAATCGACTATGGTTACCCCGAGGTCCGCGGAAGGTTGCACGACTTGCGTGAATACCGTTACGCTATTGTTCGATGGGTCGGCATCGGTCTGCTCAGAACTCACCGTAGCTGTCGAGGAAATGCTCCCTGTCGCAGTAGGTCTGACGGTCACGGCGGTCGTAGCCGTGCCGCGCGCGCTGATCCTCCCGTAATTGGCGGTGACGACTCCTCCCGATTGCGAAACATTGCCCTGCGAATTTGTTGCCGTAACGAAGACAACTCCCGGCGGCAGGGATTGGCTCAAGACAACCGACTTCGCCGTGCTAGGTCCACCATTGGTGACAGTGATGAAATAGGTCAAGTTACTTCCCACGACGACGGGATCAGGGAAGTCAACCATACTCACGCCCATGTCTGAGCCGGGACATTCGCCACCGCCGTCGGTGCAAGTTATCGGAGACAAAAACAATGACCAGCAGTGAAGCGCGCCAATATCGATCGGCACTTCATCTATAACACGAAGCTTCCACGTTCCGTTGGCATTCAAGCCGGTCTTCAGGTTAAAAGTGGAAAGGGGTTGGTCAGGTGCGAAGGCTCCGATAAAAGGCGGGTTTCCAGCGGAGATAGCCAGGCTGGCGGAGTCATCAAAGGTAGTGCGACTAGTGTCCGGGTTACAGCTACTGCCGAAGTTATCTCCCGAAAGTCCGTTGTTCTGTGAAAGGTTGACCGTCGTGCCGTCGGGCGCGATGAGTTGGATCAACAAGTCTGAATCATAAGTGTGGGTGAGATATAATCCGACCGTGACCTTGCCGACGCTCCCGCTGAAGTTTGAAACCACGATGGGTGAACTTATGCCGATGGGGTTTGCATCCGGAATTTGAAAGACTGTGTTATTATCAAGGCGGATAGGAGCACCGATCACACCCGATGGAAGATGGATAAGATTTGTCCGGCTATCCACGTCTGATTTTATAACAAGCGTCAGATCCACGGTGGTGCCGCAAATAAATTCCGGAGAGGTGCTGATTCTATACGGAATAAAGTTGACTCCAGTGCCTCCGACCGGAATATCTGGAAAAGTAGAAACGGACTGCGCGATGATTACACCGAGATTTGTGCTCGTCAAAATCCCTTCTACTCCCGTGGCAGTTGCCCGCCCACTATTGGTAAGAGTCACGGTCAAAGTATTGCACTCGTTAAAGTCAATCAACCCATTGCCGTTGCCGCCGGCCAACGTATTAGTCAGTAGAAATAGGTTAGGCCGTGGAATAGGTATCGGCAGGAATTGTAGAGCCGGCAAAGCCATCACGATGCCGATACCGGAATTGTCGTCCCGGCCAGCCCCCTCTATATCAAGCGATGTGTTAGTGAACGCATTTCGGATTTGCGCTGCGCTCAAGCTTGGATCATAGGATTTGAGCAATGCTGCAACTGCGCCGGCATGAGGAGCTGCGGCAGATGTGCCAAAGAAAGGGTTCAAGCCGGAATTGGATGGCAAGGTAGTGACTACTCCATCTGCTGCAGCAATGTCTGGCTTTAAGCGCACAGCGCCGCCCGTCGATAAAAAATTTCCAGGAGTGACGGCTGAACCGTCGGCGTTATAGAAAAATCTTCGAGGCCCATCCGAGCTAAAGGTCTCGACCGGATTTTGCGCGCCGCCAATAAACGGGTTGGGGAACGATGTCGCTGCATTCACCGCCCCAACGGCAAAGGCATCCACTGCAGCACAGTGACCTTTAATATTGCCCGCCGTGCTGATGCTCAATCTCCCACCAATAGTATCCATGTGCAGATAGCGCGCGTCACCCGATGCCTTGACGATGACCAGTCGCTCCCCGGTGGCCGGAGAGGAAACGATTTCAAAAGGATCTTGAGTTCCGTCCTGAATATTAATGGAGCTTCTCCGAATGTTCGCGCCCGTCGAATCCAAAACATAGAGATCATAATCATTGGTCGAAGCGCCCAACGGATCGGACCAAAACAAGACCGTGGCAGATCCAGGCCGGTTGCAGACATTGTAGGCTTGCGTGCCGAAGCTATGCAAAACTCCGCCTTTTCCATTGACGGGCGCACCCGCTGCGCCGCCATCGGCAAAGTCCCCTTCCCAGGTGCCGGCCGTATTATCTTTTTTATTTCCTTCATTTCCGGCGGCGGAAAAATAGAGCGCGCCATCGGCGGCCACGCTAGTCACCGCCTGGGCAATAATGCCGTCTTGAAAGGGCGATTCATTGAAATAAAACACATCATCAATAATCACGTCGCAGCCGGCAGCGCGAAGGTTAAGAATATTTTGAGCGAAACCACCAGCGCCACTGAACGCCGTGGCAAAGTAAAGTTTTGAGCCCGGCGCCAGATCATGGACTATTTCCAACATGGCAGTTCCTTCTCCGCTTGCAGGAACGCCACTTTGTCCTGGCAAGATCACGAGGTCAGACGGCAAATCTCCCAGCGATTGAGAATTGGCGAGAAAGTCCACACTATCGGAGAGAACTCCCACGTTTACTCCCGAACCATCTACCACGAAGTTTGTTCTCGCGGTATCGGCGGAATGAGTCGCGTCTCCTTGTGAGGTAACACTGCCGGTATTAGTAATAGCTTGAACTGCGGGACGGATAAATTTTACATCGCCGGACTCGGCAATCACCTCGACCTGATCTAAAGAAATAACCGCGCGAAGGGTATGAAAATTGGGCGTGCTGCTAATGACTTTTCCTCCATTGGCATTGATCAGATTTAACAAAGCGCCAGTGATATTGCCATCTATATCCACCATCACCTGGCCATTGGCTTCAAATTTAACATTAGCCCTCAGTTGCGGCACACCCGCAATGGGTTCATTGCGACTTTCTTTAAGGGCTAGGGTCAATTGCGAATCGATTTTTCGAGCGAGAGGTGGAAGAGATTCCTTAAATGCGCGCAACGCGCTGATTTGTTGCAAGGCAGAGTCGCTGAGATTTTCGGCCGAACTCATCAGCACTGATCGGCAAAAAAGACCGGCGCAAACCCAGCCTATTACGAGAAAGCGGATGCATCTACCAAGTGAGCCATTCAATATGTTCATAATACTTGCAAATTTGAATCAAGTTATCAAGGCCTTTACTGCCTTAGTCGGAAGAACCGTATTCCATTCGTAGGATTTATCGTGACACGATTTTCTCCGTTCACGATTGACACCGGGTAGTTCGTTGCGCGCGACCAAACAATTGGAGGAGATAGGTTCGTCGTTGTTTCCAGAACGTATCCCGGCGCGTTGGTTCCCCAAGTGAGTGCGAGCAGGTTGCCTTCAAATCGCAGGGCAAGTGAGGGTTGCTCCACCACCGTTTTTACGGAGGCGCTATTGTTAGACTTGAATGGGTCTTCCAACCCGGAGGTGACGGTGGCGAAATTGGTAATCGTTCCCGCTATCGTTGGCCGAACGGTGATGCTGATAGTTGCAGCGGCTGGAGTCGGGGCGAGGGTGCCGAGATTGAAGATATAATTATTTTCAACCACACCGATCGTTCCCTGACTGCTGGTAGCCGAGAGCGGAACCGCTCCTGCAGGCAAAGTGTTTGTCACTGTGACTCCCGTTGCCGTGACTGGCCCAAGGTTACTCACCACAATGCTGTAAGTAAGCGTCCCATTGATTAAAACGGGGTTGGGCGAACCGGACAATGAGATAGCAAGGTCGGCGCGTGGCACATCTACGGTAGTGACCTCGGTCGCAACGTTATTGAGCAAGTTGGGATCAACTTCATTGGCAAACACCGAAACCGTATTGGTGATTACTCCAAGCATCGTCGGAGTAACCCGCACGGTGAAGCTCACGGTGCCATCTTTAGCTAACGCCCCCAGATTTCCAATCAATGTGTTGTTGACATTGGTAAGGCAATTGCAACTGGCAGAAACAAAGGTCACTCCAGCGGGCAGGACGTTTGTGACCACCACACCCGTCACAGGAGAAGGGCCGCTGTTGACGATCGTCACGGTATAAATCAAAGCGTTATTCGTCGCAGCCGGGTCGGGCGAGTCGGTTATAGTCACTGACATATCCGCGATGGGCGAAAGACCGCTGGAAGAGTTGAGCGAGAGACTCCAACCGTTGGCAATGTTGCCATTTTGGAAAAAGGTGTCGTCCACGACGAACAAGGACCAGGCGCCATTCGGATTAATGCCATTGAAAGCGGACAAAGTTGAAGCATAGGGTCCGGTCGGCGCGGGAACCGGGAATGAGTCCGCGGGCGTGCTGACGTAATCGGTGGGTTTGTAGGAGCCGGAAGCAATCAAACCGGAATCCGGCAGGAGGCCCGCCGCGGCATCGTCAAAAGTAATGGTAACACTGTTGAATCCGCTGCCACCACCCGCGTCCGACATCAACATCACTTTTTCACCCGTCGGACTGACCAGGAGCAAATCAATGTCATCCGGGAATGCGTGACTTACGTTGGAGAGAGTCACCGACAGTTGACTTACTGTCCCGGCTACCCCCGTTACGTTAAGGGTCGAAGGATAAGGCGAACCGGGAGTTGGAGGATTGGAACTATCGCTAATGAGGATGGAAGCAGAGTTGGTGAACCCTAACGTTGTTCGGCCAAGCGCATAGGTGAAGGTGGCAGTGCCTAGATCAAAAGCGCCATCGCGCAGTTGGAAGGTGGCGGTGATGCGCTGACCATTTGTTCCCGAAGCAGTAAAGCTGAAGAGCCGTGACACCGAGTTGCCATTGATGCGCAACACACCGTAGCTTTGCGGGCCGCTTGGAGAAGTTACACCGCCCCCGGGTAACAACGTGGCGACCAGGTTCGTTGTATCAGTGCCAACGGTGTTCCTGAACGCAAAATATAAGGACACCGTTTCACCCGGATCAATCACACCGTTGGTTGGAGTTATACTTTCCGAAACCAGGGCTGAACCGGCGGCGACGATCAGGCTGCCGTCATTATCCACAATGGTCAGCACGGCAGCGCCGGGGCTAACCACCGTCGCCTGGCCGGAAGGAGAGAACAGAGATAGCAAAACTGTTTCGTCACCTTCAATTAACGTATCGTCAATGATGGAGACCGTAAAAGTCTTGGCCGTCTCTCCATTGGTGAAGGTCAACACTCCCGAAGTGCTCACGTAATCCTGGGTATCTCTGGCCGTGCCGTCACTGGCCGAATAATTTACCGATACGGTCGTATTGGTCACGGTGGTTCGCAGGACGGTTATAGTCGCGGTCACGCCGCTTTCACTGATGCGATAGGTTGGGCTGGAAAATTTAAGTCCAGCATCGTTGTCGATAATGGTCACCGTCGCCACGCCTGGACTTCCCAGCACCACGCCCGTGCTCGGATTGGTCAAGCGAACGGTAAAAGTTTCCTCACCTTCGGGCAGGGTATCGTCCGTGATTGGGATTAAAATAGTCTTGGCTGTTTCGCCGTCCAGAAAGACGAGGGAGAAGTTGGTCCCGATATAATCCGCGCCCGCGATGGCGGTAGCATTGCTCGTGGCAAAATTCACCGTCAATGTGCCCGAGGAAGAGTTGGTTCGCACCACCACAATGGCCACATTGGTTGCGCCTTCATCGACGGCGTAGTTGTTCGTTGAAAAGCTGAGGCTGGAGTCATTATCGGTAATGGTGACAACGGCGTTGCTGGGGTTGTTCAATTGGGTTGCGCCGGTGGGATTGAAAAGCGAGACGTTGAAAAATTCGTCCCCTTCCACCAGGGTATCTTCAAGGATGGTCACGGTGAACGTCTTGAAAATTTCTCCAATCGCGAAGACCAAAGTGTTGGTCGTGGGAGTGTAATCGGCACCCGCACTGGCGGAACCGTTACTGGTTCTATACGAGACAGCGGAGATCACATTGCTGCCATTGTTACGACGCACCCCAATGGTGACGCCTCCATCCCCTTCGTTGACCAGATAGGCCGGAGTGGAAAAAGTAAAGGAAGCGTCGTTATCCAATATCGTCAGTTCTACTACGTTGGTTCCCACAACCGATGTGCCGGACGGGTTGGACAAAGTAAGCAGCAACGTCTCATCGCCCTCCGCAATGGTGTCGTCGAAAATTCTAACCGAGAAAGACTTGCTGCTCTCTCCGGGACCAAACGAGAGCGTGCCATTGGTGGGAGCGTAGTCCAGACCGGCCGTCGCCGTACCGCCGCCAGCCGAGAAGTTCACGGTAACAAATCCGAGAGTGCCATTGGTGCGCAGGACGGTAATGGTCGCTACTCCTCCTGTTTCACTCACGCTATAAGCAGGCTGCGAAAACTGGAGGGCGCCTTGACCGAAGTCATCATCCACTATGGTCAAGGTCGCGCTGGTGGGTTCGATCAGGATAGCTCCAATCACATTGCTCAAGATCATTGATACCGTTTCATCACCTTCAATCAACTGATCGTCCACGATGGGAATGGAGACCAGTTTGTTCGTTTCACCGGGCCGGAAGACAATCGTATTCGTCACGATGATAAAGTCATTAGTTGGCGTCGCTGTTCCATTGGTGGTGGTAACTATATCCACGGAACTGGTCACGATGGAGCTGCCCATGCGAATGAGGGAGATCAATGCATTTCCGTTAAGCGGAGTTTCAGAAAAACGGTAGGTCGATGACGCGAAACTGATCGCGCTATCGTCATTCTTGATGGTCAATAGGGCTGTTATTTGATTACCCAGATTATCGGCCGAAGTGTTCGATAAAGTCAGACGCAACGTCTTGTCCAGTTCGATCAAGTCGTTGTCAATGATCGGCACGGTGAAGGTCTGAAAGGTTTCGCCCAGAACAAAAGTAAGGTTGGTGGAGACCGCGACATAATCCACCCCGGCCACCGCCGTCCCATTACTGGTCGAAACCAGAACGGTGACAGTGCCGAGGGTTCCTCCTCGGCGGCGAACCGTAATAATCCCCTCGACGGCGTTTTCATTTACCTGGTAGTTCGCGGAACTGAACTCTATTCGGCCTGTTCCAAAAACCGAACGGCCATAGAGTCGCGCCACGTGCCGCCGAAACGTTCCGTCAAATTCGGTAAAGCCACCTCCCAAAATAATTTCGCCTTGTCTTTGGAGAGCGAGGGCTGCGACAAAACTATTTGCGCCTGTGCCGAAGTTGATGCTGGGATCAATGGTTCCGTCCGAGTTCAGCCGGTTGATACGATTGCGATTGACCCCATTGGCGCGAGTGAATTCGCCGCCCACGACAATCTTTCCATCCGTCTGAAGGGCGATGGCGTAAACAGAATCATTGGCGCCCTCTCCGGTAATGAAGCTGCTATCGACAACTCCGCTGGGTTGCAGGCGGGCGATATGACTGGACGCCGCACCGTTGACGCTTTCAAACAATCCGCCGATGACAATCTTACCATCGGTTTGAATGGCCAGCGCGCGCACCGATGCATCCGGGCCACTGCCTGGATCAAAGGTGGTGTCGAGCGATCCATCGACGTTCAAGCGCGCGATATGCGGGCGGGAGATACCATTGAACGAAGTAAAGTCTCCACCAATAATTACTTTGCCATCCGTTTGAACGGTTAGAGTATAAATCGTAGCGTTGCTTCCGCTCGCGCCCGTTCCGGGATTGAATCCCTCATCAACACTGCCATCATTTAATAAGCGCACGATTCCATTTCGGGGCGTGCCGTTGAACGCGGTGAAATTGCCGGCGACCAATATCCGGCGATTAGTCGAGGTGACGCCGTCTCCCATAAAGGTTTCACCCATCGCATAGATCAAATTGTCCGAAGCCGAGCCTGGATCAAAGGTGCTGTCGGAATTTCCGTCCACGTTAAGCCGGGCGATATGGTTGCGAGCTACGCCACTGACGGAGGTAAACAATCCTCCAATTAAAATACGACCGTCGCTTTGCGGAACGATTGCGCGCACAGACCCATTGGCGCCGGCATTGGTTGAAATGGAAGAAAAGTTTATATCCGTCCTGCCATCGGGATGGAGACGGGCGATTCGGTTTCGTGGCAGGCCATTGGCCGCAGTGAAGTCGCCACCAACCAGGAGCTTGCCATCGGGTTGCAGAGCCAGGGCATAAACAAAGTCATTCAGTCCTTCCGATGGGGTGAAGGTCGTATCCACTGAACCGGGAGGTTGGTTGAAGGTCTCATCATCGAAGATGGTCAACATCGCCGTAGCCTGGCTGAGTTCCGCGCCGGAGGGAGACGGGGCGCCCAGGCCAAGCTGTAGGATCAAATTCGTATTTGCGACCAGGTTGTCATTAATCGGAATCTGCACCGCCTTGGCGCGTTCGCCGGGAGCAAAGGAAAGGAGAGTGCTGGTCACAGTCCCGCCATTGGTCACGAGCAAGGCAAGGGAGACCGTCCCCGCGATTCCATTCGTTCGAACAATAATGACAGTGGTGCTTCCGCTATTCTCATTCGCGAAATAGGCGGCGGAGTTAAATCCGAAACTACCGTAACGATCATCGTCCTTGATAATCAAAGTGGCATTGGTCTGACCGCCCAGCACTGCCGTTGTCGGAACTCCATTGACGGTAGGATTTCTCAACTGGAGTAAAACAGTTTCAGCATCTTCGACTTGTCCATTATCCAAAATCGGAATTGAGAACGTTTTGACCGAGGTCTCGCCGCTATCCCAGGTTAAAATGTTCGTGACACTGACATAGTCCTGGCCGGGAGTTGCTGTCCCGCCGGGGACGGTGGAATACTCGATAGAAACACTGCCAAGCGAGCCGCCGGTTCTGGATACGCCGATGACGGCTTGCGGCGTGCCTTCGACAACCACATAGGTCGCGTTGGTAAAGTTCAAGTGCCCGTTGGGATAATCATCATCGATGATCTTCACGGTGACATTCGTGAGCGTCCCGAGTTTCGCTCCGAGAGTAGGATTGAAGATTTGGACGAAAAAGGTTTTATCCGGTTCCACGATGGAGTCGTTGATGATGGGAATTAAAATGATTTTGTTCGTTACTCCATCCGCAAAATTCAATGTCCCACTTCGAGGTGTGTAATCCTGGTTCCTGATCGCGTTGAGATTAGGATCACTGTTGGTTCCGTCGGCGGTGGAATATTGGACGGAGACCGCGCCCATGTTTCCTCCGTTGCGCGTAACGACAACCTGGGCATTGGTGCCATTTTCATTGACCACGACTTCAGCAGCGGTGAAATTCAACTCTCCGGCTTTTCGCGCCGCGTCAACCAGGGTAAGAGTGGCTGAGCTTCGGCCTAACGCGGTGCCCAACGGAATAAACTCTCCGCCCAATGACCATTCCAAGTTTGGATCGGTATGGCTGGGAAAAGGCAAATCGAAATAGAAGAAAGGTCCGCCTCCTCCCAGATTGAAGCCGCTATCATCATTGATGCGAGCGCCCTTTGGCCGGCTAAGCTCCAGCTTCACGCTCTTACTACCGTCGAGAGAACCTGGCGTGATATCAATAAAGATAAAAGCTTCTCCCGGATCTGGAAATGGCTGGTTATCATGGTAGGTATCGGGAAACGGGAGGGTAGAGCTGTTCAACCCATAGAAGCCGTCGCTCTGCATTCGAGTGTTGGCCAGAGAATTGGTTCGGTTCCAACTCGAACCCCAGCGAGGAGTCCCATACTGTGGGGACAAGGTAAAATCTTCGCTGCCCGCCGCACCAGCGCCGGTCGGATAGGTGCGGATGTCGAAGTTGGCCATCACCGCACCCAGATAATTCGTGATGCTGGAATAATTGGTCCGAGCCAGCGTCACAAAGAACCGGCTAACGCCCTGATCGACCGCATAGGTGTCAGAAATGAATTCGATGTTACCAGGCCCGGGAGTTATCCCTCCGATCAAGCGAGCGATGTTATTCCGGTTGCGATAAGTGGCGCGAGTATCCTCATCCAAAAAGTTGGAGTCAGCGTATTGTTCCGGGCGCACGTCCCGGCTCCCTCGTCCACCACCTACTTTGGAAAAGCCGCCGCCGATGATGACATTCCCATTGGTTTCCGTCGCCAACGAGAAGACATAGTTCCGGGAATTGACGTTAAGGTTATCAAAGGAGTTAACCAAGCCGGCAAACTGATTGTAGGCCGTGTCGAGGAAGCTGGTATCCACCGGTCCAAAAGGAAACAAGCGAGCTACCCCAACCCGGCGAGTGGTGTTAATGGAGGTGAAGAGTCCGCCCACCAAAATCTTGCCATCGGATTGAAGGACGATGGAGTAGATGGTGTCGTTCGCGCCGGTGCCAGCATCGAACGTCGGATCAAGCGACCCATCAGCGTTCAAACGGACAATCGAATTCCGAAAGGTCGCATCGAACTCCGTAAAGGCGCCGCCGACAAGAATCTTGCGGTCCGGTTGCAGGACGACGCTATAGACAATACCGTTGGCCCCGATGAGGAGGCTGAAGTTCGTGCTAAGAAGTCCTGTAGCCCCAAGGCGAGCAATGGAACTTTGCGGCACTCCGCTTACGGTGGTGAACTCGCCGCCAATCAAGATGCTGTTATCCGTATCCGCTGCGATGGAGAATACGGTACTATCGGGTCCCTCCCCCGGATCAAAAGTTTGGTCCACCGATCCATCCGGATTAAGCCGGGCTATCCTCGCCCGGTTGTTTCCATTGACGGTCGTGAAGTCTCCAGCGATTAAAATCTTACCATCGGCTTGCAGAGCGACCGACCAGACTGTTCCGTCTGCGCCGAGGCCCACGTTGAACGAACCATCCAGCGACCCATTGGGATTCAAACGAACAATGGAGTTATGAGAAGCGCCGTTAAAAGAAGTGAACGCGCCGCCGACTAAAATCTTTCCATCCGGCGCTATTTTTAGTGCAGCAACGAATCTATTCGCCCCACTGCCTGGATCGAAAGCGGTGTCGAGCGAACCGTTGGTATTCATCCGGGCGATTCGATTCCGCAGAGCGCCATTGTAGGCAGTGAAGCTTCCGGCCAGGACCGTTTTGTTATCCGCTTGAACGGCCACCGCATAGACGCTGCCATTGACTCCCGGCCCGGCATTGCGGGCCGGCGTGGTATTGGCATCGTAGTCCGAGTTGTGATTTGGGTCCACTGCGCCGGCGGGATAGTCGTCGTACATGATGGTCAGGATTGCTATGTCCTGAAAACCGACTTCATAGCCAGAGGCCGCCGTGGTATCAGTGGGGGGCACTATTCTAGGCGATGGAGACCCGGTATTGGAATACAACTGAACGATGATATCCTCATTAAATTCGGTCAAGGTATCTTCAGTGATGGGAATATCAATATAGGCCCAGGGAGGTGAGCTTGGAATAGTTAAACTCTGCACCGAAGGCTCGATGACGGTCCAGTCTCCATTTGGCTCGGTGCTGGGTGTGGCGTAGTCAGAGCCAGCCGAAAGAGGGAAAGCGTTGTAGCTGCTGAGTGGGTCGCCAGTGCTGGCTCGGTTAACCAGATAATTCACGGTCACTGCTGCTTGCTGCTCGGTCGCAGTCCCACCTCTCCGGAGAACCTTGATCCGCGCCGTACCAACCCCTTCTGTCCGGCGGTAATGCGCTCTTTCAAATTGGATCGAGCCAGCCCGATCAATAAGGCCAGACATGTCTGGCGGAGGGCGAGGCCCATGAGGAAAAGGATTCGCATCCGGAATCGTAACAAGCGCCACACCATGCAAAGGACTGATCACAGGCGGCGCAAGGTCGGTGGATTCGGCGAGGTCAAGCACTGCGTCGGTTAAAGCAACATTGAAAACTCTAAAGAACGTGCCTCCCGTTCCAAAAAAGTCGGGGATGGTGGGCACAATAAAACTTGCGCTCATCTGATAGTCTTCAAAAACCAACGTGCCGAAAGTAGGAACGAAATCAATGTCCTCCAGTGCCGGCTCGGGACCCATAGGATCTGGAGCTATCTCTTGCGTCTCGTAGTCAACTCGTACTTTGCCGCTGGAACCGTTTTTCCGGGTGACTGTGATTAAGATTCCAGCCGCATCGCGATTGAACCGGAGATTGCCATTTTGATCGCTGTAATCCAGTTGGCCTTCACTCGGCGTGCCATAGTAGTTAGTGGAAGTGAACTCAAACTCACCCGACGCGCGGTCACCTCCCCGTTTCCAGTTCAGCGTGTAACTGCCCGCCTCTCCATTGAAGCCATCAAGAGCGATGTAGTAGTTGGTCCCTGCTCCTACAAAAAAAGTGACGCTGCTGGCGCCCGCCAGGTTCTGCCGGCCAAAGAGCGCCGGATCAAAATCGTCATTGGAAGCAATAGGAGAACCCAGTTGATCAATGCTATCCACTCCTGTTCCATCATAAACATCCAATAAAGTGTCGAACTCACTTCCGATAGTATCAAAAGTAACCCAGGCATCCAGGGCGGGCGTCCACTGAAACCAGACGGAGGTATTCCCGAATCGACCGGCATGATCAAGTTCGCCACCTTCTCGAGTCGCGCCGACATTGCTTCCGGTAATCGTTCCGATATCAATGGAGTCGGCTCCGATCATTTGAGCATTTTCAAAATCATCATTAGCCGGTTGCGCCCAGGCAGAGGTTAGGCTCATGCCTAGCGCCGCGCTTAGTAAAATCCCTGAACAAAGAACGCGCAGGGCGCGGCCAAAAATCTTCACGTCGAATTTAAACATAGGTTTTCGGGAATTTCAGGCGGGCCCGGCCACTTAGTTGCCTTCCAAAAGGACCGCGCCACTTTGATTTGTGCCGAGGAAAAAGCCCCTCGCATTATTCTGCTGCTGCAAGACAACTCCCTTGATCTGAGTTGGTTTCCTCGTGTCAGGATGCAAAAAGCTGCCCGTTAAAAGTCCGGTAGTCCGGCTGATAGAAACGGTCAAACGATTTGTCCCGGTAATGCCCGTTCCTATAAGCGCCTGGTTGGTAATGGGCGCACTAAGGTTTCCGCCCCGTAAAACCACCGTGCTGTTATTCAAGTTCAATACCTTTATTCCGGTTGCTGGAGGAGTATAGGTCGAACCGATTACGGTGGTCAGGTTGGTAAAGCCCGCGTTGCCTGCTTTAATCCAACTCACGTCACCACGGAAACTGCTGCCCGGCTCAGTGGTAAAAATAATCTGACTTAAGGTAGAACCCGCCCCGTTGTAAAGCGGAAGATAGAACGGCCACTGCCCATTTTTAGAAAGACTTGCCTTCTGCTTATTAATTGAGGTTCCATCGGCGAGGGTGACACTGTAGGTAATAGCTCCCGCCGCAGTGATCGTTGCTGTTCCAAACCCATCTCCCGTGAAACTGTTGGAACCTCCACCCGGAATAACCAGCGTATATTTTCCAGCCGGAACAGAGCTTGAGCCGGCGCGGTCGCCCACGAAGGCAGCGACCCAATGTTCGCCATGAACAAGGCCAGTCACCTGACCGGATTGAGCGGCCAAATCGAGTTGAAGTTCCAGGGTCAAAGGCGTTTTGCCCACGCGAGCTACGTTAAGGATCGCATGACCCGTGCTATTGAACATGCCCGAAAACGAATAAGCTTTGCCGGAAATCAGTTTTCCAGACATAACTCCGCCCTTTGGGGTGACAGTGAAAGTAATGAACCCGGAACTCTCATGCTTGACTCCATAGACCGTGTCGTAGAAGAGGCCGTTGTAAATACCTTTGACCGGCTCGAAGGGGTTGGGGACAAAGTTCGCTTCCAGCACAAGGTTGCGCCGCATCGTAAAGGTCAGAGCAGGGTCGGGTGTATTGGTCCCGCCGCTCCAATTGGCAAAGACTTGTCCGCTTCCCGGAGTCGCTTTCAACTTATAGGTTGAACCTATCTTCAAGGTCTTGCCATCAAGGTTAGGGGTAACGATTCCAACCCCCTTCGCTTTAAGAATCAACGGGCTGGTTCCTCCGAGTAAACCAAAGTCCTCCACGTGAACGATGCGTCCCGGGAATGCGGTCTCAAGTTTGTCGCCCGCATTGGAGTTGATGTAATAGATCCGCATGTTGTCATCAATGGCCAGAAGGTTGTTCAACGAGGTATTGATATTAACGTCGGTCGTTACCTGAAAATCCAGATTGACGACATAGAGTGCGTTCTCCACACCCGCGCCGGTGAAACGAAGCTTGGCGGCGTCACTCCGCAAGTCGAGAATCAGATGTCCCACCGCCACGTTGTTCATATAACCCTCTGGACCCGCGCCCACATCTTCCCCCGCCCAGATGTGTTGCGACTCCTGGTTAGCCGATGCGATGGTGCGAATCTCCGTTTTTAACAGGTCTCCTTGAACAGGTTTCCTTTCCAGAATGATTCCATCGCTCACCGTCCAAAAGTTACTGGAAGCAGCGTTCAAGTCCGTCAGCAAATTGGTGACGCCCAGGACCAGCCTTCCAAACTGGAGTTGACCCAAACGATCAGGTTGCCCAGCCGTAAGAGTGGAATTGGTGACAATCAATTCACCCGCGCGCAACTCAACATCCCGGTCGGTGAATATTTTCCCATTGGAAAGGTTAGCGGTGCGAGCTTGAACCATCACAGAGCCACCCTGGTTTGCGATAATGGTTCCACTGTTTTCAAACCGAGTGGATTTAAAGAGCGGTGCAACCGCCATGATGGTTCCTCGATTTGTCACCGAATCAAAACCTTTGTCCGTATCAAAACCAAAGAAGGCGTCATTAGCTCCCTGGAAAACGGAATTGGATTCGTTCAGGAAATTCTTAACGCCGTCAAAATTTTCGCTATGCAGGTTAAGCGCATCCTCCGTCAAAGTAATGACGATGTTTGTTTTGATGGTGCCATCGACGTTTGTTCCACGAATCGATCCACCGAACGTAAGATTTTCAGCCACGAAACGCGCGCGACGGACGATGGTGAGATCATCTTTAACCACCAGGTTGGTCGAGCGAAGAGTTAGATCGCGAATAGTAGGTTTGAAGTCGGCTTTCAGATCATGATCCAAAACCAAAACGTGAAACATGACATTGTTGGTGGCACCCCTATTTGTCTCGGTGTTATTCCAAATCGCGCTCCAGGCAAACACATCTCCGCGCACCCGTTTGAAATGGGATGGGAACACATTGGAGATAACCAGCGAGCCATTGGTGCTGCCCAGGTCTGCGTTAATAATCCCGGCGCTAATGTCCGCTGCCCCAACCCCTTTCAAATGCTTGGCGTTCATGCTTAACACTCCCTCGGTGCGGATGCGGGCCAGGCTTAAGTCCAGGGTTTCCGCCTTTATGTCTATGCGACCGGCTTGATTGGTCGGGTCAGGCAGGAAGACAAAGTCATTGTTAAAAAAGCCGAAGTTAAAAAAGTTGCTGTTGAAGGCTGTCCCCGCCAATGATTCGGGATTGCGCCCTATCTTGGCGGAGTAGGCTCCGTAAAAAGCGGCTATGCCGTCCTTTTCCTGGTAAGTGTTGCCGGGGAAGAGCAGCCTTGGGTCATACTGGGTATTAGTCGGTTGAGCAAACAGCCATTCAAAGGGAGTAGCGGTGGCTATCTCGTAGCCGGAAGGACGGGCCTGAGAGTTAATACTCTGCGCATTGGTCAATAGGACGATGCTCGTCTGTTCAGCGGAACCATCGATAAAATAAACCGAATTGGTCACTGTTCGCGCCGATACAGGATCATATTCCGGGGTGCTGAATTCCACCAACGCGGCCTCTCCGAACCGATTACGGGTTTGAAAGATCGGAATACTCGAAGAGCCAAACCGGACCTGAGCGGTGATATTGGTATCGGTAAAATTCGTTTTAAGAAACACCACTTGAATTTCGATATTGGTTCCGAATTGATTGACATTGGCGAAGGCCCCGAAATCCGCGGGGAAGGTTGTAGGCAAAGTTTGAATCAGGCCAAAAAATCCGCCGACTCCAAAACCAGCGGAGCGCAATTGCACGGCATGCTGAGGAGTGCGGACACCGTTGGGCGGGAAATAGCCGAAGGTCCCATTGCGCAAGTTGATGGTGAAAGGACCCGCGCCCCAATAAATATCCTCCACTCCGAACGCATTGACGTAGGAATTGCCGATGAAGAAACCTCGATTCACATTGCCACTAAAAAAGGTATTCTGGAAAAAGTTAGTGTCACCATTGGCCGTCTGGCCCGCAGTGAGCGAACCACGGGCGATATCGACGGTCGTGCCGGTGAGTTGCATCAACCCAACGGTGCCCACCGATAACGTTCCGCGATTGACCAGATTGGTTGCGGAGATTTTCACAAAGGAAGCCGTTCCGGCTGCACCGCCGAAAAAAAACCCATTGCGCCCGACTCCGCCGAAACCCAAAAAGCTGGCCGAATTATCCACTCCTGAAATAAGGGCGCCATTACCGTTGTAGAAGCTGGAGAGCGGTCGGCGAGGAGGAGTGCTCACCGTATCTAAAATGGTATCGAGTTGAAAGCCGACGCTACCGATCATGGTGCCGCGGTTGGTGAAGTAAAGCGTGTTGTGCGTGCTGTAGGGAAATTCGTCGGTGATAATATTGGTAAAGGACCCCAGATTGAGGAAGGTGGTGGCGTCAATAGGCAATGCATTGGTAATAACCCCGGCGTTAAAAAAGAGCGGGCTGGGGGCTGCGAAAGTCAGGTTACACCAAACCAACGCCAGAGAGATTGTAAAAATACGCTTCATATACAAATATTAAAATCGTCTGCTAAGGACTTGGCTCTCCAAATCGCGGATGCTGGTTCCCTGGGGGAAAACCACAGGATCATTGGTGGACCCATCGAATGAACCCCAGCGAAATTCATTACCCACATTCAGGGCGGTATCTTCGTTCAGGAAAAATGGAGTGGCATTATAAAACTGCGGACTGGCTTTGTGAAAGGTAATGATAGTTTGCGGATCAATCGTCCCCGGCCCGACGGACGTGACGGAAGGATTAAAATTGGGCAATCCATTGGTCAGAAAGTTGAGGCCCCGGAAAGACGACCGAGGGATGACGAGCAATCCTGCCGCCGGAAAATTCAAGTTACCCGCCGTAAATAAAATATCAGGACGGAATACGACGCGCCGCACCTTTTGGTCAACGATACTGGTTTTCCCCGACAAAGTCGATGCGAACACAGGGCTGGTGAAGGACTGAACAATGGGTCTAAACACCGTTCCAAACAACGAATTGTAACTGGTTTTTCTAAAGCTTATTTTTTCGATGCCCGCACGAAGAGCTAACGAATTTGTGATAACGCTGTTGGTCTGAAAAAAGTTAACCGGTTGCCAGGGGCCGGAGAAGGCCGATGCTATGGAATTCGCTGGCAGGACTTCGTTGTTGAGATTGTTTTTGCGATAGATATAGCGCAATCCGCCCGCATCATCCCGGGTAATATTAAGATAATAGCCACCCAAGCGAAGCCCACGCCCAGGAAACCCGCCTTTGAAAGAGGCTACGGCGTTCAAGGGAATGCTGGTGGGGTCCACCGTCGCTTCGACCGCAAACGCCCATGCGATAACCGGACAAAAGTCCACGATGTCATAGGTATAAAGAGCTCCGTTGACATAATGGCTGTAGTTCCAACTCACCGGATCGAAATTGCGCATCACAACCTGATAGCTAAATTGGCAAGCTATCGGGGAGGTAAACGGGACACGTTTTTGTAAATCAAAAACATGCTCTTCTCCCGACAAACCCATCTGCTCGAGAATCAGACCGAGCGTATAGGATTTGAGGTCGATCAGATTTAATGCGCCAGCCCTTTCATTGGCAAGCTGGGCATCTTGCAAGAGAAACTCTGAAAGGTTGGTGCTCATTCTCGAGACAGGGGGAAGCTTGTTTATGATGGCGAACGCCTTATCGACCGCCTTTACCCCTTCTGCCCCAAAATAATCCAGGAAAGTAGAATCGAATCCATAGGTAATGGTTGGTGTATTGAGGCGAAACTCCTCGCCGATATCCTTTGAACCGCCAGGCTGGGCTTCTTCAAACTCAAAACCGACCTGAAAGCCGGTTTCTGGCGTTTGCCAGTCATCGAACGCTCCGAGGAGGGAAAACGCCGACGCGCCTTGTAAACCGAAGCTCAAGAACAAGAGGCACAAGATTTTATTTAAAGATCGCAACATATGAAAAAATTTACTGTATCAAGGAATTATGGTAACTGGAGTGAGAGTGTACTTCCGACCGAATAGGTCAAAGCCTGTCACCGCCATGAAACTGGACCAACTTACGAGAAACTGACCCGCGCCATTTGCACCAATGGCAGGATAGATCTGCCGACTGACCACCGTATTGTTCGCGCGAAACTCAGATCCCGACGGCTCGGTGCCCCCTTGCAAGAGCCGGCCAAAAACACCCTCCCACGATCCGTCCTGGCCCAGACTTGTCCAAACGACGACACAATCATTTCCTATGGTCGCGATTCTTGGGCGATATTGGTCGCCGTAAGTATTGGTGTTGATTTTGAAATCCGCGCCCGCCGCAACTCCGTCCGCCGAAAAGGAACGTCCCACGATCTCCCAACTGTTCGAGCGGTTTTGCGAATCCTTTTCGCTCCATGCCACAGTGAATCCGCCATTGGACAGAGGCGCCATGGAAGGATTGGCGCAAATGTTATTGCCTGAGTTGACCAGTATTTCGTCCGAGAACGCATTCGCGCTTGCATCGAATAAACGAGCATAAACGTCCACGCTCCCCACCGATGCAGTTGAACTCATGAAACGTTCTTGTTCAGAAATCCAGGTGATGACGACGTTTCCATTTTTCAAAGTCGCGATGGCAGGTGTCCGTTGGTTGAAAGCCACCGCTTGATTGACTTGGAACTCCATGGGCGCCATCGAACCCGTCGCGGAAATTTTTCGCGCGTAGATTCCCATCATGCTTCCATCCTGCCCGTAACTCTGCCATGCGACCAGCGCGCCTCCGTCTGGCAACGCCGCTACCACTGGCTCGCTCTGCTGATCTTTGATATAGGAATTGATGCGAACATCCGAGGTGAGAAACGTTCCATCGCTCTTTAAAATTCGAACATAAATATCCGCAGTCCCCAGACCATTTCCTTGCCAGACAAAAATGGCGTCGCCGTTGGCGAGCAACTGGACTTGAGGTTTCCTTTGGTCACCTTTAGCGATTTTGTTGACGGTGAAACTGGAAAGTTTTGTAAAAGCGGAATTGAGACGCACACACCCAATCCCCGAACCTACTTTGTCCACGGCGTTGTCCTCCCAAACGAGATAGCCGCCGTTTTGATTCAGAGCGATGCTGGAATGCCCTTGATCGCCCACGAGCGCGCCGGTGATCGCGTATTCATTGCCTTGAGGCATCGCTACATTTTGTGCGGAAACAAAAAGCGGAAACGCCAGAAAAATGGCAGGCAAGACCAACCGCTCGCGAACAGATAACAAAAATGGCATAATGATTTCACAACTTGTAATAGACGGACAATTCTTTGTCCAATCTTTCTTCTTAATTCGCCTTAGTTTTTTTGGAAAAAAATCCGTTCTCATAAAAAAATTTCTCAGTCCTTCCGAAATAAATTTCCGGAAAGGAACGCCGATTTCCTAATCGACACGACGCCCAGGACCCTTCGACAACGAGCCGAACCGGAGTTCGGCGTTCCGTTCGCAGGACGCTTTCCAGAAATTTATTTTGGCAACCAGTCGGCCACAGCGGGCGAAGCCGCAACCACACCGGAGCGCCGGTTTGCCACCGGCTTTGAGTCAATGCGCCGAGCCCAAGCCGGTTTCACACCGGCGCTCCGTCGCGGGAAAAATTTCGTCGGAAATGCGTGGTTCTTCGACATAGTAGTACAATATTTTCTCCTCAACCGAATAAATCCGTTTGTTTGACCTGCGCTTTTTCCAATTCGTGGAGCAACGTTTTAAATCCCCAACCCGTGAACAGTTCGCGCAAGGTGTCCACCTTCGCTGGTTTGATGGCGAAGTCTTCCAGTTTGAAATCGCACGGCAAATCGTCGCGCAAACAAATCAACTTTTGGTTGCGCTTCACCACTTCGCTCGCCGCCTGAAGGCTCGCGCGCAATCGCTCCGATTTTATTTCGTCAAGCCGCCGATAAATTTCCTCCAATGATCCGAATTGTCGCAGCAGATCGGTCGCGGTTTTTGGACCGACCCCCGCCACTCCCGCAATGTTGTCCACGCTATCTCCAATCAAGCTCAACCAATCGACGATCTGCGCCGGTTCAACCCCCGTCTTCTCGCGCACCTGTGCATCGCTCCAAAGTGTTTCGGATTTATCGTTGATGTTGAGAAGCGAAACCTGGGAAGAGACCAATTGCATGAAATCTTTGTCGGAACTGGCGATGACCACCGGCACATCAAGTGCCGCGATTTTTTTTGTCGCGGTCGCAATGAAGTCGTCCGCTTCCACTCCCCCTTCGCACCACGAGGTAACGCTGGCGGCGCGCAGATAGGAAAGGATTTCGTCGAGTTGTTGTTCGAGCGAAGAAGGCATCTCCGCGCGTTGGGCTTTATATTCGGGCAGCAAAGCCATTCGCTCTTCGGCCAAACCTCCATCCCACACAATCATCAAATGGCTGGGCTGAAGTTGCGCTTGCATCTTCGCCAGCATTTTTATGAAACCATAAATGGCGTTGGTCGCTTGGCCGCTGGGTGAATTGAGTTGCCGAATGGCGTAGAACGCCCGGTAGGCGTAGGCGTGACCATCGACGATTAAAAAACGTTTTGGAGGTGCCTCGGCCCCGGCATTGGGCGTCATCGGCGTGAGCAAGTATATCGGTTGCTAAAATAAATTTCCGAAAGGGAGCGCCGATTTCCGAATCGGCACGACGCCGAACACTCGCCGGTCACGAGCCGAACCGGAGTTCGGCGTTCCGTCCGCAGGCCACCGTTGCAAAAACTTATTTTGGCGACCAGTCTAATTTCGGCGATTGGCTTTGGTGAAATCCGATTCACGGCTGGGAACTTGGGATGATCGTGGAACTCGGTTGAACGGGCACCGAGACTCTGGCAAATGGCAACTCTTCATCGGGATGCACCCGGTTGCCCGCGGGATCGATGATCGTTGGAGTAACGAAGATCATCAAATTCCTTTTGACCGATGAAGAAGATTCGCTGCGAAAAAATCGGCCGAGAAGGGGCAGATCCCCCAGAATCGGAATCTTGTCTTTAATTTTGTTCACGTTGTCAGTGATGAGGCCGCCGAGCATGACCGTCTGCCCATCCCACACGTTGCAACTGGTCGTAATTTGTCGAAGACGAAATCGCGGCAGTGGTAATTGCGCCGTCAACGGGATGCCGACGGTTGCGCCGCCGACCGATTGCCCTTGAGGAACGAACTGTCCCGGATCGTCGTAACCGATGAATTCCGTGACGGTGGGGATAATGGTCATTTGGATGGAGTAGCCATCCGCAGAAACAGAGGGAAGGACATCAAGCACAGGACCGAAAGGAAGCGTCTGCGTTTGATACTGGACGGTCGTGCCCACCACACCGGGCGAGGCGTTGTTGTTATTGTTATTGCCACCGTTACCGCCACCACCACCCCCGGCCTGGTTGAGACTCACGTCGGTAACAATTCTGATCAAATCCAAAACGGAAATTTGCGCTTGCCGACCGCTCAGGGTCGTTGCTTTCGGAGCCGATAAAATATCCGCGCCAGCGCGTTGCTCCAATGCGCGGATCACCACGCGAAATTGCGGGTCAGTCAAAATTCCGGTGATCGTCGCCACCGCGGGCACTCCATTGTTTCCGGCAAGACCCGAAGTCAGCAGCGTGTCGGATGAAGACGGAGAGATTCCTCCGATGAAAGGTGTGAACGGGTCGAGAGTCGGAATGGCTGGCCCAGGAAAAAAACCACTGGGATTCGCCGCACTCGACCTGCCTTGGGATGACGGAGCGGTCCCGCCTTGCGCGCCGATTCGTCCTCCGTTCAACAGTGTGTTGCCAATGAACCAGTCGAAGCCCAGGGCCTTGCTGTCGTTCTGGCTGATCTCCGCGAATTTTGCTTCAATGGTCACTTGCGGCGGAGCGGTATTCAATACTTCGATTGCTGTTGCAATGATCTCCAAATCTGCCAAGGACGCCTTCACCATCAACAATCCAGTCCGGTCGTTGAAGAAAAGAGCTTTCCCATTTTGCGTCACGATCCCCCCGCCCCCGCCGGGACCCACTGCTGCTGCCGCTCCGAAGTCCACGCCCGCCGCTGTAAAATATTCTCTCACGATCAAATTAATGTTCGCCTGCAAATTGGTTTTGCTGACGCTGCTTAAACCATTTCCAGTGGTGCCCGTTCCGCCTTGGCCGCCGCCCCCGCCGCCTTGACCACCGGTCGCTTGAGCAATCGAAACGCGAGGAATGGAAAACCCTCCGGTGTCCTGACCACCTTGCCCGCCGCCACCACCACCACCACCGCCGCCGCCGCCACCGCCACCGCCACCGCCGCCGCTGCTACTCTGCACCGAAATATTTAAAGCGGTGACGCTCTCCAAACCTTGCAGGAAGGTGTTCGGGTTCACATGAAAAGTCCGGCTATAAAAAGCAACGCCTTCCGGCGCTTTTGGAGAGAAAGAAACTCCATACTCTAAAATCTGATACTCGATTGGCTGGTCCGACATCGAGACAATCGCATCCAGCACATCAGCCAGCCGAAGGTCGTTCAGCGCAGGACTGATGCGCACCGTGATGTTGTTCAAATCAACCGGCGCAACGGGAGCGGGTGTAAAAACGGCCTGAGTAGGATCAGCCGGATTGGGAGCCACGGCGGCAACGGGGGCGTTGGCGTGCGGATTGAACATAAAATTAATTCCAATCTGATCCACGTCGCGCTTCTTCGTTTCGTCTTTCAACGATTTGAGAACTTCGCCCAAGGGCAAACCCTCGTATAAAATTTCGGGCAAACGGATTCGGTCGAGTTTCACTTTGATCAGTTGGCGGCCTTTGCTGGTGTAAACCAGATTGGTGTGCGCGGCGGGATTGGGGATCTGCAACGCATCTCTTTTTACAGGCGGGTCCCATGCTTTTTGCACTTCGACCAGCGCGTTTTTCGCAGCTTGTTCGCGCCGTTGCGAGCTGTCGTTGTAACGAGCGGATTTGATCATGTCTTTGTATTTGAAAGCCGCGATGTTTTGCGGGTCTTCCTGCAAGGCCAGATTCAACTTCAACTCCGCTTCGTCCCATTTACCCAATTCCAGAAGGAGCTTGGCGTCCTGCACCAAAGTGGCTGCCGCGATTTTTTGTTTCTGAATATCGGGAACTTTGGCAATCGTTTCCGTGCTGGGGACATTGCCGCGTTGCGCCAGAATCATCTTGTCATTGTCGCGTTTGAATTTGAGAAGGTCCTCATTCTTAGGATCAATTTTCAACGCGCTGGAAACCTGTTCGTTGGCCAGGGCCAAATCCCCCCGGCGTTGCGCATCCCGGGCCAACTCCAACCGCACCTCCGCCAGCCCCGCCACCGCCATCATCTTGTCCGCTTCCACGGCCGCCACGCCCGAACCGACTTTCGGAAAAAGGGAAACGGCTTCCTGATATAATTTTCCCGCGTCCACTAAAAAACCTTTTTGCCGGGCGTCCTGGGCGGCGACCAATTTGTTGTGGAGGTTGATGCTCGCTTCCTGGCGGCGGACGGCTTCCTCTTCCGCTACCAGTGTGGAATTGGTTTGAGCCTGCACCGAAAAAGCGCCGGCCCACAAAATTAAACCCAGCGATAGTTTAACTACTTTGTTCATGGTTTTTTTTGACGGTTAAGGAGTTTTACTCGGCGCTTGGGGCGCGCTTTTCAAGGGAATTGTTGTTCGTTTGTCAGTCGAGATGGCTTGGACTCTAACGGCATTCTCAGTGATGGCAATAATTTTGTATGACTCTCCGCCAAACGAAATATTTTCGTTTATTTTCTTCTTGAGAAAGGTCTGGTTGTCCGGCTCGTACTTGAGATCTGCCGCGTAACTTTCGACTCGTTGAAACGGTTTAGTTTTGGAAATGGAAACGAGTTGCTGATTGTCCGCCAGTTCCAAAATCAGTTCATCGGGATCTTCCGGCGCGCCTTTGACTTCCTTGAGAGTGAACAAATCTTTTTTGTCATTCAGCTTGGCATAGACCCGGGATTTGGTGGCGGATTGGCGCGTGACGGCAATCCAATAGCCCGGACTGGTGGCGCGTTCGTAGCTCAACTCAAAATAGAGCGGCGTAATTTTTGTGACGACCAACGCATCGACTCCTTCGCGAAGAATTTTCAAAAACGTGCCGTCGCTTTTTAGTTTCCAGGTCACGGGATTGAACAAATTGTGTTCACCGGAAAGCCGCACGGTCGGCGGAGTTTTCAAACGGACCAACGCTGCTTCGTTCGTGGTCAAATCCACCGGAGTGAGTTCCTTCGGGGCGGTCAGCGTGACTTTATATTTTTGGGACTCTTCTCTTTCCTTGCTCATCTTGATCGGAAACCAGGCGGCGGTCAGCGCCAAACAAAGCAGCACCACGCTCAACAAAATTTTTTCGTAATGTCTTTTTAAAAACTCCATGAATCAACGCGGGGGTTTGAGTTTGACGACATCGATTACCAGGGTGATGTGCAAAGGTTTTTCACTCAGGAAAACAATCGGCGCAGTGGAAGCGGCTGGTCGGCCCGGTGCGGGAGCTGCCGGAAGAACGGGACGGGCCGGGCCACCCAGCCCATAACGGGACCCTTCTCCTCCACGCCCGGCGCCATAAGGGTTGGGCGAATAGCCCGGCAGAGGCTGCAATCCCGGATAAGGCTGCGCTCCGGGAAAAGTTTCGGGCGTTCCGGGCAACACTTTCGACGGCTCGACGCTCACCGTCTTGACGATCAGACAATTGGTCGAGCGCAATATCCCGTCCATGACGCTGCCCAGATCGGCGCTGAAACTTCGGAACGTAACTTCATAAGGAGTGACAATTGCAATGTCATTCGTCGTAACCGCTGCGGGCAGGTAATCAGCCGTTCCACCCATATCGTCCGCCGAAACCGGCACCCGCCGCAGCCCTTCCAACGTGTGGATTTTGGCTTGATAGAGAATATGACAAATCGCTTTGATCTCACCCAACTGCGCCGTCCACGGCTCAATGCTACCCGGCTTGAAAGTCAGTTTTCCGCGCTGCGCCAAAAAGGTGAAGGCATAGTCCGGCGGCAAAACCACTCCCGCGTTGCTGGCGCCGGTTCTCAATTCGGAAATCGTGTTCAACAACAAATTGTTAAAACCTTTGTCATCGGTTTTTTCGTAGGTCGGGACCGGCACAAAAAGTTTTCGCGCTTCCACCAGAAATTCGCGCACGCGTTGTTCGTCTTTTTTTGCCGCGCTGATGTTATCGACCGTCTCCGTGCCGGGGTGAACGGGCGCATCGTACATCCGGCGCAATTCGGAAATCTGCTGGTTCAACTCCTCGGTGGCGCGCGTGTCCTTTTTTAGGTTGGAGAATAAATAATAGCCGGCGAAGCCCATCAACAGAAGCGCCGCCGCGCCTCCCGCCACAAAAAATAAATTTCGTTTGATCCAGGCCATACTTACAATTTGAAGGGCTTCTTCAATTTCACCGTCAAGGTGAAGGTAAAAGTCAGCGGGTTAACTGGATCGATCTTGATGTCGCCCAGGGTCGTGCCTTCCGCGAATAATTTGCTGCGCTTGATTTCCGATTCCAACGTGTAGGCCAAATCTTTATTGGCGGTGGGAGAAACTTTGTCGAGGTTCACTCCTTTGCACACAAAATCCAATGTGCTGATTTCGTTGCCCGCTGGAGCGGCCGTTGGAGTCGCCACGGGCGCAACCGGGTTGCCGTAACGCCCCATGTCGATTCCGCCGCGGGGCCCGAATTCAGGAGGGAAACCCGCCGCCGCATACGGAGCGCCTTCCATCGGGCTGGCCGATCCATAAGCGCCGCCGGCCGGAAGTTGTGGCGCAAAAACTTCCACCCACAAACCCACCTCCGTATTCAAACTCTGTTTGGCGACGACCTCCGTCGCAATGAAAAGTCGGCGAAGCTCCGTCAAAACTCCCGCCCAATAAAATCGATCATCCACCAGCCCCATCATCTGGTCGGCTTCTTTTTTCATCTTGTCACGCGCCGCCAACTCCGTTCGCAAGTTCCCCTCTTTTACCCGCAATGGCTCCACCTGCGCTTTGATTTTATTCAACTCCGTCTCCTTGATCGCAGCGACTCTGCTTTCAAACCAGCCGATGGCGAAGACCACCAGCACCACGGCAAAGACCGACGCAATAATATAGGGCTTCTTGTGACCAAATTGCTGTCGCTGGATTGAACTCTCCGGCATCAAATTCAATTCCACCGGGCAATGCGCCAGATCACGCAAGCCCAGTCCGACCACTTCTCCAAAGGAATGCGCCGTCTTGGACAACTCCTCCAAATCTATCGTCGGATCGATTTGCAAATTGCGGAACGGATTAAAATATTCCACCGGCACATTGAGTTTCTCGGAAAAAAACTGCGCGGTGTACGGCATGATCGACGCGCCGCCGGAAAGGAAAAGCCGCAACGGAGCCGACCCGCCTTGTTGGCCGCGAAAGAATTGAATCGTCTGATTGACCTGAATGTGGAGGCGCGTCATCACCTGCCGCGCGATCTTCGAAATGGCCGCTTGCTGGGGATTTTCCGGTTCCTCGTAAGCGCCGCCGAGGCTGACAAAACCTTGATCAATTTTTGTTTGCTCCGCTTCAACAAAAGCGAGTTTCGATTCGTTGGCAAAATCCTGCGTGATGGAGTTGGCGCCTATATTAATACTGCGCGAATAAACTTTTCCTTTTTCAAAAAATAAAAGGTTGCTCGTCTTGGCTCCGATATCCAGGAGCATGGTGCAGCCTTCGAGGTCGCCGTAATTATAACGAAACGCGTTGCACAACGCCGCCGGCGAAACATCCACCAATTTCAAATGCAGCCCCGCTCCTTCCGAAACGCGGAACAATCCCTCGACCACTTCGGTCTTGATCGCAACCAACAAAACTTCCAGTTCGCCCGTGGCCGTCGTTCCTAAAATTTGATAATCCCAAACCACTTCCTCCAGCGGGAACGGCACGTTTTGCCGCGCCTCGTACTCGATGATTTGCGCGACCTTCGCCGTATCGACCGGCGGCAGTTTTACGAATTTGGAAAAAACGTGGAAGCCCGGCGCGCAGACATTGATTTGTTTGGAGCCAAAATGCTTCTCCGAAAGCAACTCCTGAAGCGCGCGGAGAATCGTCGCTTCGCGCGTGGCCTCCTGCGAGCCTTCGATGCCCAGCGGTTTGATCCCGTATTGTTTGAGGCGCAACCCGCCCGCTTCGTTCGGCTCGAACTCCGCCATCTTCAGGCTGCCCGCGCCAAAGTCCGCCGCCAAAAATGATTTCGAATTTAACATCTGGACAAGAATTTCTCCGGCGACCCGCGCAAATTTTTCCAATCAAAATTGAGCAAACGCAGAAAAGTCCGTGCTGAGTAAAGGAAATAAAACCAACGGTCAAATAGAAAAATATTTTTTGGGAATTAATTCCGTAAAACCAGATTTTGCGTTAAAGCCGTAGCGCAGTAAAGGGCGTAGCGCAGCTTTGCAAGCTGCTGTATCGCAGGTTTGAAACCTGCGGCGGCTCAAACGATTCAAGCGCGCCCGGTTTTTTAGAAACGTCCTGCCGGTTGCAAACCGGCGATACAGCAGGTTAAAAACCTGCACTACGGCTCCAATGGGGTAGCATCTGCCTCCGGCGGGTGCGAAAAGAATTTCCCTATCCCAAATTTTTCACCTTCAAAAAAAATTCTTCGCACCCGCCGGAGGCAGATGCTACCCATGTTGCGATGAACAAATTGATTTACGATTTCGGATTGACGATGGACGAGTCGGGGGCGCATCTCAGTTTCTTGCAAAATAACGGAACGCCGATCTCCTGATCGGCTCGCCGAAATGGAGAGCGTTCCAAGGCCGATCAGGAGATCGGCGTTCTGTCGCCATCTCTTGCCGAAGATTTGAAACCTGCAATTTAGTGAAATGCGCCCCAATGGGGTAGCATCTGCCTCCGGCGGGTGCGAAAAGAATTTCACCGTCCCAAATTTTTCACCTTCAAAAAAAACTCTTCGCACCCGCCGGAGGCAGATGCTACCCATGTGGCAATGAACCGAATGAATTTACGATTTCGGATTTACGATTTACGAGTCGCGGAACAAATGCGCCGCATTCGTAAATCGTAAATCCCAAATCCTAAATCAAAAATGCCCCCCGACTCGTACATTCAAAATTTATTGGCCGAACGCATTGGCGGAAAAAATTACGGCAAATCCACCGCCATTTATAAATTCGAGAAAATCAAACGCGCCAAACGTGCCGCGCTGACCGCCAATCCGGACGCGGAAATTATCGATCTCGGCGTGGGCGAACCCGACGAGATGGCCTTTCCAGAAGTCGTCGCCAAACTGCACGACGAAGCGCGCAAGCCGGAGAATCGCGGCTACGCGGACAACGGAGATGGTCAGTTAAAGGAAGCCGCCGCGCGTTATCTGGAAAAAGTTTGCGGAGTGAAAGGAATAAATTCCGAAACGGAAATTCTTCACTCCATCGGCAGCAAAGCGGCCCTCTCGATTTTGCCCGCCGCGCTCATCAATTCCGGCGACACCGTTTTGATGACGACACCGGGCTATCCCGTTTTTGGGACGCACTCGAAATATTATGGCGGTCTCGTCCACCAGTTGCCGCTCACTCAGCAAAATAATTTTCTGCCCGACTTGGATTCCATTCCACTCGAAGTTTTGCGCAAAGCAAAAGCGCTCGTGCTCAATTATCCGAACAACCCGACGGGCGGGAGCGCCACGCCGGAATTTTTTGCGAAGGTGGTTGAGTTTGCGAAAAAAAATCAAATCGTCGTCATTCACGACGCGGCCTACGCGTCCTTGGTTTTTGAAGGCAAGCCGTTGAGTTTTCTGGCGACGCCCGACGCGAAGGAAGTTGGCGTCGAACTTCATTCCGCCAGCAAAACTTTCAACATGACCGGTTGGCGCTGCGGATTCGTCGCTGGAAATGATTTGCTCGTCAAAGCCTACGGCGATGTGAAAGACAACACTGACTCCGGACAGTTTCTGGCGATTCAACATGCCGCGGCGTATTGCTTCGATCATCCAGAAATCACAGAGAAAATCGCCGCGAAATATTCCCGCCGCATGGACGCGCTCAGCGAAGTTTTGCGCGGCGCCGGCTTCGACGCGAAGAAACCGCGCGGTTCTTTTTTTCTCTACGTCAAAGCTCCGAAAACCGCAGTCGAAAAAAATGGGTCGCGCATCGAATTCAAAAATGCCGAAGAAGTTTCTCAATGGTTGATCACCGAAAAATTAATCTCCACGGTGCCGTGGGATGAAGCCGGCGCGAACCTCCGTTTCAGCGTAACATTCGTTGCCAAAAATGAGGCCGATGAGGAACGCGTGATCAAAGAAATTTCAAATCGGCTCCGTCATGTGACCTTCGAGTTTTAAATTCTCCGGGAGTCTTGGTTTCGCAGGCGACGGGAGATTTTTGGCGCGATTTTTTTTAAAACAAAAAATAAAATGGCCGCCAAAAAAATAATCGCGACCACCGGCGCTAGAATCGCCAGCACGCTCATCAGCACCGAACCGACCCACTCGATTGTCGCCAGAATCGGATTGGCAAATCCCGCCGTGCTGACCGAGGATGCGCCGCGGGTCAACACCGTTGCCCCTTGCACAAGTCCAGCCGCGCCTCCGCCCGCGATCACCGCCAGAGTCCATTTCAGAAACGGACTCATGCCGCCCACCATCGACGCAGTGGCAATCGTGCCCGCGATGATCGCGATGGGTGTCGCGATCGTGTCCATAAAATTATCAACCCACGGCACATAGTAGGCGGCGATTTCCAAAGCCGTCGCGACCGCAAACGCAATCAACGCCGCGTCGCTGCCCATCCATTGGAAGGAGGGGACGAGCGCCAGATGTCCCGCCTTCGCAGCGACGCTCATAATCAACAAAGGAACAAAAACGCGAAACCCGCACGCCGCGCTCAGGCCAACGCCAATCAAGAGACTTAAAAATGTGTCCATAAAGTTCGGTTCCACGTTAGCACAGAAATGTTCTCGTTACCGGCCGTGGAGAATTTAGTCGCCAGATTTTTTCTGAACTTCATCCCACGGCAAGACACCGCAACGCGTCGCCCAGTGCTCATATGCTCTTGAAAGCTCGTTTACTTTTTCCGGAAATCTCCCGGCCAGATTGTCCAACTCCGTCCTGTCCTTTTCCAAATCGTAAAGCTCCCAATCTTTTTTGAATTCGCCGACGAGTTTCCATTTGCCTTGCCGCACCGCGCGATTGCCTTCGTGCTCCCAAAACAAGGTTCGTTCGCCCACGGATCGATTTTCAAAAATGGGAACCAAGCTTTTGCCTTCGAGCGGCGTGATGTCGTGACCGTTGAATTTTTTTGGATACTTAACTCCGCTTAATTCCACAAACGTCGGCATGAAATCAATCACGTGGCCCACTTCCCTTGTAATTTTTCCGCTCTTAATTTTTTTAGGCCAATACGCAATCAACGGCGTGGCAATGCCGCCTTCATTCGCCCAATGTTTGTAGAGACGGAACGGCGTGTTGCTCGCGTTCGCCCACGCGGGTCCGGTGCTTTGCCAAACGTCGTCCGGGCCGGCCGAGACATTGACATTTTTGTTTCCGACTTTGACGGAGCGGCCATCGCGAGTTTTTGAAGGGACATCGAACCAATCCGGCTGAATGTTTTCCGCGCAGGCTCCGTTGTCGGACAAGAATAAAATCAACGTGTTCTTCGCCTGCCCGCTCTGCCCAATCAACTTCACAATTTTTCCAATGCCCTGATCCATGCGATCAATCATCGCAGCGTAAACCGCCATGCGATGCGTCTCCCATTCTTTATTCGGCGCGTCCTGCCACGCGGGGATTTTGGGATCGCGCGGCGAGAGCGGCCAGTTCGCGGCCACGATTCCGAGTTCGATCAATCGCTTGTGACGCCGCTCACGCATCGCGTCCCAGCCGTCGCGAAAGACCGCTTCATATTTTTGGACATCCGCTTCCGGCGCTTGCAGCGGCCAATGCGGCGCAGTGTACGCGACGTAGAGAAAAAAAGGTTTTGCCTTTTTGGAAAATTCGTTGATGAAGGCCGTTGCATTATCAGAAATCGCGTCGGTGTAATAAAAATTTTTCTCCGCCTGAATCGGGTCATTTCCACGAACGAGCGAGAAGGGGTCGTAGTAACTGTTGACGCCGTGAATGGTTCCGAAAAATTCCTCGAAGCCGCGCTGCCTCGGCCAGTTATTTTTGTCCGTCCAAAACGGATCGGTGTTTTCGAAATTGAGTTGCGCTTTGCCCGTGAATTTAACGTGGGAGACATGCCATTTGCCCGACATCGCCGTGTGATAACCGGCGTTCTGCAAAACTTCAGCCAGCGTCATGCAACGGTCATTCAATTCGCCGCGATAACTCGGCTTGCCCAAATCCTGCATCATGTGACCGAGGCCGGCCTGGTGCGGATACAATCCGGTGAGCAGGGCGGCGCGCGTGGGACAGCAGCGCGTCGTGTTGTAAAATTGCGTAAAGCGCAATCCGTTGGTCGCGAGCCGGTCGAGATTCGGCGTGGAAATTTCTGAACCGTAGCAGCCCAAATCGGAGAACCCCAAATCGTCGGCGAGAATCAGGACGATGTTCGGACGGGCAGCGGTTTTCGCGCTGGCCGGTTGCGACGTGAAAATCGCCAGGGCAAAAGCTGCTAAAAACCAAAGACGACTTTTCATTTTTTGAGATTATTCGCGAGGCACTTCCCGTTTTTTTGAGGAATTCCAATTCGGATTTGGCTGCATCATTTGCGCGCCGACGTTTCGCCGCCAAAGGTCGAGCTTGGCGACGAGTTCATCGGTTTTGCCTGGCATTTTTTCGGCGAGATTATTTTTCTCACTGAGGTCTTCGCGCAAATTGTAAAGCTCCAAACCGCCGTCCTCGAACCACTGGATTAATTTGAAATCACCTTCGCGAATTGCGCCGCCCGGCGCGCCGCCCTGATTGGGGTAATGCGGATAGTGCCAGTAGATTTCGCGCTGCTTTCGTTCGCCGTTTTGCTTGAGCAACGGCACGATGCTTTCGCCATCGACAATTTGATTCGTGGGAATTTTTACTCCGGCGATTTCCAGAAGCGTGGGAAAATAATCCACGCTGATCACCGCGTTGCTGCAAATGCTCCCTTCTTTCACGACGCCCGGCCAACGCACAATCAACGGCACGCGAATGCCGCCTTCGTAGAGATAGCCTTTGCCCGCGCGCAACGGCAAATTCTGCGTCGCTTTGACCACGCCTTTCCATTCGCGAACGTGCAGACCGCCATTGTCAGAATTGAAAATAACGACGGTGTTTTCAGTCAGCTTTAGCTCGTCAAGTTTAGCTAGAATGCGACCGATTTGCGTGTCCGCGCTTTCAATCATCGCGGCGTAAACGGCATTGGTGTGCGGTAAAGTTGGGTCGATTCCTTTCTCGTATTTTTCGACAAGATTTTTCGGGGCGGCGAGCGGAATGTGAGGAGTGTTGTAGCAAACGTAGGCGAAAAATGGTTTGGCGCGATTGGCTTCAATGAACTTGAGCGTGTGTTCGGTGATCTCATATTCACCTTTTCCTGGCTCAGTGGAATTGGGCATTCCTCCGCTCGCGTTGCCGATGAACGCATCATCAAAACCTTGCTTGTCTGCTTCAAAGCCGTTGCCACCCAAATGCCATTTTCCAAAATGCCCGGAAACATAGCCAGCGATCTTCAACGCCTCGGCCAAAGTGATTTCGTCCAGCGGCAATTCCAGGTGAAACTCAGGCCGTAACAATTTTTGGTCGGGCTTCACCGCGCGGCCGGGAATGAAATCCGTCAGATGCAGCCGCGCCGGATATTTGCCGGTCAAAATGCTGGCGCGGGTCGGGGAACAAACCGGACACGCTGCGTAAGCATCAGTGAACTTCATCCCTTGCGCCGCGAGCTTGTCAATGTTGGACGACTGATAAAATTTGCTGCCGTAACATCCGAGGTCCGTCCAGCCCAAATCATCGGCGAGAATGAAAATGAAATTGAGCTTTGGTTTTTCAGCAGCATCGCCATGTCCGCAGAGAAAAAGTGATATGCAAAAGCTGAATAAAAGTTTTCCCTTCATTTCCTTTTTCTTCTGTACTCAACAGGGTATGTGAAAACCCGCGTGAACGTAATAATGCCGATAATCCCTAAGATGAAAACCAAGACAATTTTATCGGTGTAGGCGAAGATCAGCGCTGCTGCTCCGAGTTCCAAAGTGGCAAAAACGAGCGAGACAATCTGTCCAATCCGAATACTCCGAATGTGAATATTGTACTGGGACTCATTTTTTCTGCTCATATAAAAAGAGTTCGGCCAACCAAACGAAAAATGACAAGCGCGGCTATGATTTTGAATTCAACCGCGCGAAATAAGTTCGCTCGCGAACAATGGTCGATTATGGAGGTTCATCGGCCAAACCTAGATTCGCCTTCTCGTTCTAGCCAGAATCTTTTTAGTAGCCGCCCAATCCTTTTCACCAATCTCACGCCTCACAGGTTCTCAATCGCTGAGGTCTGGTTCTCGCCGCACTCCGTGCCAATAACGCAAGATTTCCACCCGGCCCTCTTCGGCTTTCACGCGATAGAAAATAATATAAGGACGAGAGACGAGTTTTCGAACACCCGATTTTTTGGAATAAGCTGAGCCGAGAAAAGGAAAGTTCTCCAATATCAACGCGCGGTCAATTAACGCATGGCCAACGTGTTCGGCGGCGGAGGGATCGTCTCGGGCTATATGACGCACAACGCTCTCCAAGTCTGCTAACGCCTGGGGGCCAAAAATTATTTTGCAGCCCATGCGGAAACCCGTTTGCGCACATCCTCAATCGGCACGCCTTTGCCGTTATCTAAATCGCGAATGGCTTCGTCGAGAGAGCGGAGGATTTGTTCTTCTTCCTTCGACGTCATCTCGGGTTCCGCCTGAGAATTCAGCCACAAAGAAAGCGCTTTCTTTTCGTCGCCGGGGAGCCGGCCAACCGCGTCTTGAATTTCAGCAAACGTGTTCATGCCAGAAAAATAAATGAGCACGAGGGATTCGGCAACCGCAATCAGGCCAGCCCTTTATCACGGTCTGGAATTCAAGTGCGCGAAATAAGTTCGCTCGCGAACGACCGCGCCTTTTTTGCCGGGAGCGTCGCTGAAATATTCAACGTTGTCGGAAATTCCGTCGGTTGATTTTTGCGAACTGCGATAACGGAATCCGATTTTCTTTCCGGCTTCCTCGACCCAGCCGAGAAAAACCGCGCTGTGCCCGGATTTGCTGCGCCACAGTTGGACGAAATCTCCCGGCTGCGCCTGTTCCGCAGAAATGGATTTTCCAATGCCGAGATTTTCCATCGCCGGGCCGGCCTGTTTGTTCGTGTCGCCCGTCGAGCCATACCATTCTTTTTGGAAAACACGAATTTCCGCTGGAGTTTTATTTTTGAGCAAACCGCGCTCTTCCGCCGCGCCCATCACCACCGCGAACGTGAACCCGCTGCAATAAGTCCCGTTGGTTCCCGCCGGTAAAATGCGTTCGTCTTTGAATTTAATTTCCAGCGGTGTGCCCGAGCCGGCCAAGTTGTAATGGCCGCCATTCTTGAAAGATTTCGCAATTCGAATTGTGTCCGTCTCTGCTGCGAAGATATTCGCGCAGAGAACGAATGCGGCAAACAGGATCGAGAGCAGGCGGTTCAAAGCAATCATGTCCATGAAATGGCTCGAATTATTGATGCGTCAGACGTTTCAGGAATGTTGAGGGACGAATAATCTCAATGCCGAATGGTTTTTTCATATCCAGCAAGTCTTTGTCATAGGTCACAATAAAATGGGCGTGCGCAGCCAGCGCAGCGGCCAGGTAAGGATCGTCCTTGGCGTCCCGGCTGCGTTGTTTGCCCAGAGGCCGGGCTTCGACCACCCGCACTTTTTCCAGATACCAGGTCAACCGGGTGCCCGCGTTGTGAGAAAATTTTTCTTCGCGCATCAAGCGGGCGCATGTTTCCTTCGTTTCAGCAAGAGTGTCTTCCGTCCTAAAAGCAACTGCGCGGCGTTGCGCCAGTTTTACGAGACACAGATACGCTTCCCCGTCCCAACCTACCGCACTGACAATAACGTTGGCGTCAAAGACGACCCGCACTCAATTCCCTTCTCACCTGACGCTGGATGCGGGCAATGTTCTCTAAATCTTTGGCGGAAGGACCGGGCTTCGCTGGCCCGGTTTTGTGCAAAAATTTCAGATCTTTTTCTATCTGCGCCGCCATCTTCTGCCGAATCAGGTCGCGAAAAAATTCACTCACATTCCCATAATCTTGTTCCACATTTTGCCGGACGAATTCAGCCATCGGCGTCGGCAGTGAGATATTCATCGTGTCCATTTTCATCGGAAAATCTTAGTCTATTGCCATTGAATGGCAATATTGCTTTCGGCTTAAACGAAGCGGCGCCGCAAAGTTTCAAACTATGCACCGCGTCATTTCTGAATATCAGCGAATTGATCCTTGTCATTTAGCTCGATGCGCAAACGCGTCAGTTCCCTGATCATTTTCTTCTGCACACCGGCGTATTTCGGATCGTCGTAAACACTTTTGAGTTCATGCGGATCTTTTTGGAGATCGAACAATTCCCATTCGTTGATGCGATTGAAGAAAATCAATTTGTAACGCTCGTTGCGCACGCCGTAATGTGGTTGGACTTTGTGGTCAGCGGGATAGTGATAGTAGCGGTAATACATCGACGTGCGCCAATCCTTCGGTTTTTGGCCACGCAACAGTGGAACGATGCTGCGGCCTTGAACTTCTCCCGGCGCTTTCACTCCGGCGTATTCCAGAAATGTCGGCGCAAAATCCACGTTCAGAATCATGCCGTCGTTCACTTTGCCGCCTTTGATTTTTTTGGGATAACGAATGAGGAACGGCATGCGCAGCGATTCCTCATACATGAATCGTTTGTCGAACCAATTATGGTCGCCGAGGAAAAATCCCTGGTCGGATGTGTAGATGACAATGGTGTTTTTGCTCAGCCCGTTTTTTTCCAGATAATCCAGCAGGCGGCCAATGTTGTCGTCCACGGACGCGATGCAAGCGAGGTAATCGCGCATGTAGCGTTCGTACTTCCAGTGTTTCAATTCTTTTGGCGAAAGACCGGCGGGCGGTTCTTGTTTCACGTCGTCGGGCTTGAGGTCGCGATCAATGCGCATCGTTGCTTCCGTCGCGGCGGCGGAACGATTTTTGTAATCATCATTGAACGTGGCGGGTTCAGGAATTTCCACATTTTCAAAAAGCTTCGCGTGTTTCGCATCCGGCTCCCAGGGGCGATGCGGCGCTTTGTGGTGACACATGAGAAAAAACGGTTTGTCTTTGGGACGTTTTTCCAAGAAGTCGATGGACATATCGGTGATGATGTCGGTCGCATAGCCGTTGATGGTTTTTCGACCGTCGGACGTGAGAAAGTCCGGGTTGTGATATTTGCCCTGGCCCGGCAAAACAGTCCACGAATCGAAACCGGTGGGGTCGCTTTGCAAATGCCATTTGCCAATCATCCCCGTGTGGTAACCCGCGCGCTGTAATTCTTTTGAAACCGTCCACTGGCTGCCATCGAAGCGATTGAAAACGGGGACTCCGTTGATGTGGGAATATTTTCCCGTGAGAATCGCCGCGCGACTCGGAGTGCAAATCGAATTCACGACGAAACAATTGCTGAAACGCATTCCCTCTTTTCCGATGCGGTCAATGTTCGGCGTCTTATTGATCTTGCTTCCGTAGGCGCTGATGGCGTGAGCGGCATGGTCATCTGACATGATGAACAAAATGTTCGGTCTCTCCGCGGCATGTGAAAAAATTGAAAGCGAAACGCTGGAGGCCAATAGAAAAAAATTACGAATTTTCATGGTGAGTCGGAGCTAACTGCGATGGGTAAACGGCGTCAAGACGTAGATTGTGCGCTTGGGGAAGATCGAGGTGCGTTTCCCCCGTTTCGATCAGCAGGATGGAGAAGGGGTAAAAAAACGCTCCACCGATTTTTTTTGCCGGGTTACTCTTTTGGTTTTCTCCTGGCAATCGGCGGAGCGAAATTAAATAATTTTTCTCAAATATATCGGGATCAATAGCTGGAGCCCGCGTAATTCTTTTGCACCCCTCCCGCAACCGATCGGCGCCTGCTGGTTCTGCCAACATTCGCGGAGGAGGTTGAACTTTCCGCCGGTTTTTCGCCCTGAGGAATCTTCGCGTCGGATTCCTGGAGCAACCCTGCTTTGTGTTGGCGATTTTTTACGAGGTGTGCTTCAGCCTGCAACCAATACTCGATATCCCGTCCATGAACTCGCCCCTCGGAGTCCCATAAATAATACGCGTGGTCAGCAATCTCCTGCGGGGTGGGCTGCTGGAAGTTTTGCGGGTCACTCATGACGTATTCGAAACTCTTACTTAAGGATAAAACAATCAAGTAAAAAACTCGTCCCGGCGAAAAGATGGGCGCATCTGACACCGCCACCAATCCAATCCGATGTAGTGGGGCAGGCTTCCAGCCTGTCGGAGCGGGCATCTTGCCCGCGCATCCTGGGGCTGGAAGCCCCGATGACAGACAAGATGTCTGCCCCACTACTTTGGCGGTGGTGTCAAGAGCGTGTTGCCCGAATGCAAAGGAGCGCGGACGTTCTTCGTCCGCGTGTTTCCAAAACGGACAAAACCTCCGTGCTCTCGCCTCACGATTCACGCGGACGAGAACGTCCGCGCTCCTACTGGTTTGGGCAACACGTCCTCAAGATGCGCCCCGAAAAGATGAAACCGCAGATCGTTTTATTTAAATGGCATCTTCTCGAGTCTCATTAATGCCGGCGCAAAATTAAACGGTGCTCCACGCGCTTGGTTTGAGTGTATTCCAACGGGGGGAGGTCGGTCATGGTCGGGGACTCGGTTTCCTGCAAAATATTTTTCGCTGCGCGTTGCAACTCCTGCCAGCGCGGCCAAATCAACTCCGGCGCGTGCGAAATTCTTCGCAAGAGACTGCGCCACTCAATAATGATTCGATCAATGTCGCCCGCGCCGAGCAGCTCAGTGACCCAGCCGTGTTTGCTCAATGGATTTTTATGCACGCCAGCGACGACTTGTTCAGCGCCCGACCCGTATTTTGGCGGAGCGCCATTTTCCAGATAACCCGGAATAGACTGCGTGCCATAAGTTTTATGGCAGGTCATTGCCAGACGTCCGGCAAAACGATTTTCTTCGCCGCAAAAACGGAAGCCCGCGTCGAGATTGGCAAGATCATAAACCAATTCGTTGATCGGATATTTGTCGTCTTCGAGCGCGGCGGCAATGGCCAGTCCGTCGCCTTGCGAAAAGAAACTGACGATCTGCCCGCGTCGCGTTGGGACGCCGTTGACATTAACCAAACCGAGTCGCCGCCACAAAAGCGCAACTCCGGTGGCGGCGGAAAGTTTCAGGCACACCGGAACGAGCGAACAGCGCGCGCAGTCGCGAGGAAGAACGTAGCGCTCTGCTGGTTGCCACAGCGCAAAGCCGTGCGAATCGACCGGGACGCGCATGGTCAAATCGGCCAGGCTGACCAGCGCGAGAATTTTTGTCGGCTCAGAAACGAAACGAACCACCGGCATTTTTTGTTGCGCCAATCTTTTTTCGACGAGAGGCGCGATATTTTTTTCCCACACCTCCATCGTCGCTTGTCGCCCGCTCCAGTTGGTCAGGCGACGAATCCATTTGGCGATGATGACGCGATCATCGTTTAGGCGGTCGGCGACGGTGATGGCGCGGCCAAAAACTTTTCCGTTTTCGTTCTCGGACAAAACCGTGAGAGAGCCGGAACCGACTTTTTCCAGAGCGGCTGGTTCGGAAAGGATGGAGCGAAACTTTGTGGGATTAGAAAATGATTCAGGATTTTCACGCTCGCCCTCACCCTTACCCTCTCCCCCGGGGAGAGGGAAATCTGTCGGGGACGCGATGGAAATTTCGGAAGCAACCGTTTCAGTAGCCGCGTTGGAATTGCGGGAGGTTAGCATTGAATCCAAAGTCGGGACTGAAGCCGAAACTGAAATTAAATCACGAGACGCGGTAGAACCTTGCGGTGAAATATTTTTCTCCCTCTCCTGGGGGAGAGGGTCGGGGTGAGGGCGATCTAAAACCATAATCTCGCTTAATCTCTTTTCCGTGAGCGGCGGATAAATTTCCCATTCGCCACGGCTGTTTAAAAACTCGCGAACACGCATACGAACATGCCGCGCGCGCTCGGCGTCGGTGTGGAGTCCGCAGGGGACGTCGGGATGTTTCAACGACTCTTCCACGCCGAGGAAAATCGGTTTGGTGGTGAACAACCGCTCTTGCACTCGAACCGCCTCGTGGAATGGATCGCGACCGATTTCCGACGCCGCGGACATTAACCCGAGCAGCGCGCTCCAATCCACCAGACCGCCGCGAGATAGGTGACAAGCGCGCGCATCGAGCAAACGAATTTGATTTGCAGTGACGAGCACGTAGCCGGTTTCGTCGAGGCCGCGACGTCCGGCGCGACCGAACATTTGCAAAATTTCGTCGGAGCGCAATGGCTGTTCCTGATAATCGCGTCGATACGATTCACCGGCGAGCGCGACGCTGCGAAGAGAAAAATTTATTCCAGCGGCCAATCCCATCGTCGCGACGACCACGCGGAGTTGGCCCGCTTTGGCCAGCGGTTCGACGACTCCCGCCCGTGCGGCGTAGCTCAATCCGCTGTGATGATACGCAATCCGACTCTTCAACATTTTCGCGAGATGATCGCCGACTAAAAGTTTTTGCTCGGAATTCAAAGTGAGCGGATTTGGGATGGGCAGCATTCGCGCGAGTTCCGCGGCGAGCGTTTCGGCGCCTTGTCGTCGAGGAGAGAAAATTAAAACAGGACCTAAGTCATCGGCCAGCGCTTTGGCAACGACGCGCGGCCAGTAGCCGCGAATTTCGTTCGGCACATGAAAGTTCAAATTGTTCGCATAAACTTCTTCGAGCGGAACGGGCCGCTCTTCATGTCGAATCAAAATGGCGTTTCGACCAAGACGATTCAGCCATTTTACCACGTCGTGCGGATTTCCGACGCTGCCGCTGAACAGGAGCAATTGGGTTTGCGTCGGGGCGAGGGCCAGCGCGAGTTCGTAATTCAGTCCGCGATCCGCGTCGCCGATCATCTGATATTCATCGACCACCAGCAGCGCCGGGCCGTCGCCGCGGATCAACCGGCTTTTTTGCGTCTCCAGTGTGGCGACGATGACGGGCGCGCTGAGATTTTCGGACAGATCGCCAGTCGCAATTCCAACGTCCCAACCCAGCGCGCGCCACTCTGCCAGCTTGTCATTGGCCAACGCGCGAGTGGGAACGGTGTAAATGGCTTGCCCGCGATTTTTTCCTTGGTTGGACCAAAGTTCAAAAATTAAAGTCTTGCCCGCACCCGTCGGGGCATGCACGACGACGTCTTTTCCCTCGCGCAAGGCGGTGACCGCCTGTTGCTGCCAAAGGTCAGGAATCCGCACTTGATTGAAGACGGGAAGATTTTCCAGTTGTTCCGCGAGCGACGACACGCGGAGAAGATAATCGGGTTTGGCGAATCGGAAACCGGGATTTATTTTTGCCGCGCCGGGTAGCATCTGCCTCCGGCGGGTGCGAAGGAATTCGTTCACTCTATGTTCGACGTTGCATACACAAAAATAAAAACCCAAACATTGAATGGAGGTTCCGCACCCGCCGGAGGCAGATGCTACCCGCGATGTCGCGACTAAGGTTTGACTTGGCTTGTTGGCAAACTAAATTGCAACGGATGTTGGCCGCTGAAACCAGAGAGGTTGCCGTTCCCCACGCAGCCGGTTCGCCCCCAAAATTCTCATTCGTCTGGGAAGAAATTTTGGAGGCAGTCGATCCATTTTTGAAGGCAGTGGCCAAACGGCTGCTCACTCAAGCGCAGGAATTTGAACCCCAAGTTGCCGCTTACGCGGAGTACGCGTTGAGCGGTCACGGCAAACAATTGCGCCCGCTTTTAGTTTCGTTGAGCGGGGCGGCCTGCGGAAAAATAAATGACAGTCACGTGACCGTCGCCGTGATTATCGAGATGGTTCATCTGGCCACGCTGGTGCATGACGACATTATTGATGAGGCCGAAGTGCGGCGCGGTCGTCCGACGCTCTCCGCGCATTGGGGCAATGAAGTTTCGGTCCTGCTGGGCGACTGTCTTTTTGCGCATGCATTGAAATTGGCGGCGAGTTTTCCGACACCGGAAATTTGTCGGGCGGTGGCTGCGGCGACGAACACAGTTTGTTCCGGTGAAATTTTGCAGACGCAACGCCGTCGCAAGTTTCAACTTTCCCGCGAGGAATATTTCAAAATCCTGGCGATGAAAACCGGCGAGCTTTTCGCGTTATCGTGTGATTTGGGCGCATTGCTGAGTCAAGCCACACCGTCGCAACGGGAGGCCTTGCGTCAATACGGCCTGGCGCTCGGCACGGCGTATCAACTCTACGATGATTGCCTGGATGTTTTTGGTTCGGAGACCGTTGCCGGAAAAACGTTGGGCCATGATTTGGCCAATGGCGAGGTGACCTTGCCTCTGTTAATCGCGCTGGAGCGCATGAGTAACGCCGAACGGACGCGACTCGAAGCGCAGCTAAAAAATTGGTCGGCGGAAATTTTTCCCAACATCGTTGTTCTTCTGGAAAACTATGACGCGTTGCCGGAATCGCGGGCGATTATTCGTCAACATCTTGCTGCTGCGAGACAAACCTTGTCGCTCCTGCCGGACTCCGATGGGCGCGACGGCCTGGCAGGTCTCTTGAATTATTTGTCACAACAAAGCGATGCTTTGGGTGTTTGACCTTCGGGCACTCCATGAAAACTGAATTTTTAGAAAAAGACGCCGCTGCCACTCCGGAGCTTGATAAAAAAATGGAGAGCAAGGCACGGGCAATTGAGGATATGGCGTTGGTCAAGCGCGCGAAACAAGAGGATTCCGCAGCGTATGACGATTTGATCCGGCGTTATCAGGAACGCATTTACGCGACGGTTTACCACATGACTTCCAATCACGAGGACGCCAACGACCTCACGCAGGAAACTTTTATCAAGGCCTATCGCGCGCTGAAATCGTTCAAAGGCGATTCAAGTTTTTACACCTGGATTTATCGGATCGCGGTGAACAAAACGATCAACTTTCTCAAGACCAGAAAAAATCGGACGCACATGAGTTTGAATGATCTGGATTTCAATGCGGAACACGACCCGGATTTGGTGGCGTTGATTTCTGAGAGGACGCCGCGGCGCGATTTAAATTTAGCCGAGTTGCAGGAGAAATTGAACGAGGCCATGCAAAAGTTGTCAGAATCTCACAGAATGGTGGTGACGCTGCACGATGTTCAGGGCTTGTCTCACGATGAGATTGCCGAAATCGTCGGGTGCAATGTGGGAACCGTTCGGTCGCGCTTATTTTATGCGCGACAACAATTGCAGGGAACTTTGTCAGATTATTTGAAGTGATATGAATTCCGAACGAGAAGATTTTGAAACGCTGCGTCAATTGCTGGCTTTAAAACGGCACGAGGTTCCGCCGCCCAGATATTTCTCCGAGTTGCCCGGCCAAATCCGGGCAAGAATCGAACGCGAGCCGGCCGCTCTTTCTTTTTGGGCGCGGATTTTTCCGAGCGTCAGGTTAAGTCCAGCGGTGGCTTATAGTTTTGGTTTGCTGGCCTGCGCCACTTTATTTTTCGGGGTCGCTTATAGTCTGAAAACAGCGCCGGACCAAACGGCGGTGCGCCCCATCGTAGATGAAAATTGGCCGACCGCTTCTTCCAAACTTGCCAGTGAAAATCCTCGCGTTTTAAATCTCGCGCCGTCTCAACTGATCCTCCTGGCCAGCACGAATCCCGTGATGGACGCCGGGGCGCTTCCCTCTCTTTTTGACAGCCCGCAACTGCGCATGCAGTTGATCAATTCTGTGCCGGGTCAATAATTTCCAAGCAAAGTCGTAGCTGCTGACGTGAGAAGGCGGACCGATCCAAATCCGAAATCCGAAATCCGAAATCCGAAAGAAATCCGAAGGCCGAATGTGCTTCGGAACTTTGCGGTCCAGAACTTTCCGATCCTTCGCAGGGAAGTCGTTTCGATATTCGGATTTCGGGGATTCGGATTTCGGTTTTAAAATTAAAGCTCTTTCTCCAGCACGAACGTCATCCCGTCCCGCGGCAAAAGCAGTCTGCCATTTTCGAAAGTTGCGTCCACAGTCTGCGCGCCGAAGGTGACGTCGTAGCCCGAACCGTGGCTCTTCCAAGTCCCTTCCGCCAAAACAGTCGATGATGCTCCGGCGTTGGCGGGCGGACTTTTTAAAATCGCCTTGTTGTCGGTTGTGGCGATCAATGTGATTCCTCGCAGCCGCGCGTACTTGGTTTGTCTCAAACGTTTTAATTCCAGAGGGGTCAGTTTTGGGTTGGCGATTTTTTCCTGCGCCAGGGATGCGTCGAGGTTCACTGTCCAAAAGCCGAGAATTTTTTCATTGTCGTACTTCGCCGATTTTCCCGTCAGCAAATATTCGTGCAAATCTTTTAGATCCGGCCCGATCAATTTCCAGATCTCCTCCGTGATGGCCGAGTTGGTCAGGATCGCTTGCACTTTTGGGTGGCTGATAATCTCCCCGATTTTCGCCTGCCGCTGAATCATTTCGTTGACCTGCACGTCGTTGGCAATGTCTTGAAATTCCTTGCGTTCGCCGAGCGTCAGAAAAACCGGGTAACGCGAAAGCCGGCTCGGCAGAAGCGGATTATTTTTCAACAGACCGACGATGTCGGCTGCTTCGTAAAAATTTGTCGGCGCCGGATCGTAAGCCGCCACCACTTTGTCCATTTTCGTTTCGTGAATCTGCGCGCGGGTTTTGTTGAGAAAACGGAGCTTGGCGGGGTCGTCCTGGCCCGAGGCCACTTGCGTCGTGAGATAGCCCGCCACGTAAAACGGAATAAGCAGCAAAATAAAATAGACCGCTCCATTGACCAGACCCAGCGACATGCCGAGCCGGTGACTCAGCCGCTCCCATTTCAAGCGCACTTTGTCGTCGGTTTTATATTTGTAAAAAACGTCCACTTTTTTATGGATAGTCAGGCCGATGATTTTGAAAACAATCATCACCAGAATAAAAATGATGAGTGGTGGAACGACCTGGCTCCAGAGCGGATGTTTGAGTCCAAAAACTGGCAGGATGGGCCTGACAATCGGCGAAAGCGGGAGCGCGAGAATGGCCGCAAAAAACAAACCGATCAACGAAACCGCTACTCGGATCACGCCCGAATAAAAGCCAGCCAATCCCAGCAAAGCCAAAAGAACTAACGCGAGAAGCCAGATCATCATGACGAAAAAAATAGAATTCCAATTACCTAAAAGCAACGCGCAAAAGTTTTCACAAGAAAATTCGCCGTAGCGTCGGGCGTCTCGCGTGGCCAGAGCGGTGGGGGGGGGCGCCCCAGGGCGGCGAGAGCCCGGCGCGGGGCGTGGGGAGGAGTCATGAGCGGGGGGGGTGGGGGGT
>JBBQRQ010000020.1:0-58539 GCA_038214755.1 Verrucomicrobiota bacterium
CGCTCACGCGAATTTCGAGGAGGCCTAAACAGCGCGATAGCGTCTTGGAGTGCGGTGGCCCTCCACCGCTTTTGCCCGCGTCACCAAGTAATAGCAGCGAACAAATAATGCAGGTCATTCCACTGAAAACGTCGAGGAGCCATATAAAATTACGTCTATGAAAAATCGGTTGGTTAATAAACATTCACGTGCCTTTACCTTAATTGAAATCATGGTCGTGGTAGTCATCCTCGGCATTCTGGCCGCGACGATTATTCCCCAGTTCATGGGCACAACCCACGACGCGAAAGTCAGCACGGCCAAGTCGAACATCGCCGAACTCGAGTCAGCGCTGGAACGATTCTATATCCACCTGGATCGGCATCCTACCACGGAAGAAGGTTTGAAGGTATTGGTGGAAGCGCCATCAGGCGAGGAATCGAAATGGCGCGGGCCTTACATCAAACTTCTGCGACCTGATCCGTGGGGACATCCTTACCAATATAAGGACCCTGGAACTCATCGCACCTCCGGCTTCGACTTATGGTCGCGCGGCGCGGATGGAGCGGACGGCGGAGAAGGAGATGGAGCAGACATAGGAAACTGGTAGGTATGAGATTGAATCTTTACAAAGTAAGTGGAGCGCGGACAGCCTTGTCCGCGTGTTTCGATACAGACGAAAACTCTGGCTTTTTCATCAGTTCGAGTTCACGCGGACAAGGCTGTCCGCGCTCCTATCCATTAGGCTTTACCTTGATAGAGGTAATGGTCGTGCTAGTTCTCATTGCCATCATGAGCGCGGTGATCGTTTCAGAAATGAAAGGCACCTATCAAGATGCGTTGCTGCGTTCTACCAGCAGGGAGTTAGTCAGTGTGATGAACCTGGCCTACAGTCGCGCCATCGCGATCAATCAGATTCATCGCGTCCGTATCGATAGAGATACCGGCAAATACATTGTCGAGAGACGGGTGCGGAGTGAGGGCCAACGATTTGATTTCGTCCCGGTCAATGATGTGGCGGGTAGTGAAGGAAAACTGGATCAACGCGTATCCATCCAGATTCGCGACTCTTCTGAAAGTGGTTCAAACTCCTCCGGACCACCCCTCGTTCCAAGGCCCGAACATGACCTGACTAGTAACGACACTATTACCTTCTATTCCGATGGAACAGCCGACCAGCGGGAGATTTTACTTCAAGACCAGGGAGGTCATCGCCTTGGTCTGCAAATCAATCCCACCACCGCGCGCGTGCGAATCGTCGGAATGGAGCGCAATTAACGTTCATGCATCGCTCCGGATTTTCTTTAATAGAAGTCATGTGCGCCATTCTCATTTTGGGAATCGCGCTGGTAGGTCTTACTCAAGGCATCACTACTGCGCTGAGTTCGAGCAAAGAAACCGAACTCCAAACGTCCGCCGCCTTGATCGCCGCTGGCCAAATTGAAACCTTGCGCGCCGAGGACTATCTCGAGGATGGCATTACCGAGGACACGTGCGGCGACGACCTGCCCCTTTATCAATGGACTCAAACTATTAGCAGCACCGACATAGACGGTCTCCATGAAGTAAAGGTCGTAGTCGAGAATGCAAATACCGGAAAAGAAATTTACGAACTGCGCACGCTTCTCTTTGACCCGGACTACCCAGGTCAGGATGACGCCAAGGATAAGAAGAATAAGACCAGGAAAAAAGGAGCGAAGCTTTGAACCTTCGACTCTCTATATCGGCGGAGCGCGGACGTTCTCGTCCGCGTGTTCCGGGCGCGACTCGCGGACGAGAACGTCCGCGCTCCAATCCGCCATCGCTGCCGCGCTTCGCCGTGCGCCGCGAAGTCCTTCTCGCGTCGGCGGTGACAGTACATGGATTCAATGTGCGACAAAATTTTAGCAGAACCCCACATAACAAAGCAGGCTTTACCTTAATCGAACTGGTCATCAGCGCAGCGGTGGCTGCCATGATTTTGACGGGCGCTTATATGTGTTTGAATGCTGGACTATCGAGTCAAAAGCTGATCGAGCCGCGCTCTGAAGTCGCGCAGAACGCCAGAGTAGCGTTGGCGATCATCACCGCTGATTTGCGCAGCGCTTGTCCTCTTTCTCAAGACTTCGACTTTCTCGGCATGGATCGGATGATGGATGATGTCGAAGCTGACAACCTGGATTTCGCTACTCACAACTATACTCCACGTCGTCCGGGAGAAGGAGATTTCTGCGAGGTCAGTTACTTTTTGGAGAAGGACAAAGAAGGGAAGTTTAACCTATGGCGAAGGCGCAATCCTACCATTGCTCTTAATCCACTTGAAGGAGGCAGGCGGGAGGAAATCGCGCGGGGGCTGCAAGGGTTGAGGTTTGAATACTACGACGGGTTCGAATGGTTTGACGATTGGGGCGACCTGGAAAAAAAGAAAAAGAAAAGCGACGTGTCCGATGAACCGAACCTTTCCGGGATGCCAGAAGCAGTGCGCATTACTTTGTCATTTGATCCCAACCCGGAGAAACCTACTCGCTCAACAGAAGCATCCGAGGCTCCTTTAGTTTTCCAAACCGTAGTCCGGTTGGAATTAACCAATGCTTCGGAAGATAATTCAAAAAGTGTTTCGAAAAATCCTTCCGCCGAAAGTGGATTACCGCCGAAAGCTGACAAAGGCGCAAACAATTAGCTATGCGAAAGAACTCTGATTCCTCGATGTTTCTTGTGGATGAAGCAGGGGAGACAACCATTTTTTACCGCAAAGGACGCAAAGGTTTTCGCAGAGGAACGCAGAGTGACAACCTTCCCGCCGAGTTCTTTTTCTTTTGCTCCTTACTTTTGCGACCTCTGCCTGAACCTTCGTGTCCTCTGCGTTTAATCCGAGAACGCAGTATAGGCCGAATAGAATCCTATCACCCACCAGAAACGTCGAAGAAGCAGAACGCTTCCATCCTGGTTGGTTTGCTTTGGTGCCTGGCGTTACTCTCAATGATTGTCATTGGACTTCTCCACACCGCGCGCTTGGATTTGTTGGTTGTGAAAAATCACGGCGACAGGATACAAGCGCATTACCTTGCGCTGGCCGGAGTCGAGAAGGCCAAGGCTCTTTTGTATCACGACATGCTGGAGCGCAGAGGCACCGCGAAGAATCATACGGGCCATCTGTATGATGACGCAAAAGAGTTTCGCGCGGTTGGTTTCGGACGAGGATCGTTCAACGTTTTTCGTCGTGGTGGAACAGAGGAAGAAGGAATGGTGTTTGGCGTGAGTGATGAGGAAAGCCGTCTCAATCTCAACACTGCTTCCCCGGAAGAACTCACCAAACTTAATGGCATCACCCCCGATGTGGTGGCAGCAATTGTCGATTGGCGCGATGCCAACAATGCGGTTACGCCCAGTGGGGCCGAAGCAGAATATTATTCCTCGCTTCAACCTCCTTCCTTGCCGAGGAACGGTCCTTTCCAAACCACCCGCGAACTTTTGATGGTGCGAGGTATTACCTCAGACCTTCTATTGGGAGACGGTAGCGATAATGAAGTGCCCGACCTTAACGAAAGTAACAGCGGCTTAAAAAATTCAAGCGACTCGCGCGACCGTGGTTGGGCTGGCCTTCTCTGTGTCAACTCCTCCGTTGAAAATTTAAATGCTTCTGGCAAAGACCGCGTCAACATTCAATCTGCCGATGAAAAGGCTCTCTCCTCAATCAAAGGAATTTCTGCTCAACTCGCCAAAGTGATTATTGCCTATCGCAACCAAAAACAATTTGAAAGTATCGCGGATCTCTTGGATGTCACCGAAGTGACGAACCAACCTGCGCCGCCAACTCCTTTTACCACTTCTACCTCAAGTGCCCGAAGCCGCTCCTCGTCCAACCCATCCAAGACTACTTCCAGAACTACAACCTCACAGGCCACGCGCACGGCGCAGCCCTCCGGCCCACGATTGATAAGTGACGACTTATTCATGGAGATCGCCGATGATGTCACCGTCAGTTCAGACTCGGCGCAGGAAGGTTTGATCAACATCAACACGGCAAGTCTCGATGTTCTTATTTGCCTTGAAGGAATAGAACGAGATTTAGCTCAAGCCATTATTTCGCATCGCAAGTCCGATGGGTTTTTCCCGAACGTGGCCGCGCTCTTGAAGGTTCCTGGAATGAATCGCGAGATCTTCAAACAAATCGCGCCGCGCCTGACCGCCCGCTCAGAAACATTCCGCATCAGGTGCGAAGGGAAAGTTACTTCAACCGGGGCGCGTCAATGCCTTGAAGTCATCGTCCACGTTACCAAGTACGACATTAAAACGCTTTCCTATCGGGAGGATTTATGAAGACTCCCAGCCTTGTGACTCCAACCGCTGTTTACTTCGAGATAAGCCAAAGCTCCATGAAAGTGCTTTATGGAAGTGAGACGCTGGAACTTCCGTTGGAGCGATTGCAGAACGGTCGCTTGAACGAAACTTGTAAGCAGCGCCTAACCTCAACCTTACGCGATTCGTTTAAACGAAAAAGTTGGCAACCCAACCTGCGGGGGGCGTGCGCGATAGGAGCCAGAGGTGTTTCTCTTCGCCGACTCACGCTTCCTTTATCCACGAAGGAAGAACTACAGCGGCTATTGTCTTTGCAGATTGAGAACGAGTTTCCGCTTCCACCAGAGCAACTCAGTTGGGGTTACGCAAAGGTTGAGCGGCAGATGTCAAAAGATTTTGGAGCGGCACAACAAGAAGTGGTCATTGTCGCAGTAAAAAAAGAAGTGCTGGATGACTATGCCGAAGTTTTTTCTGCGAGCGGAGTCAGCGCAACCTTTACTCTCGCGGCCCTTGCTCGGAATGCACTTGTCCTTAACCCACCCGACACCTATTCGATCCTGGCTATTGGTCGAAGTTCTTCGGAAATGATTTCCTTGGACCATGGCGCGCCGAGTTCCATTCGGGTTTTGGCATGGGGAGAGGAAACAGTTGAGACGGCACTGAACCCGCTGGTCAGTGGTATCGATCCAAAGTGGATAGGACAAAAAATTTATCTTTGCGGAGAAAATGTTCGAGAGAGAAATTACGCGGAACTCCTCGCTACTCAAATGGGCAATGGAGTGGAATGTGACTATTTGCCAGAGGGTGATTTATCCGCAGCCATTGCCGGACTGAAAAAGCTAAGTGAACCGGGAGTTGGCTTTATCCCTCTCACGTTCCAACTCAATGATACCAAGAGGAGCGAATACCTGACTCGATCTGCTGCGTGGAAATGGGCGGGGCTGGCCGCGCTACTCGCTTTCGCGCTACTGGTGTTTCCCTACATCGAAGCTTTGCTGCTCAAGGCAAGCCTGACGAAAAAACTTTCAACGATTCAAGCCGAAAGGAACAGGCTCGTCGTAATAGATCGAGAACTTAACTTTCTCCAAGACCTGAAGAAGAACCAATCCCCTTACCTTGACACCTTGTATCTCGTAGCGAACGCCGCGCCTGGTGGAACCCGTTTCGATTCCCTGACCATGAACCGGCGCGGTGAGGTTTCTCTCAAGGGCAACATGGGCAATGCGCAACAGGTCACGGAATTTCGGTCCAAGCTAATTGGCTCCGGCTTCTTCTCGACTGTCGTGGTGGATGAACAAACGCCTGGGCCGGACCGGCAGAAGTTAGCCGTGCGAATCACCGCCCAATGGAAACCAACCGGACGAAAGCCTATCACAGTCGATCCCGTTTCAAAAACCGAGAAGAAGGGTAGCGAGGGTAAGACAGAGATTGGGACAAGGAGTCGTTCATCCCGTATGCCAGAGGCTTCTTCTAATAGCGCAACGAACACCTTACCTTCGGGAAAAACCAACCAATAATTTTATGCGCGCACTTGCTCCCAATGAAAAACGCACCTTGCGTCGCGCGGCAATTGCTATTGCCATTTATCTGGTGCTCTTTGGGGGTTATCAGTGCTGGAAATATCTTAACGCAAAGCGAGTCGATTATCGGAAGCTGGTTCAAGAAGCGAACACCATCAAACGGGAAGTTCAGCCCTATCAGGAAAAAGCCTCCGTCGTAAAAACATTGATGGAAAGTTTTCGCCTCGACCCGGCCAGGCTCTCCAAAAGTTCTATTGTCGCCGATGCCAGCGCCGCGATTCAAAAGGCGGCGACCAGTGGTGGAGTTCAACTCGGTCCTATTCGAGAAACATCTGCGCGTTCGTCCAACAAGGAATTAGCCAACATGCAAATCGAAGGTTCAGGTCCCGTCCCTTCACTCATGGCCTTCTTGCACAACATTCAGAGTCTAGGCTATCCGCTGGTGATCGACTCGATTCAAATTCATGGTGACCCGTCGAAGCCCGGCGCGGTCAAGGTAAGCCTCACCATTCTCATCCTGGATTTTGACCAGTGGAAGAAAGAGACGCCCAATGCTTGAACGCTACGAAAAAGTTTTGAAAGTCGTCTGCCTGGTGCTGGCGGCGCTCATGTTATTCCAATTGACGCGATTGGTCTTTGGGAGAAGTCCGCTTGCTGGAGTCATTGTTCCCGCGTTGCCGACATTGCCGGTGACGGAATCGGCTAAAACCAATTTGGCGTCAGTGACAACAGGTCAAAGGAAAGGAACGAATTCCGCGCCGGAATTGAAATCGAAAACGAACGAAACAAATACTGTCTCTCACTTGGTAAAACAGAACACCAACTCAGGCTCCGGGCTAGCGAAAACCAACGCGGTTCTACTTACAAAAAGTAAAGAGACCAATTCGGTCGGACAAATTAAAGAGACGAATACTATAACGATGAAAGAATCGGGAAAGGGAAGTAACTCTCTTTTATCTCCAAAAGGAATGAGTTCTTTCCCCCGCTCGGAAGGAGGGAAGAAAGCAATTGAACTTCCGCCTCCCATCCAGGCCCGGGTGGACAAGATTACTCAGAGTGAAATTTTAGCGCCAGTGGTCCGCCCGCTGCCGATGGCTCTCCTCGGCATCGCTGGCGAGAAGGCCTTTCTTCGCTCGGCCAATGGGCAGACCGGCGTAGTCAAGGAAGGCGAAGAAGTGGGCGGGTTGAAACTTTTGCGGATAGGAATCAATCGAGTGTTGGTGGAACAAGACGGAGAAAAAAAAGAATTGATGGTCTTCTCCGGCTTCGGCGGTGAATCGCTTTTGCCCAAAGAAAAAGAAAAGAAAGAAACCAATGAAACGACTAAAAAACTTTAACCTGAAATTTCTGGCAGCAGCCATTTCCTGCTGTCTCGCCGGGATAATTTTCTTCTCTTCGCCGGACGCAATGGGCGAAGGCGCCAAGAAAGCCGCCCGAAAAAAACGCTCACTGGAATCGGAGTCCACCACTAATTCCGCGCCGAAAACTGCCGAAAACGTTTCCACGAATGATTCTCCATCGTCCACCAACGAGCTTGCAGCCGCGATAAAATCAGCCGGAAAAAAATCATCACGAAAAAAAGGAGCGGCGAAAGCGAACGACGATAAAATTTCCGCGACCAACGAAATCCAGTTGAGTTTTCAGGGCGCGAACATCGACATGATTGTGCAATGGCTCGCGCAGACGACGGGCAAGAGCGTGGTCAAACATCCGAAGGTTCAATGCCAGTTAACCATCGTTGGCTCGAAGAAAGTGACGCCTCGAGAGGCGTTGAACCTGGTTTATCGCGCGCTCGCACTGGAGGGTTTTAGCGTCGTGGAATCGAGCAAAGCCATTTTGATTGTGCCCGAGGGACAGGAGCCGAAGACGAGTCCGGAGATGATCGGCTCAGAACAAACGGGCGTGCCCGAAGGACGGCAGCGGCTGGTCAAAGTTTTCAAGTTGAAACACATTCAAGCCGCGAGCGTAAAAGAAAAAATTAAAACGCTCCTCTCCGAAAAAGCGACGGCGGATGTCGATGAACGAGCCAACCAACTGATCGTCACCGATTACACGGATAACATCGTGGTGATCGGCAACCTGATCCGCGTTCTCGACACGGATAATCCCGAAGACATTACCATCCGCGTCATCCCATTAAAAAATGTGAACGCGGTGGATCTGGCCAAGGAGGTCGGCCCGCTTTACCAGAAAATGGGTGGTGGCAAAGAAGGCAAGGAAACCGCTCCGAAAGAAACGGTCGAGATCACGGCCAACGACCGTTCCAATTCTTTGATTATTTATTCCAGCGAAGCGACTTTCAAAATAATCGAAGCGCTGGTCGCCCGGCTCGATACGGAAGAGGCGCAGGAAAAAATCATGCGCACTTTTCCGCTGAAAAATGCCGACGCGCAGGATGTCGCCAAACAATTGCAGGACCTCAATCAGGATCAGGATAGTTCTCCCCGATATCCTTTTTATTATTCCTTCTCCTCGATGGGCCAAAATAAAGCCGCAAAAAAAATGAACGTGGTCGCCGACCGCCGACGCAACACGGTCATCGTCCAGGCGCCTCCTGCGGCGATGGAAAATATAGCGAAGATGGTGGAGAAGCTCGACGAAGCCGCCAACGACGACAGTCTCGCTCCGAAAATTTTTCCGCTCAAGTATGTCAGTGCGGGAGACATCGAAGATATTTTGAATGAACTTTTTTTGAAAAAGCAGCCGAGCCGAAGTTATTGGAATCCATTCAGCGGTGAACCGGAACCATCCAACACTGATCGCGATGTCGGACGACTTTATGGGAAAGTCCGCGTGACCAGTGAACCTCACGCCAACGCACTTATTGTGACGGCGAACTCCGCCGAAAACCTCGCGGCGGTCGAAGATGTTTTAAAACAATTAGATGTTCCGTCCGAGGCGGGTGAAACGACATTTCGCATCGGCTTGAAATTTGCCAAAGCCGCGACGGTCGCCAACAGCATCAACATTCTTTTTGCCAAAGGAGGTTCGCCGGGATTGCGATCCGTTGCGCCGCCCGGACAACCTGGAAGTCAGTCGCAGCAGCAGAATCAAAATACGTCGGCGCGGACTAATTTTGAATTGGAACAGGAAGCAAAGGAGGAAGGTTATTTTCCGTGGCTGGGCGGACAGCCGGAGAACCTTCGCGGCGCGGATGGACGCAATGTGCTTCGGACGGCGAGCGACCTGGTGGGCCGCGTTCGCGTGGTGCCGGACCAACGCAGCAACTCCCTTTTGGTTTCCGCCAATGTTCATTTTTTTCCCCAAGTGTTGAGACTGATTGAGGACCTCGATGCGCCGACCGCCCAAGTATTGATCGAGGCAAAAATCGTCGAAGTCTCCACTGATTACCTCGACAAGCTGGGTGTTCGCTGGTCGCCGGACGGGAGCAAAACTTTTACGGCGGACGACTTTGATAATTCCCTTATTGCCAGTTCGCGTGGCCGTTATCAAAAAGGTTTCGGCGGCAAAACCAGCGTGAACAATCCACTTTCTTCGAGCACGGTCGCGGCGGCCGTCACGAGTTTGCGCAGCGGCACTTTGGACAACACGATCAGCATGGAATTCCTCGTGCAATTTCTTCGCCGGACCACCGACGCCACCGTGCTGGCTGAACCTCAGATCAATATTTCCGACAATGAACTCGGCAAACTTTTCGTCGGACAACAAGTCCCGACGCTCACCGCGCAGAACAATCCCGCGCTCGGCGGCACGAGCCAAAGTTTTGAATACAAAGATGTGGGCATCATTTTGGAAGTGACGCCGCACATCAATAATTCCGGCGACGTTGCGCTAAAAATCCGCACTGAATCCTCCGCGATTGTTCCGGGACAAACTTTGTTCGGAGCGGCGGTGATCGACTCGCGCAATTTCCGCACGGATGTTTCGGCCAAGAGCGGCCAGACGCTGGTGCTGGGCGGCATTATTCAAAAACAGATTTCGGATACGTTGCGTAAGACGCCGATTCTGGGAGACATACCCGGATTGAAATGGGCGTTTAACAAAAAGGACAAGCTGAGCCGCCGGGTTGAGTTGATGGTTTTCCTGCGCACCACCGTCGTGCGCACGGCGGAAGAAGCGAAGGAGTTGCTGGAGGACGTGGAAAAGAAAATTCCGCTGATAAAAAAATCGAGAGAAATCAAACCGGAAGATTCCAGATAAGTATCGCGGTGATGTGGGAGTCGAGGGAAGCCGTTGTTCGGTCGAATGAACTGGCGGAAGGGAGAGGATTCGAACCTCCGGTAGGATTGCTCCTACTTCTGATTTCGAGTCAGATGCCTTTAACCACTCAGCCACCCTTCCAATTTCCGGCGATTGACCGGAATGTATTTCGCATGGCAGTCACCCCGGAGCAAGTCCATTCGAGTTCAAGCGAAGCCGGAATGATTCAGTCGAAACCAGATTGGGCGCCGACTTGGGTTGGCTTGACTGGAGCGCGGATTATGGTCCGCTTCGACCCAGTGAACCGATGGATGTTCGTTGCCTGGGGTTACAGTTGAGTTGAAGCGGAATAAATTCCGCCCTCCGGCATCTTGGGGTCAGATCGACCTCATCCTTCCTGACTACTGATGTCGCGTGGCTGCTAATTTACAACGGCTCTTCTGTTTCCAGAAATCCAGAAAGCTGCCGAATGCGGGTCGGATGGCGCATCTTGCGCAACGCCTTTGCTTCAATTTGCCGAATGCGTTCCCGCGTCACCTTGAATTGTTTGCCCACTTCTTCGAGGGTGCGCGAGTAACCGTCGCCCAAGCCGAAGCGCAATTCCAAAACTTTTCTTTCGCGCTCGGTCAGGCTCGAAAGCACGTCGCCCAACTTGTCTTTCAACAAACTGTAGCTCGTCATGTCGGACGGATTTTCCGCCGTTTTGTCCTCGATAAAATCGCCGAAGTTCGTGTCTTCGCTCTCGCCCACGGGGGACTGGAGGGAGATCGGTTGCTGCGCCATTTTTAAGACGGCGCGAACGCGGTCCACCTGCATTTGCATTTCGTCGGCCATTTCATCGGGAGTCGGTTCGCGGCCAAAATCCTGGATCAACTGTTTCTGAACCCGCATCAGTTTATTGATCGTTTCGATCATATGCACCGGAATGCGAATCGTTCGCGCCTGGTCGGCAATGCTGCGGGTGATGGCCTGACGAATCCACCATGTCGCATAGGTGGAAAACTTGTAGCCGCGTCGATACTCAAATTTTTCCACGGCCTTCATCAAACCCATGTTGCCTTCCTGAATTAAATCCAGAAAGGACTGCCCGCGGTTGGTGTATTTTTTGGCGATGGAAATGACGAGGCGCAAATTGGCTTCCACCATTTCCGTTTTGGCCTGGATGGCTTTCCTGGTGAAATATTGAAGCTGCTCATAGGCGCTCAAATACGCCTGGTGTTCCATGCGCACGAATTCTTCCAAAGCCTTGATCTTGCGCTCCTCGGATTGAATGACCGATTGCTGCTGCGCGGATTTCCGCTGCTCTTCGTAATCCGTAATCGTCCGCAAGCTGAGTTGGATTTTGTCGTGAATGTTGTCGGCGACCAGCGCCATTTCCTCGATGACTTTTTGTTTGTAATAAAATTTGCAAAACGTCCGCTGCAGCTTGACGTCCAGTTTTTTGAAGTCGCTCAGGAACTTCTCGCGCCTGGCTTTGCTCGAACCGTTTTGGGTCGCGGCATACTTTTCGTCCACCGATCGATCATAGACACGAACGTGTTTGACCAGCTTGCGCAAATCTTTGAGATGATTGTCGCGGCCTTCGATTTTTTTATCCACGATGACGCGGTCGAACCGTTCCTTGGGCGGTTCGGAAATTAATTTTTCGGCCAGAGCGATGTGTTCTTTTCCCGCGAAACCGAAACTATAGATGATGTGTTTGATCGCATTTTCCGCGTCTTCAATTCGCTTGGAAATTTCGACTTCCTGCTCGCGCGTCAGCAACGGCACCTGGCCCATTTGTTTGAGGTACATCCGCACTGGATCATCGAGGATATCCAGGCGCGTCTTGTCTTCGACTTCTTCTTCCGGTTCGGGCTGCTTGACCCGGTCCACTTCGGCTTGATCGACAATTTCAACTTCGAGATTGCGGAGTTTGCTATAAATCTCGTCGAGTTCATCGGGGGAAACAACGCTGTCGGGCAACGCATCGTTGATGTCACTGTAGGTCAAATACCCTTGCTCCTGCGCGAGCCGAACCAGATCTTTAATTTTTTCCGTCAGGTCCGCGCCGGCCAAACTTTTGAAATTGGCCGGCGCCAGGGCGGAATGCGCGGCGGTGGCGTCTTCAAGTTTGCCCGATTTTTTTTTAAAAATGCCGCGCGCCTTGCCGTTGGACGCAAGTCTTAAATCCTTTTTTCCCTCCGACGGTTTGCGCTTTCCAACCGCTCGGGCGATGACGTTCAAAAACTTTTTCAGCGCGCCGCTTGCCGGTTTTTTCACCTTGGTGTTGGGCATAGGGTTGTTCTACTGGATGTTCCTGAATGAAATGCCGGGCAATATGGTGAGAGCGGCGCGCGACAGTCAAGTCGCCAGAGAATTTTTTTTGATTGTCTGATTTTTTTCCGGGAGATTCCACAAAAGAACACCGATTACTGGTGCCTCCTTCGGTGTTCGATGTTGGATGTTGGATGTTCGATGTTCGATGTTGGATGTTCGATGTTCGATGTTGGATGTTCGATGTTCGATGTTGGATGTTCGATGTTCGATGTTCGATGTTGGATGTTCGATGTTCGATGTTCGATGTTCGATGTTGGATGTTAAATCCCAAAGCATCGAACACCCAACGTCGAAAGAAATGAACTCGCACCCGCCGGAGGCAGATGCTACCCGGCGGGCGTCTGTCCGAATCGGTGTAGCATCTGCCTCCGGCGGGGCGCGAAAAAATTCCGGCTTAAAATAAACGCCGAACGCCCGTGCAAATGACTTGCGACCCAAACCTGACTTACTCATCGTCTGACTATTCATGAAAAAAACTTCCTGCATTTTGCCCGCCGTTTTATTTCTCAGTTTTATTTTGCTGCCTTTGGGTTGCGCTACCAGATCCGAATCGCAGCACGCCAATGAATTGCGCGCCGGCCTCGCGGAAATTGACATCACTCCACCTGCCGGTCATCGCATGGCCGGCTATTTTGATGAGCGGCTGGCCACTGGCGTGCATGATCCCCTCCACGCCAAAGCGATCGTTCTCCGACAAGGCGACGAACAAATCGCGCTGGTCTTTTGCGATCTGGTTGGAATCTCTCTGAACATTTCCACCAACGCTCGGGCCGAGGCCGGCGCGAAAACCGGCATCCCCATTTCCAACATTTTGATTTGTGCGACCCATAGCCACACCGGCCCGCTCTTCGACGACACGCGGCGAAAATATTTTCATGACCTGGCTCTGCAAAAATTCGGCGAAGATCCGCAGGAGAAAATTTATTATCCAAAATTTCTCCAGGAAAAACTGGTGAAGGTCATCGTCGAGGCGCAAGCGAAATTAAAACCGGCGCAAATCGATGTCGGCGTCGCCCAGCAGGAGGGATTGACATTCAACCGAAGATTTCACATGCGGAACGGAACAGTTGCTTTTAATCCGGGACAATTAAATCCGAACATCATTCGGCCCGCCGGGCCGACGGATCCCGATGTCGGCATGTTGTTGGTGCGCGACTCGAAGAAAAAACTGCTCGGCGGCGTGACGGTTTTTGCCATGCACTCCGATTCGGTGGGAGGAACTCTCTACAGCGCCGATTACGCTTTTTTTTTGCAGGAGACTTTGCGCAGCGCTCTTGGGAAAAATTATATTTCCGCATTCGCCGCCGGGACTTGCGGCGACTTGAATCACATCAATGTTTTAGTCAAAGAACCGGTGAAAGGATTGGACGTGGCGGAACGGCTCGGCAGCACGCTCGGAAAAACTGTGCTGGCCAATTTGGAAAAAGCCGAGCCGTTGAAAAATCCGGCGCTGGCGGTCCGCAACAAAAAAATTATCGCGCCGCTTCAGGAAATCACCCCGGCGCAATTGGCGGATGCCAAGGGAAAAATCACCAGGCTCGGCGACACCACCGCCGGATTTATGATGAAAGTTGAAGCAGTGAAAACGTTGGACCTCGCCGAAAAGGGAACGAATTGGCCGATGGAAGTTCAAGTATTTCGACTCGACTCCGACACCGCGATGGTCGGTTTGCCCTGCGAAATTTTTGTGGAACTGGGTCTTGCCATCAAAGCGCAATCTCCTTTCAAAAAAACCATTGTCATGTCGATCTGCAATGATCGTCCGAGTTATGTGCCGACAAAAAAAGCGTTCACGGAAGGCAGTTACGAAGTGAGCAATGCGCGGGTCAAACCGGGCGTGGGCGAGACGTTGGTCGAGACCGCGGTGAAGCTGCTCAAAGAAGTTCAGCAATAGTTCCAGAAGATTCAAGCGACGGCGAGTTCGGAACTTTTCGCGGTGGAACGCCGAGCGGGGCGACCGGATTTTCCAAGCCAGGCTTTTTCGGCGAGCTTCACGGCTTCAGCGACCGCTGCCAGTGGGATGCGAGGACGCCGGCATGGGAAATAAAGGTAGAGAATAGTTCGTGCGCTTCCCTCGTTCCGAGCGGCGAGTCGCCGCTCGGCACAGGCGGGTCTCCTGTGCAACCCGGCGGCTTCGCCCGCCGCTACTTGGGAATTCGATTTTAAGGCGTCGAGATCAAATAAAATCTTTGCGGACGCGAGCCGTCGAGTGTGTCGTTGAAAGTGAAGTTGCCGCTTCCGTCAAACGTGTTCGTCGCGATGGCCGTCCAGTTGGTGACGGGCAGAGCGATGTTCGCCGAGGCGAGCACATAATATGTTCCGCCGGGAGTTCCTCCCGTTCCGCTCAACGTCAAAGTATTTCCTGCGAGCAACGGCCCGTTAAATTTCGGCGCCGCGGTGGCGGTGCCAGTGATGCTGATCGTGCCGTCCACGGAAAGGTTGCTGGTGTTCCACGACAAACCACTGGCCAGCGGCGGCAGACTGATGGAGGCGAACGAACCAGTGAAGGTCGAGGCGTCGAACAAGTTGAAACTTGTTCCCGTCGCCAATGGAGTGACGCCGACATTCGTGACAATCAGAGCGCCGCCGTAATTCAAAGTGGTGATGCCTTGAACGAGATCGCTCGATGGAGAACCGTCCGCGCTGATTTCCAAGATGGCCGCTCCTTGCAGCGCCACGGTGTTGTTGACCGTCATTGTGCCGATGGAATTTCCCGGAGCCAACGCGCCCGCCGCTGTCACCAACAGGGGACTCGCGATAATCCCACTACCGCCCAATGCGCCGCTACTGACCACAGTGTTGCCGGTGTAAGTATTGATCCCGTTCAAGAATAATGTTCCCGCGCCAAGTTTCGTCAGTCCGCCATTGCCACCGCCAGCGAGCAAGTCCTGGAGGATGCTGATGTTGAACCCGGCTGAATCGATCCGAGCTCCACCACTCCGAACAAAGACCGCGTTCAATCCTTCCATGAACGTTGTGCTCGCCTCAATCGCTTGCAGCGTGCCGCCATTGAGGTTCAGTTCGCAATAATTGCCGATCCCATTTTTTTGCACGCCGCGGACGATGGCCAGGCCGTTGGTCAACAAATTGACGTAGGCCGTGCCGTCGCCTTGACCTAGAACAAGTTTTGCGGCGGTAGAATTGGCCTGTGGCATCGACGCCGTGCCCGCGATGTCAAGGATGTTGGTCGCGGTGGCATTGCCATCGTATCCCGCCCGCAGGTTTGCGGTCGTGCTGTTCTGCACCCAGGTTGATCCCGGTCCAATAACCAGTTTGGCCACGCCGTTCGGAATATCGCTATCCGGCCGGAACGCAGACGTGCTGGTCACCGCTGCGCCATCCATGATCAGGATGCCGTTGCGCACCTCGGCTTCGGAGTTCCAATTGTGCGCGCCTTGCAGCGTGAGAGTGCCAGTGCCGAGTTTGTTTATCGTGCCGTTGGTGGAACCGCCGCTCAGCAAGACATCGCTGCTGAAGGTGAGGTTGCGCGTGCCATTATTGAAATCGACAAAACCGCTCAAGGTGAGCGGACCATTGAAAAAAGAACTTCCGATCGTGCTGGCGGCGAGAACCAACACGGCGTTGGTGACCGTTCGCGCGGTGCTGCCGTCCGAGGTCAGCACACCGCCATTTAACGTCAATGGCCCGGAGCCAAGAATGTTGTTGCCGCCGAGTTGAATGGTGCCGGTGTTGATGCGCGTGCCGCCGGAATAACCATTGTTGCCGGTGAGAAGAAAAAGATTGTTGCCCGTCTTGGTCAACGCGAGCGAACTACTCCCGCTGTTGGTGATGACTCCACTGAAACTGCTGAGCACTCCTTGATTGCCGACGGTGATGGTGGAGGGGAGGGAACCGCTGTTGTCAATCACGCCGCTCCCGGTCAGTCCATTGAGAGCTTCGCTAAAACCGTTGAGGTCCAGCGTTCCATGGAGAACCAGATTCCCTTTGCCCGCTCCGTGCGGAATAACTTCGCTGATACCCAATAAAAATTTTCCGGCGCTGATGGTCGTATCGCCGGAATAAGTGTTGGTCGTTCCCATGGTCAAGCTGCCGCTGCCTTGTTTGCGCAATGAGCCTGTCCCTGCCACCAAACCTGGACCAGTGAAAACATAATTGGTCGCCTGATTGGTGACGGTAATCGCGGCGGGCGATAGCGCAAAGGCAAGGCTCACTGAGAAATTTGTCGCAGCATCATCGAACTGCACCGCTGCTCCTTCGCCATAGATTTTGGCGGTGGGAGGTTGGGCGGCGAAGTCGAGCCAGTTGGCGGTGTTGGTGTCCCAGTTGGAATTGATGTTGCCGTTCCAATGAAGACTTGGGGCTTCGGTGACGTTGAGTTTGAGCGCGTTGGCATCGACCACGAGATTGGCCACGACTCCCGAAGGCAAGGTGGTCAATTCAAATTTGCCCGCCGTCACGCCGGAACCGCTCGTGAATTGCACCAAAGTAAATTGGCCAATCGAAAGTCCCGCGCCGCTGATAACCACTTTGTTTGTCCGGCTCACCGTGAAAGTCGCGGCGTTGATTACGGGAACCGTGGGATTGCCCAACACGCCCAGCTCGAAACTCAAAACGTTTGTGCCCGCGCCGGAATTGAGCGTGAGAGTGGAAAGCGTCAGGGACGAACCCGCCGAAGAAATGATCGCGCCGAAATCGCTTCCGTCATTGGCCGTCACTGCGCCGCCGCCCGTCGAGCCAGTGGCCAGAACCAATCCGCCGCCCTGAATCACCGTTGCGCCCGTGTAGTTGTTCGTGCCCAACAACCGCAACGAGCCGGAATTTATTTTCGTGATTCCACCGCCCGTCGAAGCGGGGTCCTGGAGAATGGCCGGAAACACCGGCAGACTGTAGCCCGCCGAATCAATGGTGACGCCGCCCGCCTTCAACTTCACATTCAGCCCGCCATAGATGAACCCGGAGGCATGAGTGGCATTGGTCGCTTCCAGGATGCCTCCATCCAATTCCACTTTGGCCAAACTCGTTCCCGTCGTCGCGCCTTGAAAAAGTCTTTGCGTGACCAACCTTCCGCCGTTGATTCGCAACGTCCCGTTCGCAGTCTCCGTAATGACGCCGGCTTGACCGATGCGAATTCCGCCGACGGCGCGAAGCAATCCTCCCGTCGCGATATTAATAATTCCCGTCGATGTATTCCCGCCGGCCAGAGTCAGATAATCGTCGTTGTTTGAAGCATAATATTTTTGGGCGATATTAATCACTTCGCCTCCGGTCAAATTTAGAATACCCGTCTCCAGGTCTCGCCCAATCAACCATTGATTGGTGATAACCATCAGCCCGCCGGAGACATCGACCGTTCCGACCCCGCCATTGCCGGTGGTGCTGGATTGATCGCTGCCAATGCGGAAGTAATCGATAAATACATTTCCACTGGAGAGCGTCATGAAACCTTTCCCGCCACCGCCGCCGATAAAGAAATACTGGTCGTTCGCCGTGTTTGTGCTGTTGTAGCGATAAAAATTTCCTCCCGCGATTTCCAAGCGGCCCAACGCATTCAAGCCCGTGCCCACTTGCGGGTTGTTGGCAACCGTGCCGAAACTCCCGGTGACTTTCAAAGTGCCGTTGATGATGCGCACCGTGCCGGTGCTGTTGTTGATATTTTTTCCGGCGAGGTAGAGGTTTTGAACTTCATACGTGTTGCCATCGCTGATGGTCGCCGTCCCGCTGTTGGTGATGCGCGCCAGATCATTCGTGCCCGGCACGGCCCCATTCCAGTTGATGTTAGTCCCGAACTCGCCCGTGCTGCCCGGAGTAAACCAATCAATCGTGAGCGCGGGCAATGACGCTGGGGCGGCCAGGAAACAAGCAAAGACGATGAACGAACGAATGGATTTGGTGATTTTGTTTTTCATAAATAATTTTTTGGGGAATGAATCTGACGGAGGCAGTTGATAAAACAGTTAATAAAATAGAGGCATAAAAAATTCCTGGGCTTGGAACAGATTTAATCTCGAAAGTGAAATGCGCCGCAAGAAAAAAAGCCGTCATTGAAATGAAAATGGAATCATCCCCAACAAAACTTAAAACTTCCGCCGTTTGGAGGAGGGTTTGAGGCGCATTTGGACTGCGGGGACATGTCCCTGCTTTGGCTACACGGTGGCAAAAACGAGAGCGTTCAAGAAATTCGAGATTTCACTTGTCAACGAAGCGCGCAGGAAAAGCGGCGTCCTGCCGCCGCAGTCCACGGGGGGTTGCGCGTTGTGCCCCGTCGGAACGCCGATTTCCCAATCGGCTTGATGGTCATTCGCTCCGAGCCGGTTGGGAAACCGGCGTTCCTTATCTTGGACTGCGGGGACATGTCCCCGCTTTGGCTACACGGTGGCAAAAACGAGAGCGTTCAAGAAATTCGAGAATTTCCCTTGTCAAACAAGCGCGCAGGAAAAGCGGCGTCCTGCCGCCGCAGTCCAAAGAGGTTGAAGTCTTCGTCCAACCCGGCCACTTTTTCGCAGAGTTTTTTTTAAAACTTTTCGCATGAACGAAAAAACGCTCCGACATCTTTCGCAAGCAGACAAAACCCTGGGCAGGCTGATTCGCAAAGTCGGCCCATGCACTTTGAAGCCGGAGAAAAATTGCAGCCCGTTTCAATCGCTGGTGCGATCGGTCGCCCATCAACAACTCACCGGAAAAGCGGCGGCGACAATTCTCGGGCGAGTCAAAGCGCTGTTCCCCGGAAAACGTTTTCCCGACCCGGAAGATTTGCTTTTGATCCCCGACGAAAAATTGCGCGCCGCCGGTTTGTCCGGCGCGAAAGTCAGAGCGGTCAAAGACATCGCCGCGAAAACGTTGGCAGGAGTTGTTCCAACCATGCGCGAGATTCACAAACTTTCGAATGAAGAAATTTTGGAGCGGCTCACCACCATTCGCGGGGTCGGTCCTTGGACGGTGGAAATGCTGCTGATGTTTCGGCTGGGTCGGGAAGATGTTTTTCCAATCACCGATTACGGCGTGCGAAAAGGTTTTGCGCTCATTTATAAATTGGAGGAGTTGCCGACGCCCAAAGCGTTGCTCGCGCACGGAGAAAAATGGCGGCCTTATCGAACCACTGCGGCCTGGTATCTTTGGCGCGCGCTGGAGTTGTAATTTTTTCCGGTCGATTGATTGCCAGAAAGCGAGGAACGCCGATTTCCCAATCGGCAAGACGCCGCACGCTCGACTGTGACGGGCCGAACCGGAGTTCGGCGTTCGGTTCGCAGGACGCCATTTCGAAAAATTATTTTGGCAATGAGTCTTTTTCAAATCGGCACATCATCTGAGGAACTATCGAGCCGGCCATATTTTCGAATCTCCGGCCAGACCAGCGCGGTGATGATGACCACCACAATCGCTCCGACTCCGCCCGACACGACGGCGAAAACCGGTCCGAAAAAATTGGCGACAATACCGGATTCAGTTCCGCCCAGTTCGTTGGAAGTGCCGATGAACAAACTGTTCACCGCCGAAACTCGACCGCGCATCGGATCGGGCGTGAGCAATTGCACGAGCGTGTGGCGGATCACCACGCTAACGTTGTCCGCCGCGCCGCAAACGACCAGCATCGCAAACGAAAACCAGAATGACGTGGATACGCCAAACGCAATGGTGGCGAGGCCAAACAAAAGGACGGAGACAATGAGGGCATGTCCCGCTTTTTGCAGGGGCCGACGATGCGCCAGATACGCCGAGCAGGAAATGGAGCCGAGAGGCAGCGCGGCTTGCAACAAGCCGAGGCCGTTTGGCCCGACGTGCAAAATATCCTTCGCGTAAACCGGCAGCAACGCCGTCGCGCCTCCGAGCAGCACCGCAAAAAGATCCAGCGTGATCGTGCCTAAAATAATTTTCGTTTTGTGAACGAATTTAAAACCGGCCAGCAAGTTGCCCAGAGTCATTTCTTCTTTTGGACGAACGGTGTGTTTGCTGCGGACCAGCGCGATCAACCCAAAACAGACCATCGCGGCCACCGCGTTGGTCGCGTACACGACGGCGGCATCGTGTCTCCACGCGATGAGCGCACCGCCGACCGCCGGGCCAATGACCGACGAGAGATGAAATGCGCCGGTGTTCCAAGTGACGGCGCGCGAGAAAAATTTTCGCGAAACCAGCTGCGGCAGGAAGGCCTGGCTCGAGGGCCAAAGAAAAGTTCGGGCCATTCCCGCAGCGGTCAGACAGAAATAAATCCAGGCGACATCCGCGCGCCAAAAAGAAATCAACGCCAACCCGACACTGGCCAGCGCGGTGAGAAACACGGTGGCGAGAATCGTGATTTTCCGGTCGGAAGTGTCGGCCACGTGACCGGCAGGCAAAATCAAAAGAATCATCGGAACCATTTGCGTCAGGCCCACCCACCCAAGAGCGAGCGGTGAGTGGGTGCGTTCGTAAAGTTCCCAGCCGACTGCCACGGTGAGCATTTGCGTTCCGAGTGACGCGATGAATCGGGCAATGAGATAAAGCAAAAAATCCCGATTGCGGAGAACGGTGTATGGACTTTCCGGCGGGGAATTGCTTGCTGTGGGTTCGGAGCCAGGCTTCATAGCGCGCGCTGCGGCGAAGAATCTTTTTGGGTCGCGCTAAACTTTTCCTTGTTCAATCAATCGCAAAATATCCGGGAGGTCTTGGCCCTCGCAATTGTTAAATTCCAACGCGCGTTTTCGAATTGTGAAATTACTCAGATGAGGCTGGTGAATTGTATTGAGAAACTTTCCATGCAATCCCTCACCGTAAAAACGTCGCCTCCTTCATGGCGACGCGCCCGGTCCCGTTCTAAAAAGTGCGCGGTCAATCGGGATTCAATTAAGAAACTAAAACTTTATGATCAAAGAAAATTCGACGGGCGCGGCGGTTTCCGTTCCGACCAATTGTTATTCTCCCTATCACCCTTGCCTCTCATGGCGCGCTGTTTTAGCGGGAGCCGTGGCCGCACTCGGATTACATTTGCTCTTATCGTTGATCGCCTCAGGTCTGGGGCTGGCCGTTTTTGATCCGACGGGAGATCTTCATCCCGCAAAAAATTTCGGCAGAGGCGCGGCGATCGGGTGGAGCCTCTGCGCGCTGGTCTCATTATTTTTTGGCGGCTGGATCGCGGGACGGTTCAATGGCGGAAATAAATTGACGGGCGGCCTGCACGGTTTTCTCGTCTGGAGCGTGGCGATGATTGCTACATTTGGTTTGATCGTTCTGGGTGGCGGAATGGCTCTGGGCGGAATGGCCAAAGTAGTGGGAGTCGGGATGAAAGGCGCCGGTAAAGCAGCAGCGGGAGCGGGAGATCTGGCAAAGGAATCTCTCCAACGCAACCAGGACCAAATCAAAAGTTTTCTCGACGAAGCGATGGCTTCGCGTGGGACTAATGCGAGTTCCAATCAGACCATTCGCGCTAAACGAGAAATTAGTTTCGCCATCACGCATTCGTTTGCGCCGGGATCCCTTTCGAGCGGAACGAATGCTGTCTCACAGGAAAACCGCGCCGCGCTCGTCAAAGCACTTACGGAAAACGAAGGCATGAGCGAGGCCGACGCCAACAAGCTGATCGACGATTGGTCGCAGAGCTATAACAAATTAAAGGCTGAGTTAGACGAAGCCAAAGCGACCGCCGAAAAGAAGGCGCGCGAAACCGCCGATGTCGCCGCGCGAAAACTTTCCAAGGCCGCATTCTGTTCCTTCATCGCCTTCTGGATTGGGGCCATGTTGGCCTCGTTTGGTGGAGTCTTAGGCGCAAGGTCCGCCTACACCGAGGTGGTCCTGGTCAGAGAATCTACTGTTGTGAAAGGGACTGTTTGATCCAACCAAAAAATTAACCGGAAATTAAATATGAAAATAAAACTTTACCCACGTCGCGATGAAGGAAAATTGGGCTACGCCTTGGCCTGGCTTTTGGGTGTTCCTCTGCCCGTTTTGTTCCTGATTTTTCTGCTGCGCGGGTGCAACTAAATCCGATCTTCATTCACAAAAATTATTCCGAGTGCCCAGTAGCCACTCGGCGATAGACTCGACCGAAATCCGAAATCCGAATCTCCGAAATCCGAAAGAGGGTCGACATCCGAATACCGAAAGCGACTTCCAGGAGCACTTGGAAAAAATGCTTTCCCACCAGGCAGGGTTCCCCAAATTTTTCCGCCTCTCGGGTTTCGGATTTCAGGCTGGGGTTCCCGGATTAAACGCGAAGGACGCGAAGGTTCACGCAGAGGTCGCAAAGGGGAGTAGGTAAGAGAAAAGAGCTTGTGCGGAAGATTCTCACTCTGCGCTCCTCTGCGAAAACCTTTGCGTCCTTTGCGGTAAAAACGGGTTGTCTCCACTACTCAAGAAACATCAAGAACCTCATTTCACAGTCAGCCGCGCGTATTCCGCCGCGCCCAGCAACGCGGTGTTGTCATTCAAAATAATTTTCACTGGCATTTCTTCCACGAGCCATTTCATCCGGCCCACCGCCAAAAATGCTTTCATGAATTGGCCGTCCGTCAGTTTGGAAACGATTTTCGGCGCGATGCCCCCGCCAATATAAACGCCGCCGAGCGACATCATTTTCAACGCGAGATTCGCCGTCTCCGTCCCGTAATACGTCACAAACAAATTCAGGGTCTGCGCGCCCAACTCGCATTTGTTTTCCAGACCGGCGGCCGTGATGACAGCGGCGGGGTTGGCGGTATTTTTTAATTCATCCGCCAGCCACGCTGGTTCTTCGTAACGTTTTGTGTCGCGAAGAAATTTATAAATGTTGATCGAACCCGCGCCCGAGAGAACGCGCTCCCAACTCACCCGCCCAAATTGCGCGCGCAAATGTTGGAGCAACGCGATGTCCAAATCTGTTTTCGCAGCGAAGTCGCTGTGCCCGCCTTCGCACGCGAAGGGATGATGTCGTTTTCCATCCCACAACATTCCCGCTTCGCCCAGCCCCGTGCCCGCCGCGATGACCGCCGCGTTGCCGACCGGGTTCTTCGCGTTTGGATTGAGCGAAATAAAATCCTTTTCCGTCAGCGCGGAAATTCCATAGGCATTTGCTTCGAGATCATTGAGCAAGCCGACTTGCGGAATTTGCAGTTCACGCGCGAGATTTTTGGAATCAATGGTCCAATCCAGATTGGTCAAATGGGCGACGCCATTTTTGATTGCGCCGGCCACGCCGAACGCGGCGGCTTGCGGTTTCAAATTTCTTCTCGCGAGAAACTTCCGGGTGATGCTTTCCAAATCCGAAAATTCGCGACTTGGAAATTTCTCAAACGCGGTTTGCGTGAGCGCGCCGTTGCGCAACTCGAACCAAGCCAGATTGACTTTTGTTCCTCCAATATCGCCGGCCAGAATCATAGCTGACGGTGGAGAAGGGCGGTGGGACAGGCAAGGGGAAATGCGGACTCGATCAAAGCTTGGAAGTCGGCGTGAAGGGAAGTCCGCGTTCGCCTGAAAATAATTTTCGCAAACGGCCGTCGCTGGAACTGCTTTTTCGGCGGAGAATTTCCGGCGTCACGAGCTTTGAACTTTCGCGCCGCGCACGCCGACCTTTCAACCAGTCTTCCCAACTGATGGACTCATTCATCGGGATGCAAGGGACTTTTGATTTGGACTTCATCGGCAACTTCTTTCACGAGCGCATCGCACTGGGGAAAAATACGGTATTCAGGTCGCTGCGCAAGGCGCTTGACTTCATTCCAGTCGAGTTCGATTTGACCTCTGAGAGCAGTGGACAGAAAGGCTTTTGCGCAATTCCGTGCTGTTTCATTTTCACCGGGATAAACGGAAACCAAAATCCGCTCGACTAACAATTCCTCAGGTTGCGAAATTTTAATTGGGCCATAAGGAGCATCAAGTTTGCGGAACGGCGTCCGAGCCAGCGTCTCAATCTGGCCGAGAATATCGACAAACATTCCGGCGACCTGCCAGCTTCGCGGGCCGCCTTCGCCTTTTAATTTTCCCATCAATTCCTGGCGCAACCGTAGCGAGAGCGGCTGGCTCCCGGCGGAATAACACAAATCCAAATCGCCAGAGGCGTAAGCGCCGTCGGTGTAAAATTCGATGGCCGAACCGCCCACGACGATTAACTCAACGCCTCGTTCGCGAAAGAGCGCGGAACAAATCGAAGCCAGTTTCTGACTTTTTATCGTCGGATCTTTTTCCGCCGTGATGTCCGCCAGCGCGGTTTTTATTTTCCGTTCGTCCATTTGTCCAGAGAGTAGCGGCTCGACTCAATTTGGCGATTGAAGAAAGAAGGAACGATGGCGTGTGGTCGAAGGCTGTGACCCGACAGGGAGCGCGGCGTTTACGCCGCTTCGGCTCGCGCGCGCAGAAAATTTCAATGCATTCCGCGAACCTCTGCCGTGCGGGCGGTGAAGCGGCGTGAACGCCGCGCTCCGTCCGGAGCATGCGCGATTATTTTTTGTCGAGCGCCGCGGTGTCCCGAATTGTTTTCCTGAAGGTCAAATCAACGATCAAAGGCAAATGATCGGAAGCCACCCGCGTCCAATGATTTTTTGGAACAGAGATTTTTTCCGGAACAAAATGGTCCGAAATAAAAACATGGTCGATGCGCGCGAAAGGTAAAAATGCTGAGAAAGTTTTTAGCGGCTTGTGATTTTTGACTCGGAGTTGCGCGTCATCCAGTCGCGCTCCGACAATTTTGTAGGCGGGCGATTCCGGCCGCGTGTTGAAGTCTCCGCAGAGAATGATCGCCTCATTTTTTTTAATTCCGCCGATCCATTTTTTTCCCATCAATTCTTCGGCTTGTTCGACACGCTCCAGTCGTCCCAAACCAAAATGCGTGCTGATTAAATTCAGCCGCAAACCTTCCACTTCGATGCGGCCCCAAACTGCGCCGCGCGGCTCGATGCGAGTCGAGCGCCGCTGATTGGCGAAGGTGTCAATGCGCACGATCTCCACCGGGAAACGGCTCAAAATCGCGTGGCCATAATGTTCCTCGCCGCGTTTCACCGTCGGACAAAAATGGGCTTGCATCCCGACAAGATCGCCAATCATTTTTGCCTGGTCGTGCCCGCGTGAGCGAGTGCGCCCCACATCAATTTCCTGCAACGCCACAATATCCGCGTCGCTCATTTCGATGACGCGCGCAATTCGTTCCGGCGAAATTCGCCCGTCCATTCCGCGGCAACTATGCACGTTGTAGGACATCACACGCAACGGCCTCAATTCGCCGCCGACCTGTTCGCGCCGGCGAAACGGAATATTTTTTCGACCTAAAAAATGCAGCGCGGCTTCGTGCAAATCCGTCGGGCGAATAAATTCTTTCGCGCTTTTGGACAAACGAGTTCTGCGGGGCAGCAAACAAAAACCTTGCGTCTCGTCCAGCCCCGGCCCGCCATGCGCGCCTTGCTCGATGGGAAAAGTCCAGAGGGGCGCGTCGGGACTCCAGCCCAGCAACACGAGGTCGCCGGCGCATTCGTGTTGGCAAAGCGCGACGAGATCATGCGCGACGGCTTCCTTCAATTCGCCGGGATGCGGAAAAAATTTGGCAGCGTCTTGTGGAAGTTGAATCGTGCCGCCCGCATAAACCCACGTCGCGCCGCCCTCACCATTTTTAAATAAGATTCCGGGAATATGTCCGACCTTCACCAGTCGCTCGGCCACTTGGCGCTTCTCGTCGAGATTGAATTCTTTGGCCAGATAAAGGTGTCCGAGCGGACCCATGGCCGCGACGGAAAAAGAATTTTCTTTCTCTGCCGTCACGATTTGCTCATCCGAAAGTTTTTCAAATTCGTGTTGCGTTTTTTTTCCCCATGCCCAGTGCAAATTGGAATGAGGTTCCTGACGGCGGGCGTGACGTGGCGCGAAATTTTTTTCCATATCGGCAAAGGCATCGGCAATCACCTGCTCCACGCCGCCGGGAAATTTTTCTTCAAACGAACGCACCGCTTCCTGCCCGTGATCGGAAAAAATCCAAACTTGATAATCGCGTCGCGTCGAGCGCCGCGCCTCGCGATACAAGCGCTTGATCGCATGGTCGATCCCTTTGAGGCTCCAGTGGGCGAAAAGGGAATTGGGACCGCGCCGATGCGATTGCTCGTCGTAGCCAAGAAAATTGGCGTGAATGATCGGCAGGCCTCGCGCCAGATCGATCCTCGCGCCGATGGTGATGAACTCGCGCAAGGCGATGCAAACGAAAATGCGCACAAAAAGAAATTTTAATTCCTTGAAAAAGTTTTCTCCCTTGAACACGCCGCGAACTGCGTCCCACAACGCCACAAAAAATTCGACAACGGATAACAGGCCGAGACGCAGAAACGCGGAGAAATGGAGCAAGACGAGGCTGAGAAGACCAACGACCGATGTCGTTTTCCACATGTCGCCCGGCCCAATGCTCGCTCCGCAAAAATGACTTTCCGCCAACGTCGCTCCGCCGGTGTAAATGTTCGACCATGAGCTGCCGCCTTTGAGCAGACCTTCGTCGTGCTTGACCAATTTTTCTTCCGTTGCTTTGACGCAACTCGGCACAAACATGGTCGTGACCCGTTTGGTAGCTCGCTCAAAAAAGCTGAAGGCAGGCACGGCGCATTTCACGCCGTAATAAAGTTCGGCCTGCACTGCGGGCGTGGTGGATGGAATGCCGGAATAGAACGTGGACAAATCGTAATGTTGCCGCTGCAAAAGATTTTTCAAAAACGGCAGGCGGTTGCGGCGCAGAGCGCGCTCCATTTGATGCCGTGACAAGCCGTCAATTTGCAGAAGCAAAATTCCCGGTTCCGTGCTGGTATTTTCCGAAGTCGAGAGGCGAAAACGGCGAATGGCCCACTCGCTCCGATTTATTTTCCGGCGGCTTTTCCGCAAAAAATTATCAATGTGATCAAACACGCGCCGTCTTTTCCTTAACTTCTTCCTCGCTGGCCGTCATAGCGCGCACCGCGCACTCCGCCTTATCGGCAAGCAATTTCCATTCGATCTCAATCCGTTTTGTCAAATTGGCCCACAGATCTTCTTTCTCCTGGCGGCGCTGGCGGTGCGTCTTCTGCCGAATCTCCTCGTAAAATTCCAGCGCTTTTTTCGCCGACTTCTCCGTGGAAAATTTTCGGGCGGTTTGTTTCGCGTTCGCCGCGAATTGTTTTTTCAACGCTTTTTCTGTTTTGATTTTTTTCAGACGCGCGGCGAATTCCGCTTCGCTCGCTTTGGCCGGGAGCAGGAAACCGTTTTTACCATCGCGCACCACTTCGCGCACGCCGGACGCGTCCAGCGCAATCACCGGCAAACCCGCCGCCATCGCTTCGGCAATCACCATGCCCTGCGTTTCGTTGAACGACGAAAAAGCAAAAACATCCATCGCCGCGTAGGCATCGAAAAGTTCCTGGTCGGTTTTCTTTCCCGGAATGATCAGACGGCTCAACAATTTTTGTTTTTTAAAAATGGAGCGAATTTCTTTTTCCGATGGCCCTCCGCCGACGATGAGGAAAACAGCGTTGCGTTCCGTTTTTAGAAATTCACAAACCGCGCGGCACAAATAGGCCAGATTTTTTTCCGGCGCGAGACGACCGAGATGCCCGACGACGAATGCGTCGGAAGAAATTTTATTGGCCTGCCGAAAAGATGCGCCGTTTCCGCTGCTAAAATCTTTCGTATCGATTCCAGTGGGGACGACGCGAATGGGCGATTCCACTCCGCGAGTCTTGATGAGTTTGGCGATGCTTTCGCTGGGTGCGATCACGCCGTCGCACAGGTTCGCGTAACGCGTGGAAAGCTCGACGACAAATTGTTTGAGCGCGGGCGAATCTCCCGGGACATAGTGCGTGTAATCTTCGTAGAGCGTGTGGTGCGTAAAAATAATCGGAACGTGTTTGCCCGCGGCGATGCGGACGGCCGTGTCGCCCAGCAAAAACGGATGATGCGAATGGATGATGTTCGCCTGAAAAGCGTCGAGGGCGTCATTGAAAAATCCGGCCACGGGCAGGCGCACGGAAAAATCGCTGCCATTAAATTGTTGCAGCGCGGGCACTCGCACCACGTTGGTTTCGACGGCTGGCGGAGATTTCTCGGTTTGCGGGAATTCCGGGGCGACGATCAAGGTCTCGTGACCGAGGCGGCGATATTCCTCCGCGAAAGTTTGAACCGACCGCGCCACGCCGCCGACGTGCGGCAGGTAGGTATTCGTCATCATGCAAATTTTCATATTTCGCGAAGTCAAAAACGAAGCACGGCGTTCAGGCCGCCTCCTGGTGGGTAGCACTGGCCACTGGCCTGGATCGAGCGGCGACTCGCCACTCGAAATTGGAAAGGAATCCGCAACTTTTTATGAAATTCATTTTACGATCAATTTAAAACTTTCCGAATGGCTGTTGAACTCCGGCGCATACATGCATTGAATCTCCGCGATGCCCGTTTGATATTCGCCGCGCAGTTGCACGCGCGTTGAATATTCGAAGACATAAATTCCCTTCGGCAAATAATCGATAAAGAAGTGACTCGCAGTGTCGCGCGTCGATTCGTAGTAACCCAGACCGTCCTGATATTTGTATTGCGACAAAACATTCACCGGCTCGACTCCGCTGCCGCGCTGATCTTTCAAGTGAACATATTCCATATCGCGATCCGTCCGCAGTTCGACGCGCACGACTAATTCATCGCCGACATTTAATCCGCCCTTCAACGTTTCCAAAACTGGCCCGCGATTCGTATTCGTTTTTTTGAAAAGCGTTTTCTTCAACTTCAACGGCGTGCCTTCGTGCGGAGTGACCTTGGTCATGTCTTCCAGATATTGCCAATGGACACTGCCCCACGCGACGCCGGTATCGATTTTCTTCACGGTGATTTCGCCGAGCGTCGGTTTGATTTCACCAGCGGAAAATTTCTTTTCGTAAAAACCCGTGCCCGCCTCCACTTTCTCGGGCTGAATTTTTTGCCCACCGAGCGAAACTTCCACCAGCGCGTCACTCGCGAGATTTTTTGCGCCGCGCAAGAGCAGCGCATAGACCGCATCCGCCGTCGCTTTGGTCGTTTTCCAATCCTGTGTTTGCTTCTGTTTCAGCAACCACACTTTGCAATCTTCCACAGCCGCCGCATCGTTCATCACTTCGTCGAACGCCTCGATCATCAACGCCTGCGTTTCAATCGGCGCGCGAAACCACCACCAGGACAATTCCAAATCGCGCCAGAACATTCCCAGTTCTTCATCGCTGACAGAACGCTCCTTCATCGAAGCCATGATGGCTCGCGCCGTTTTCTGATCGTCGAAACGATTCAATGCGATGGCCAGATGTCCCTGCGACTGGCGATTGTCCAGCTTCAACCAAAACTCGCGCGCCTGACCGAGAAAATAATCGACGGCTTCCCGCTGTTTCGCGGAAAAACTTTTATCCTTCAAAAAGAAACTGCGGCCATACAAGTAGAGCGCAATCGTCGGACTCAAATGATTTTGCTCTTTGTTTCCGTGCCGCAAAATTTCGCGATACGTCTCGTCAATCCAATTATCCAAACGATTGAGTGAACGAATCGCTGGCTCAGTTTTTACGTCGAGACCAAGATGGCGCAGTCGGCCAAAACCAGTCGTGATGTAGAGCGTGATGTAATCGTTGCCCGGCCCGCCCGGAAACCACGGCCACGCGCCGTCGTTGTTTTGCATTTGCGAGAGCTTCTCAAAATTTTTCGCGATTTCGTAGTCGAGCCGATTGTCTTCAAACAAAATTCCCACGTTGCGCCGGGCCTGACTTTCATCCTGCGCTTGTTGCACCCACGGTGATTCTTCCAAGATCACACTTTTCAAGTCCTGATTTTTTTCCAGCGGACTATCGAGAGCGGGCGTTCCGCGCCATTGCTCGAAGACACGATGAATTTTCGGATCGGATTTCGCGATGTATCGCGCGAGCGAGTTCGCGTAAAAGCGATTGAACGTTTGCTCCGAACATTCGTAGGGAAACTCCATCAAATAGGGCAACGCCAACACCGCATACCACGACGGATTGGAAACCATTTGCACCGTCAGATTCTGGTGGCGCAACGTATCCGAATTCGCCGACTCCAATAATTTTGTGAACTTGAAATTTTTCTCGACCGGCCCGCGAATCGGCAACGTCATCGATTCCGTCACAAAAATTCGTCGCGACAACACCGGGAAAATTCCTTCTTCGCCATCGGAAACTTTGTCCGTCGCCGCCACCGCTTTGTAACTCAACATCGATAAACCTTCCGGCACTTTGATGCGCCAACTGAAGCTGCGCGATTCCTTCGCGGGAATATCGAATGACTGTTCCGGCTGGGAAATTCCCAAACGTTCTGCCATAGCGTTGGCCCCATTTTCGTGGAGCCGATTTGGGTTCGACATTACATCTTCAAACGTCAGCCGCACTTTCCCTTTCTGCGTCGCGTCACTTTGATTGGAAACCTTCACCGTGAATTCCACCACATCCCCTTCGCGCAAAAATCGGGGCGGATTCGGCTGCACCATCAAATCTTTTGCCGTCACCGTTTTTCCCTCGATGAAACCCGAGCGAACATTTTTGTCGTGAGCGAAGCCCATGAATTTCCATTGGGTCAACGCTTCTGGCATCGTGAAGGTCATCCGCACCACGCCGTTGCTGTCGGAAGTGAGTTGCGGAAAAAAGAACGCGGTCTCATTGAGATTTTTTCTCGCGGTGACCTTGCTCAAGTCGGGACCGGGTTCGCGATTCGATGGCGCGGGAGTTTTGGCGGTCGCACTGAAGTCGTCGAATTTTTCTTTCGCGAATTCGGATTTCATTTCATTGACGACGCCCATTGCCGCGGGAGCAGCGGCATTGAGCGCGAGAGCGTCTTCCATTGGAGCTGTTCCTCCCCGAGCTGAGATACCTCGGGAACGCTCAAGGCGCTCTCCCATTCCTGAGAGGGACCGGCTAGGATAACCATATCCCCACAAATTCTGCGTTAGGTCGTAGGGAAAATGGCGGTAAGTCATCGTCGGCCCGCCGCTGCGCGAATTCCAATCGCTCCAATACGGATTAAAACCGCGCGCCATGTTTTGGAACATCGGTTGCGCCGAAGAATAATCCTGCCGAAAAATATTCAGCCGCTCCATCCAATGATGCGGCGCAAACGCATCCAGCGATTCGTCATAAAGCGTCGCCACCATTTCCGCGACGGCCAATTGTGCTGCCGACATTCTGTCGGCAGTTCCGTTTTTTTGCGCTGCTGACATGCGCTCGGCAGTTCCCGCTTTTTTCTGCCGACTGAAAGTCGGCAGCACGTTGGAAATCACCGCCGTCCAGGTTTCTTTCTGATTCGGTTGGAGCTTTGAAGTGAAATGTTCCCATTTGATTTCCAGTTCCTTATTGCTCCACGGAACATCGACGTGGCGCGAAACCAAATACGCGCGGTTCTCGCGAACGTGCGTGACGTGCAACGTGAACCCACCGCGCATCGCTTCCGTGATCGCGAGGCGAATTGCTTCCTGCGTGCGGCCTGGCCTCGTCCAAAATCGTTGAATCATTTTTTGCCGATGCTCGATCTCGATGAAGGCGCGACCTTTGTCGTAGCCCGTTCCCCATAGCGCGAAAAATTCTTCGCCCGGTTCAAACGAATTGGTTTTCTGCGCGAGCAAATGTGGAATCTTGATCGCGAGTTTTGTCGCGTTCGGCTGCAAAACTTGCAGCGGCAATTTGCCCGTGACGCTTTTTCCGAATCGATCTTTCGTTTCCAAAATCGCGCGATACGTCCCGGCTTTGAGTTTGAACGACAGAGTCGTTTTCCCGGTTTTATCCGTCGCAAAACTTTTCTGCGCGACAACTTTTCCGAGCGGCCAATTGTTCGGGTTCGATAAATCAGCGCTCGCATTGTCAGAACCGTTGTCGTCATCGCCGTCGCTGCGATACAACTGATATTCCGGAACGATGGAGGGGCGCTGAACTTTCTCCGGCGCTTTCAATTCATAAATTTTCACGACGCCTTCGGCCAACTGCGGCTCACCGTCCAACGTTTGCGTCGTGACTTTTAAACTCACCGGCGCGGAATCGGTTTGCCATTCCTCCGCGCTTATCATCGCCTGCAATGCCGTGTAACCCACTTTCACAACGCGTTGTTCTGATCGCGTTTCACCCGCGTTGTCCGTCACGTCCGCATAAATTTGATAAACAAAAGTTGGTTCATTTTTTTCCGGCACGGTCAAATCGGGTTTGGCGGTGAATTCAATTTTGAAGGAGCCATCGATTTCCGTTTTCAAATTTCCGTGCGCGATTTCCTGGCTCGAATTTCCACCGAAGCCACCTCGACCACGCCAGCCATACCAGCCCCACCACCACGGCATCTGCACTTCGCGCACGATTCGATACTTCACCTGCGCTCCATCCACCGCCGCGCCGGTGTAAGCCATCGCGTGGCCGGTGAGAGAAACTTTTTCATTCAACTTCGCCGCCGTTTTTGGCGCGTCGAGTGTGACGTGAAATTTTGGACGCTTGTATTCTTCCACTCGAATCATCGCGCTTCCGAGCGGGCCATCCGCGCGGATTTGCATCTGCCCCATCAAACGATCTCGCGGGGCGGTGAAACTTCCGGCGAACGAACCGTAGTCGTTGCAACGCCGAGTCTGTTTCTCAATTTCCTTCCCGTTCGCGTCGAGAAAACGAACGGTGATTTCGCGCCCGCTGATGACTTCGTAATTGTCCTTCGCCTGATCGACGTGCAGCGCGATGCCCTTGTATTGAATCGTTTGCCCAGGACGATAAATCGCGCGGTCAGTGAAAAAAATTGTTTGGTCGCCCGGCTCGCCGCGATTCCAATATTGCCCGTAAGTTTCCTGCGCCGCGCCGACTTCATCATTTTGAAAACGCGCGCGAAAAATGTAACTGCGGTTTTGCTCCAGCGTGAATTGAAAGAAGCCGTTCTCATCCGTGTTCCACGCGGCGAGTTCCACCAGCGTTCCTTTTTGATAATCCTGAACCCAGCCGCCGACCTGCGCGCCTTTGAGCGGCTCGCCGGAATTGGCGTGGAGGACAAAGCCTTCGAGAAATTTTTCGCGCGTGCGCAAGACAAACGCCAGCTCGCTCACCCAGATTGGCGCGAGGGAAAGTTGATTGCCGGCCTCCGCAAAATCGGCGCGATGACTGGCGATGATGAAATAAAAGCCGCGCGGCAAATTTTGTGGCGCGGGAATTTCCTCGGTCCGTTCCTTGAAATCGGTCGTCGCTGGAAGTTTCTGCGACCATTCGAGCGCGGGCTTTTTTGTCAGCGCGATTTTGCGATCTTCGTCGTCGAGATAATCGGGAATGCGCCGACGTTTTTGCACGAGGGTTTCCCAATCCATTTTCACGGCGCGGAAGAAAACTTCGCCGACATTTTTGTAGCGCACTTCGATTTTCGGAAACGGCGCGTTCCAAATCCGTTCGGTCACGATGCTGGCGGATTTGCTTTCGATTTCTTCGATCAAACTGCGGCAAAGTTTTGCGCCGTTGCTTTTCGGAAAATCTTTTTCAGTGCGCTCGGCGATGGCATGGGCCTCCGTCAATTTTCCTTCGTCACGCAACGTGGCCGCGTAGTGATACCAAGCGAGAGCGGCGAGTTCGTGCGTGTTCCATTTCTCGGCGATGTCGCGAACCGACTTTTTGAAACGGGAACCTTTTTCTTCGCCGAACGCGATGTTCTTTCCGTAAACCAATCGCGCGATGTCAGCATCGATAAAGGCCGACTTGTCTTTGTCGTTCTGATGAAATTTTAAAAGCTGTTGGAAAAGTCGAATGGCTTTCGCGGCAGGCGCGTCGTCGTAGCCGCCGACGTGAGGAGGCGGGGTTTTAGAATCAATCGCAGGGCCGACCGCCTCCTCACGTCGGCGGCTACGAATTTCCCACGCGATAAATTTCTCGGCGGAATCGAAGATCGGACTTTCGGAGGAAACTTCAAAAGCATCCTGCGGCTTGGCGGCAGCCTGCTCGCCGGAAAGGTAGAACTGCAACGCCTCGTGCGCGATGAAATCGTAAAGCGTCGGGCGATACGAGTCCGGTAACGTCCCTCGTTCCAGCAGATCGTTGAAATCAGAAACCGGCGTCGCTTTTAAAATTTTCTCAAAGGCGAGAGCGTTGGAAAATTGTTTGTCGATTTCGGCGAACAGCCTCGGCAAGTCCCACGTTGTGAAATCTTTTCCGGGCGCTTCGGCGGTGGCGGCGCGCTGCATAAAGCGCCAGCGGTTCTGTTGGAAATATTGCCAATACCAGTGCGCGAGAATGGTCTGAAGAAGAGGTTTGATTTCGACGGGCGCGGCCTGAATTTCTTTTTCCAGCCGTGTGATTTTTTCTTCTGGCTTGTTTCCCTGAATAGTTCCTTCGAGCACAATTTTGCGCGCGATGGCTTTGGCCGCTTCGCCGTATTTTTTCTCAGCGAGAGAATTTTTGATGATGGGTTCAAGCGCTTCGATGGCGGTTTTGGGCAAACCTTTTTGGACGGCGTCCTCGACGCGGTGCCAATCCGCGTCGCGCGATGCGGCCTGAATAAAATCACCGGCGAAAAATAGAAACACCGCGCTGATCAGAAAAAATTTCATAAATGCCCGTCGAAGATCTTCGTTCATGTTGAAGTTAGACGGGATTGGCGTCAACGTGCTCCAAAAAAAAGAGTTTCATAAAAGTAATCACGAGGAGGAGAAAGGTCATTTGGAGTGCGACGGCATGGATGCCGCTTTTCTTTCACGCCTCCTGAGGGTGGAGAACTTTCCCGTTTGCTGAACACTTCGGCTCTTTCACCGTGCAGCCAAAGCGGGGACATGTCCCCGCAGTCCAAATGTGCGCAAAGATCAAAATAGGAAAAGGGACTTGCAATTGGATTGCCTTGCCTTAATTTTTTGCCGCTTTCGGATGCGAGTGTAGCTCAGCCTGGTAGAGCATCACCTTGCCAAGGTGAACGTCGAGGGTTCGAATCCCTTCGCTCGCTCCATTTTTCCTTCCCGCGACTCGCAGCGTCAAACCCGGAGCAACCCGCCATTTGCAGGTTGTTTTCACTTCTCATACAAAACGCTTCGATTGGCGTCGAAGCGAAGTTTCGGAAGAAATTAAGCGCAACACTTAAAAAAATCGGTTCCTCGAAAAATGTGTCGTCCCTTACGCAACACACCCGAACAAGTATCCTCAGAGGGAGAAAAGGTTTAGTGCCCTGGTGGTTTTGTTTTCTTGCCGCGTTCAAACAATTCCTTAGAGTCGGACAACGCTTCGCCCAAGCACCCCGCTCCTTGACTCAAAACGGAAAAAACGTTTCTGTTCAACCCATGAACAAATTTATTTTCAGAAGGCTCGGAAGTTTTTTGGCTTTGACCGGAGCGTTGTTTCTCGTCGCTTCATGCAAACCGAAAGAACAAACTGACAACACGTCCCCCGCGTCTCCCCCGGTGATAAGCGCTACCGCTACCAATGAAGCCGCGACCAATGAAGCCGTGACAAATGCGTCGCCGGTTGACCCTTCGGCAATTTCTCCCGAGGAGGCGCGCAATCACGTGGGCCAAATGGCCACGGTGAGAGGAAAAGTGGATCGAGTTCACGTCAGCCAAAAAGGCGATGTCTTTATCGACATGGGCGGAAAACATCCCAACGCCGCGTTCACGGCGGTTTGTTTTAAACAAGCAATTCCCACGGAGCAATTGGAACGACTCAGCGGTAAAATCATTTCCGTCAAAGGAAAAATAAGAGAATACAACGGCAAGGTGGAAATTATTTTGGAAAAACCGGAGCAAATTGTGCAGTGAGAGTTTTCCAAGCGGATCGAACGGGAAATCCGAAATCCGAATCCCCGAACTCCGAAAGAAGTCCGAAATCCGAATACCAAAATGCCTTTATGCGCCGTCAGAAAAGTGCTTGCCGCTCCTACAGCCCCGCACCGCTTTCCTCCTTCGTGCTTCGGATTTCTTTCGGATTTCGGATTTCGGAATTCGGATTTCTGGTTGCAACGACGTTTGCCACACTGGAAAAAATGCCGCGACGATCAGGGGATTATTTTGACTGCTTAAATTTTTTCATCCCGGGGTCTCCAGTTGAGCGCCGTTTTCCCCTTCTGCTGTTTCTTCGCTGATGACCGGGGCAATCGCCTGTAATTTATCCTTCTCGTCGAGGTTGATGAGTTTCACGCCTTGCGTATTGCGGCCCACTTCGCGAAGGCCGCGAACGCTGATCCGCACCATCTGGCCGCCCACCGTGATCAACATGATTTCGTCATCGTCCTTCACCGTGAGCGCGCCGACCACGTTGCCAGTTTTCTCGTTGGTCTTCATGGTGATGATGCCTTTGCCGCCGCGAGATTGAACGCGGTATTCATCAAAGTTTGTGCGCTTGCCGATGCCGTTTTCGCCCGCGACCAACAACGTGGCGTCAGGAACAACGACGGCCAATGCGACGACCGCATCCGTTTTGTCCAACCGGATTCCCCGGACCCCGACCGCCGCGCGGCCCATCGAACGAACGTCTTCTTCGTTGAAGCGGATGCTCTGTCCTTCGCGCGTAATCATCACGACTTCGTTGTGGCCGGTGGTGAGTTCGACACCAATCAGAACATCGCCGGGATCAATTCCGATGGCGATAATTCCGCCTTTGCGCATGTTGGAAAATTCGGACAGCGGGGTTTTTTTCACCGTGCCTTGTTGCGTTGCAAAAAATAAAAATTCCTCGGTGAGCCAGGTGGTGTCTTCTTTATTCGCGCCGGTTTTTGAAATCACACGAATGAGCGCGGCGACTTTTTCTCCCGCTTTCAATTCCAACAGATTCGCAATGCTGCGGCCTTTCGAGGCGCGGCCCATGTCAGGAATCTCGTGAACGCGCTCGACATAGACGCGTCCGCTGTTGGTGAAGAACATCAAATAGTCGTGCGTGCTCGCCGTGAAAAGATGTTCGATAAAATCGTTTTCCTCCTCGGTGGAACCTTCGCGCGTCGTCATGCCAATGACTCCTTTGCCGCCGCGGCGTTGCGCGCGATACGAACTGACATTGGTGCGCTTAATCAGTCCGCTGTGAGTGAGCGTGATGATAACGCCTTCATTCGCGATCAAATCTTCGATGGCGATTTCGCCCTCGTCAGGCACGAGATCGGTCATGCGCGGCGTCGCATATTTTTCTTTGATTTCGAGCAACTCGGTTTTGATGATCGTCATCACGCGCAACTCTTTGGAAAGGATGTCGAGGAGGTCTTTAATTTTTTCGAGCAGTTCGGTGTATTCGGCTTTGACTTTGTCCATTTCCAAACCGGTGAGTTGATACAAACGCAATTCCAAAATCGCGATGGTCTGCGCGTCGCTAAAAGAATAGCGGCCGTTGGTCAAACGCGCTTCGCTGCGAATCAAAACTCCGAACGTCTCGACCTGCGCGCGGCTGAATTCAAACGCGAGCAATTTAATTTTCGCCTCCTCGCGGTTGGACGAACTGCGAATGATACGGATGAATTCATCGAGATTGGAAAGCGCGATCAAATAACCTTCGAGAGTCTCGGCGCGCTCTTCGGCTTTGCGAAGGTCAAAGCGGGTGCGGCGAATAACCACTTCGCGGCGGTGGTCGATGTAGCAACCGATCATCTCTTTGAGGTTGAGAATCTTCGGTTTGCCGTGGTCGATGGCGAGGGAGTTGACGCTGAAACTGCTTTCGAGTTGCGTGAACTGATAAAGATTGTTGATGACAACTTTTGGAATCGCGTCGCGTTTTAACTCGACCACGACTCGAGTGTTTTCGTCCGATTGATCGCCCACGTAACTGATGTCGCCGATGACTTTTTCATTTACCAGTTCTGCGATGCGCTCGACGAGTGTGGCGCGATTGACGTTGTAAGGAATTTCGGTGATCACGAGTTGCTCGCGCCCACCCTTCAATTGTTCCACGCCGACTTTTCCGCGAACTTTCAAACTGCCACGGCCTGTTGCAAAATATTGTTTGATCGGCTCGACGCCACAGATCATGCAGCCGGTCGGAAAATCCGGCCCCTTCACATGCTTCATCAATTCGGGAAGAGTGATGGCTGGATTATCAATTTGTGCGCAAACGCCATCAACAATTTCGCCGAGATTATGCGGAGCCATGTTTGTGGCCATGCCGACGGCGATGCCCGTTCCGCCATTGACCAGTAGATTTGGAAATGCCGCCGGAAAAACGGTTGGCTCTTGATATTCTCCGTCGTAATTCGGAACAAAATTCACCGTGTCCCGATCCATGTCGGTCATCAGCGCCGCGCCCAGATGACGAAGCCGCGCCTCGGTGTAACGCATCGACGCTGGAGGATCGCCCTCGACGGAACCGAAATTTCCCTGGCCTTCGATGAGCATCTCGCGCATCGCCCAGGGTTGCGCCATGTGGACGAGGGTCGGATAGATCGCCATGTCGCCGTGCGGATGATATTTGCCCATCGTCTCGCCCACGATTCGGGCGCACTTCAAAGTTTTGCGAGTGGGCATGACGCCGAGTTCATGCATCGCAAAAAGAATTCTGCGTTGCGAAGGTTTCAATCCATCGCGCGCATCGGGCAACGCGCGCGAAATAATCACCGACATCGAGTAGTCGAGAAACGAGTTCTTGATTTCGTCGGCGACATTTATTTTTTCCACCTTCTCGTTCGCGGCAAACAACGGCGTGTTGGAAATAGGCAAATCATCTTTGGGCAAATCGTTTTTATCGTCAGGCATTGCGGTTTATTGGTTAACAATTTCGGAAATATTTTCCGGAAAACAAAGTAGTCCGACCCGTTGCGCTGCCGCTCGCATCCGCCCGTCCGTTGCGCACAACGCGCCGCGTGGATGCATCAGCGCAGTCGCGACATGAATCGCATCGAGCGAACGCAAAGGCACTTCGGGATGACAACCGATAAGCAACCCGGAGGCGCGTTCGACAACGGAGAGATTCAGCGGATGGAGTCGCAATATTTTCTCGTCGCGCATCAATGCGAATTGGGCAAAAGCAGATTTCCGTTGCGCAACGGACATCTGCCTTGCCCGTTCCTTGGACAAAAGCGCCGAGGAAACCTCAGCGACCGACAGTTCGGAAGACCACAGCTCGTGTCCCTCCACACCCCTATTGAACCACGCTGAATCCGGCTCCCGGACAAGCAGTTTTACGATGATAGCGCTATCGAGATACATCGTTAAGGTCGGGAATCCCGTTCTGCCCGAATGATCTCGTCCGCCGATACGCCGCGGCCAATCCGCTGCTTCAACAAGTAATCCCCCATGCCGCGGAAAACTTTTTCGGATCGCGATGACATGGGACTCACCAACCGGGCTTTTGGTTTGCCGTCGCTCGTGATGGTAATCTCTCGTCCGCCCGCCACCAAATCGAGCAAGGCAGAAAGATGAGCCTTGGCCGAGCGCACGCTGATGACCTCGCCAATATCCGACATCACCGCGACTTCTCGAAGCACGGCAGGCTCTTCTTTAGCAGCGGAGTATTTAATTGTTTTCTTCTTCATGGCGGCAATGTAGTCACACGTGACTACATTGTCAAGACTCTTTTTTTACTGGGCGGTCATTCAAGACCAGTGCGCTTTCTTTTTCCTGTTTTTGTAATTCAGCAATTTTCTGGTTGAGGCGTTCGAGATTTTCCAAGGCGGCGTGTTCGTATTTTTCCGTTTCATTCGGCCTCAGACATTTGACCTGCCCGTTTTCCGAAATGACGTATTCGGTATTGAATTGACGCGCGCGGCGGATGGCGTCGATGGCGGCTTTTTGGAGGGCGCGTTCGACCTGCCAATCTTCCAGTTCCATCGTGTCGTCATCCAAAATTTCGTAGGATCGTTTCATAGAATTATTTCTGATTCTTTCAAAATAGCATTGAAGCGCGCTTCATCTCGCAATGCCAATCTTCCGTTCTTTTCCACTGCGATTAAGCGGCGCCTGTTCGCCTCATTCTCAATCAACTTCCAGCTATCAAACAACTGGCGGTAAATGCCGAAAAAATTCTGAATCGTTTTAAAAAATCTTCGCCGCGCCACGTCCGCCGGAATGTCATGCCCGCCTTCCAACACGCGTTGTCGAATTCTTTGCAGCGTCACTTCCACATCGCGCACCCAAAGAAAATAAGCCTTGATCGTGTAACCATTTTCCCTGGCGACCGTGAGCCAGACCGCCGCGCTGCGCCCGCTCAAGGTTGTTTCCCACGTAAAAGATTTTCGCTCGCGCAATAATTCTTTGATGCGCAACAACGCGATCCGTCCCGCCTCCAGCGAGACCGAATCAGGATCAAAGGGCGACAATCCTCTCGCGATCAAATCCGCATTCACAAATTCCAACTGCTGGATTTCCTCCGGCAAATAGCGGTTGGCGAAAGTTGTTTTGCCGACCCCATTCGGCCCCGCGATGACGTGGAGCGCCGGCATCAAACATCCAGGTTCCGCACGTTGAGCGCGTTGTCCTCGATGAATTGGCGGCGCGGCTCGACTTCATCCCCCATCAACTTGGTGAACATTTCCTCGGCTTCAACGAGGTCGGTCATGTCGATGCGGAGAAGTTTTCGTTTCTCGGGATTCATCGTCGTCTCGAACAATTCCTTGGCGTTCATTTCGCCCAAGCCTTTGAAGCGTTTGATTTGAATTCCTTTTTTTCCGGCCTCTTTGACTCCGGCCAAAATTTCCGCGATTGAAAAAAGCGGCTTGGCCGTTGCGCGTTCGCCTTCGCCTTCGATCAGTTCAAACAACGGTTGGTCCTGCGCGGAATAGTGCTCGACGTTCAACCCTTTTTTATCCAACTGCTCCAGCAATTCGGTGATGGCTTTGCTTTCATGCAACTCGACGTGTTTGGCGCGACGAGTATTTCCGCTCCGGGCTTTTTCCAACAACGTGGTGTCGGATTCATCTGCGCCGAATAATTTCAAATCGGGATTGTCCGCGCCGAACTTCGCCAAATCCTCCTCGGTGTGAAAATAATAAACCATCTCCTCATTGCCATCGCGCACCTTGACCAAGTGCCGCGGCAATTCGTGTGTCTGCGAATTTCGTTTCTCGACGTAATCGCCAAAGTCCCCGCCGTGCCGCCGGATCGATTGCACATATTTGTCGAGCGATTCGAGTAGCTCCAAAATTTCTTCCAGTTGCTTTTCGGAAAGCTCCTTATCCGTCGCGAGATTGCGCAATCGCACATCTTCACTGCCGAGTTGAATCAGAATTTTATTCATCTGGACGTCGTCATCGACGTATTCAACCCGTTTTTTCCGCGTCAACTGGTAGAGCGGCGGCTGCGCGATATAAACAAAACCTTGCTTCACCAGTTGCGTCATTTGCCGGTAGAAAAAAGTCAGCAGCAAAGTGCGAATGTGCGAACCATCCACGTCGGCATCGGTCATGATAATAATTTTGTGATAGCGAAGCCGGCTCAGGTCGAACGCGCCTTCACCTTCGCCATCGCCGATTCCCGTGCCGATGGCGGTGATCATCGTGCGGATTTCGGTGTTCTGAAGAACTTTGTCGAGGCGCGCTTTCTCGACGTTGATCAGCTTGCCGCGAATCGGGAGAATCGCCTGAAATTTTCGGTCGCGGCCTTGTTTGGCAGAGCCACCGGCGGAGTCACCCTCGACGATATAAAGTTCCGTGTTGGCCGGATCGCGATCCGAGCAATCGGCCAGTTTTCCGGGAAGCCCGCCGCCGGTCAGCGCGCTTTTGCGCACGGTGTCGCGGGCTTTGCGCGCGGCCTCGCGAGCGCGCGCGGCAGTCAAACCTTTTTCGAGAATTTTTTTCGCAACGGCCGGATTGGAATCAAAATGAAACATCAATCCGTCGTAGGTCACGGAACTCGCGATGCCCTCCACTTCCGGGGAAAGCAGTTTTTCTTTTGGCTGATTGTTGAACTTCGGATCGGGATGTTTGACGGAAATAATCGCGACCAAACCTTCCAACAAATCATCGCCCGTGATGGTCGGTTCTTTTTCTTTCAGCAAATTATTTTGCTTGGCGTATTGATTGACCACACGCGTCAACGCCGAGCGAAAACCGGCCTGGTGCGCTCCACCGTCGGGATTGTTGATCGTGTTGGTGTAACTGAGAATCTGTGAATTGTAGCTGTCGTTATATTGCAGAACGATATCCACCGTGATGTCGGCGGTGCGCGCGGTTCCGTCCGCCGTGAATTCGTGCGGACGTTTTCCCGAAATGGAAATGGGTTTGGGATGAATGACTTGTTTCCCTTTGCTCAGTTGCTTGACGAATTCTTCAACGCCGTCTTTGTAGAAATAAACTTCCGGCTTGGAATCGGGTTTTCGCTCGTCGGTAAAAGTAATTTCCAAACCGGAATTTAAAAAAGCCAGTTCGCGAAGGCGCTGCGTGATGCGTTCGGATTTAAATTCCGTGGTCTCTTTGAAAATTTCGGGATCCGGTTTGAACGTGATCAGCGTGCCGGTTCCCTGGGCTTTGCCGATGACTTCAAGTTTCTTAACCGTTTTTCCGCGCTCAAATCCCATGTGATGCACCTGCCCGTCGCGGATGACTTCGACCTCGAACCATTCCGAAACTGCGTTGACGCATTTCGCACCGACGCCGTGCGTGCCGCCGGAATACGTGTAGCCGCCCTGTCCGTATTTGCCGCCGGAATGCAACGTCGTCAGCACCATTTCGACGCCGGGAATTTTATAGAGCGGATGAATGTCCACCGGAATTCCACGCCCGTTATCGCGAATGGAAATGGATCCATCGACATGAATCGTCACGCCAATTTTCGTGCAGTGACCGGCGAGAAATTCATCGACAGAATTATCCATCACTTCAGAAACGCAGTGATGCAACGCGCGTTCGTCAGTGCCGCCGATATACATTCCCGGCTTCTTGCGAACGGCGTCGAGTCCTTCAAGTTTTCCCAGTTGCGCGGAGTCGTAAGCGTGCTGGGGCGCGGTTGGTTCGACTGTCGTTTCCCGATCTAAAATTTCCATTTCGTTGGACATAAAAAACTTGGCGGCCTGTTGATTTTTCCGCTCATTTTGAGCGACAAAAAATCTAGGAAAAAACCGACCGGGACACAACGTTTTATTTCAGGTAAATTCGAGCGGAAACCACCATTAGTTGTGTCTCGGATCCAACCCAAACACGACTAATTGCGGCCAATGAATTATCGGGACAAAGAAAATATCCGGCTAGGATTTGATGTCTCGCGCTTGAAAAACCGCGCAGCCGACGATACAGCAGGTCGCACTCATTCCTGCCAGAAGAGTCAAAGAGCCGCCCACGCGCCACCACGCAATTCGCTCCGCAAAGCACGCGTGCCAGACATTCAAGTGATGGGTGAAGAACCACGGCTTGAGTTCGCGAAAATAGGGAATGTCCTGCAAGATCATGCTGAGGAACACAACCGAGAGCGTCAGGACAGCGGCGGCTGCCGGTTTTATTTTAAAACAAGAAAACATGAAAGCCACGCTCGTGATGGTAATGGCCGTTGCGACGAGCAGCAGATGCGCTCCCAAATAACGATGGAAACCCATTGAGGCGTCGAACACGCTGAAAATTTCGTTCGGCGCATAGACAAATAATCCCCGCCATGGAAACCAAATCGCGGCAAACAACAGACCAAAAGTTCCCAACGATAAAACAAGCGAAGCAGAGAACAGCGCTCCGGCAAGCCATTTTAAAAACAAGAGGCGTACTCGCGAAATCGGGCGCGCGAGCACCAGGCGCAGCGTTCCGTCTTCGCTCTCCTTCGCCACCAAATCTCCGCTGACCATCGCCAAAAAAACCGGGAGTAGAATGTGCGCGATGGGAAAGATCATTCCCGTCGCAAAGGTGAGACTCGAATAGGATGGCTCGATGCTGTAGCCGTTGTCTTCCAGCAAGCGACGCATCAGATGAGTCACTCGAGGGAACTGCATGATGAGCAGGATGAGATTTTGCGTGACGAAAAAAACCACAAACCCCATGTAAGTGCGCTTCTTGCCGAACAGTTTCCACACCTCATTTCGCAACTGTTGGTAGAACATGGGCGGCGCGCTGGTAAAGAATTGCTAACGCAAAACTATCCCGTGTTCCATCAGCCGCTGCATTTCTTCGAGGACAGGCGCGACCTCGGCTTTAGTTTGCGCCGAGCTTTTTGTATAAAACGTTTTGAGTCCGACTGATTGCATTCGTTGTTCCAGTTCCGCGCTCAATGGCGAGGTCGAATTCGTGGATGGTTGATCGTGCTCGGAGGGGCTTTTGGGTATTGGAAGTTCGTGCGCATCTCGCAATCGCTTCATCGCATCTTCAATGGTTTTTTTGCGCGCGGCATCCGGCATCTGTTCAAAAGCAGTCATCATCTGGGTGATGCCGGTCGGCAGTGTGGCTTCAACAAAACGGGTTCTCTCTTCTTCGGTCATCTGCAAAAACCAATTTTCCCACGCGCGTTGCAAATGCAATTTGATCCGTTCCTCAGAGGACAGCGCGTTAACTTGTCGGGCGAGTTCCGCAATAGCTTTGTTTCGCTGTGCCGCATTTAGAGACGCAAAATTAACGGATGAAATATAGGCGCGCACTTTGTCCGAGGTCACTTTGGATTGCTGCGACCAGTGGTAAGTGCCCATGACGATGAGCCATACTGCGATGATCGTTATCCCAGCAATGAGCGCTACTCGTGAGCGATGATTTGCCATAAACTTGACGCTAACAGTCAGCAACTTTTCTGTCACAAAGAAAACGTGCCACAGAATAGCTTGGAATTTTGGAGAGGCCTTTTATCATCGCGCTAACCGATGGGAATCCTGTTTTTCAAAGTTGCGCAGGTGAGGGTATTCCGACAGGGGACTTGTCGCCCTCGTCAACCAGCGAAAACTTTTTAGAATTGAGTCATGCAACTGGAAGACCTCAAACAAAGTTTCACTCAGGGCAGCGAAGAGCTGGCCAATTATTTGGAGCGAAAGTTTGTGCGCGGTCTGCAACTGATGGGTGAACGGCGGGCCCTCCGCTTTGCTCGAATGGTCGCGCCCCTCTTTACTCTTTCCAAAAATGGGCAGCGCCGCCAAAACCTGCAGCGATTTTTTGGCCCGAAAGCGTGGGACAAAAAACGCCAGCGCAACTTTGAAAAGGGTTACTACGATTACCTGGCGCGTTTCTTCGCCGAACAGGCATGTCTTGCACCTGGCCCGTCCGAGAGTTTTCGGGAAAGAGTGACGCTCGCGGGTGAAAATCATGTGGAAGAAGCTTTGCGAGCCGGGCGCGGTGCCGTGGTCATAAGCGGGCATGTTGGCAACTACCGATTTATTCCGGCAGCCCTCGGACAGAAGGGATACAAGGTAACCGCTTTGGTCCGCAGTGTGCCGTTGGCTGGGAACGAACGATATTTTATTGAGCTCGCGGGTCGCCACAATATTCGAATTGTTTTCACTTATCAAAATGTAGTGGAAGCCTTCCGCACCGTGTTGCGAAACAATGAAGTCATTTACGTCGCATTTGACACGGTCGCTCTCGATAATTCTCCGATGTGGTTTCCGTTCGGTCACGCCAGTCTTGAACTCAGCCGCGGTCCAGCCTTGTTAGCTTGCCGCTATGGCGCCCCTGTCCTCTACGGAGTTGCCCCTCAAGAACCAGGCGGCCGAACCTCCATTACACTCAAGCCAGTGGAGCCGTTGGCCACGGAGCGCGATACTCCTTCATCGCCCGATCAAATACTTGCTGCGTGGCTTCGACATTTGTATGCAGACATTCTGCGCTACCCGGAACAATGGTGGGAATGGCCTTTTCAAACGGTCAAAGCCGAAGAGCAGGACCGTGCGTTGCGCGGGTGTCCGGCCTCAAGTCTTTCCTCTGAAAACCGAAATTCTAAAATAAGAAATCCGCTGGCCCGTCCGCTCTCCCGGCAAACTGTTGAGTAAACGAATTACGCATCGACTGCGCTGTCTTTAGCGAGTCACTTCCATGAGTGACAAATTTTTCAAAGCACGGATGAGAGTCGCTTCGCCGGCCGCCTGGCGGATGAAGGATGCCTTTGACTCAGGAGCAACCCGACTGGTGTTGACTGGCCTGAGCCGACTGGAAGAGAGGCGCGCATTAAAAGTCGCGCGTGTCCTCACCTGGTTTTATTCACTCAGCGTCGGAAACAAACCTCGCGACAACGCATGTCGATTCTTCGGGCCGCTGGGATGGCAGAAAAAGGAATTTCGACAATTCCACTCGGAGCGTCGCGAATCTCTGGCGCGACTGGCCGTGGACTTGTCTCGCTTGCTCGTCATTTCGCCGGCTGAACTAATTGAGCGAACAACTCTTCTCGGAGTGGAGCATGTCGAGGCCGCGCTCTCATTGGGCCGTGGGCTTTTGCTGCTCGGCGGACACATGGGGAGCTATTCGATTCTCGCCCCCATCCTCAGTTCATTCGGTTATAAAACTTCGACGGCCTTTCGACCAGTCGCCCGCGCAAGGGATAGGAAGTTCATGAGCGATCTGTTAAGTCCCTTTGGCAGCGCATTCGGATTTGCGGGAAAAAATGCATTGAAGGTGATGCGCGCCTCCTTCCAACGCAATGAATCCTTTCTCACTTTTTTTGATGTAATGGAAAACGTTGCTTCAACCATCAACCTTCCCTTCGGTCACGCTCACATGCGCATCGCAAAGGGCCCCGCTCTCCTGGCAATCCGCTGTCGTGTGCCGGTCGCTTATGTCAGCACCGTTCAACTCGGCGACGGGCGCAATCGAGTGACCATCATTCCGATTCATTTCGATATGCGAGAGCGTTCAGCCGATGCCGCCGCTGCTCTCAACGCGCAACTTCTGCAATTACTTTTTCACGACGTAATGGCGAATCCTGCCCAATGGTGGATGTGGGCGTTTCAAGATTTAATGGTGGGTGATCGCGCCGACCCTTGCGAACACTCTCCTCCACCACGCTCTTCCTCCACGATTGCGAACTGATCGAACAAATGCGCGACATTCCAGAACGCGACAAATCCAACGCGGACCGAGCCGAACTTTTTCTCCGACGGCATGGATGGTGGCTGTTGTTATTCATCGCAATCGTCGCGCTTCTGCCGGGGACAGTCTCCGCGCCCTTGAGCGATGTGGACGAAGCGCGGTTCTCTGGCGCAACTTTGGAAATGATGGATCGCGGTGAATGGGTCGTTCCCTATTTCAACGGCGAATACCGTTTCGATAAACCGCCGCTCATTTACTGGTTGCAACGATTGAGTTTCACCGTCTTCGGCGTGAATGAATTTGCCGCGCGCTTTCCTTCGCTGGCGGCAACCCTGGCAGTGGCGCTTCTCATTTTCAATTTTGGGCGACGCCTATTTTCAGCGCAATCGGGATTCCTGGCCGCCTTCGCTTGGCTGACCTGTTTTCAGGTGCAGATGCACGGACGCGCCGCCGTGGCGGACATGCCAATGATTCTTTGCATCGTCCTCGCCCACCGCGCGCTCTTTGAAATGGCGGTCTCGTCCCAGCAACCCTCCCCCTACGGACGATGGTTTTGGATCTTATACCTTTCTCTCGGTTTTGGTTTTCTGGCCAAAGGCCCGGTGATGTTCGCCGTCCCGGCGATGACGCTGCTTCTCTACCGATTTGTGTTTTTGCGAAAACCTCTCGCCTGGAGATCGCTGCAATTGGTTCCGGGCTTATTGATTTGTTTAAGCGTCGTCGCAGCGTGGGGCGTTCCTGCTCTCATCAAAACGCACGGGCTTTTTTGGAAAATCGGCATCGGCCAACACGTCATCGGTCGCGGCGGTCAAACCCTCTGGCTAAAGACAACTCCGCTTTTTTATTTGATGACGGCTTTCCTCAGCCTCGCGCCGTGGACATCGTGCGCAGCGCATGGAGCGATCGGGCTTCGTCAATCCTGGAATCGCGAGCGTGGCTTCCTTCTCGCCTGGCTGCTTGGCCCGTATTTTATTTTTTCGTTTTACGCCACGCAAATCCCTCACTACGTCATGCCCGCGTTCCCGGCTTTTTTTCTTCTGCTGTTTCAACGTCCGTGGCCAATGAGACCATCGCCGCGCTGGGAGAAAATTTGGTTCTGGGCGGTGTTGTCGATTTGCGCAACCGCACTCTGCGTGGTCGCACTGCCCCTCATTTCGCATCCGTTTGCAGAAGAGTTTGAAGTGATGAGAATTGCCGCTCTCTGGTTTATCGCTTTTTTCTTTTGCCTGTTGCTGATCGTCTTTGGCTGGCGATTGGGTCGCCTCCCTTGGCTTTTACTGGCACTACTGCTCTCCGCCGTTTTTGTGACGGGATTTATGGGGGAAGTTCGCAGCGCTGTTCCCACCTTACCCTTGCAATCTATTTTTCGACAAATGCCGAACGACGCTGAGTTTGTTGGCTTCGGTTATTCCGAATCCACATTGGTTTATTACAGCCATCACGTCTGGCGATTTGAAACTGACTTGGAAAAACTGCGCGAAAAACTCGACGCACCCGGCGCGCGATGCGTCGTTTGTCTGCGGCGGGAATTCAAATTTGATCCACCGATGATCCGCCTGTTGAAGAGCGGCGCCAGCTCGAAAGAGATTCCGCCTGCCATCGATAACACCGAGAAACTCAATTCACTACCCGCCCACGGCTACGAGCGCGCGCGAGTCAACGGAATCAGCTTTGAACGCGCGAGTTGGGTCGAGCTTGAAATTTTTTTCAGGACGACGAATTAGCGGGGATGTTGCGCCGGTGGAGTGCGGAGACATGTCTCCGCTTTTCCTACAGGCATCACAATTGCGAACTCTCAAACTCTCTGCGGAAAACGGTTTCAAGACTTGATATCACGCACTTGAAAAACGGTGCAGGCCACAATCAAAAAAGTCACGTTGAAGCCAAGCAAGATGCTGAACGATTCTCCCACGCGCCACCACGGGATCGGTTGCGCAAACATATTCTGCCAAAGATTCAGGTGATACGTGAGAAACCAGTGTTGAATTTCTTTGAAGAAAGGAATCTGCATCAAAATAAAATTCACGAAAACAAATGAGAGCGCGAGAATGGTCGCCGCCGCCGGCTTGACATTGAAACAGGAAAACATGAAGGCCAATCCCATGATCGAAATGGCCTTGGCGATCAGCGCGAGGTGCGCAAAAAAATAATGTTCGAGGCCAGTCCGCGCATCGAACACGCTGAACATTTCTCCGGGAATCATGACGAACAACCCGCCCCATTTGAAAAACAGTGATGAAAACAACAGCCCGAAAATTCCCAACGCCAAAATGAGTAGCACGGAAAAAATTGCGCCCGCCACCCATTTGATCATCAACAAGCGAACGCGCGAAATGGGTCGCGCCAAAATCATGCGCAACGTTCCGTCCTCGGCTTCCTTGGCGAGCAAATCTCCGCCGACCAGCGAAACATAAAGCGGCAACAAAACGTAGGCGATCGGGAAAAGCATGATCGTGGCGATGGTAAGTCCTGAAATAAATTGGTCGGCTTGATAGCCATTATTTTCCAGTTGGCGAACCATGTTGCGCGAGGCGTGAGAGAACCGGAAAACCAGCGTGATCACATTTTGCGCGATGAGAAACATGGCGAAGCCGATGTAAGTCCGTTTCTTTCCAAACAGTTTCCACAGTTCATTGCGGAGTTGTAGGTAAAACATATTTTAACTGCGAAGGAATACCAATCTACCCAACGCGGCAGAGCCGCAGCCGAAACGCCTGTTCAACGCAAAGGTCGCAAAGGTTTTCGCAGAGGAACGCGGAGATGTGACCTTTGCGTCCTTTGCGAGAACCTCCGCGTCCTCTGCGTTTAAATGGAAACTTCTGCCAACAATAGAAAAAATTTTGTCGGAGATACCCGGGTCGTCCTCGGAGTAATCCATCGAACCAAAATCGATTTTCTCCTCCACATCCCAATTAGTATTCATTCGTATCCATTCGTGGTTTGTCCTTCATCAACGATAAATAAAAATCTTCCAGCGTTTGTTCGACTTGCGCGATTTCAAAAAGCGGCATCCCGTGCTCCACCAGGCGCTTGACGATCTGATCGGTTGTGATGCCGGTGCCAAGGGTGATAAATTGCCCGTCGCGATCTTCTTCAATCATTTTTGTTTCGCGCAAAATATTTGCCGCCTCGCCAAAGTTCTCCACGCGCAAACGAACCCAATTTTTTGGCTGCCTCGCCTCTGAAATTTTTCCTTCAAAAACTTTTCTGCCCTGGTTCATCACCGCGATGCGCGTGCAAAGCTGCTCCACTTCATTCAGTAAATGCGAAGACAGCAAAATCGTCAGTCCCAATTCGCGATGCAGCCGCAAAATAGTCTGGCGCATTTCATGGATGCCTTCGGGATCAAGTCCGTCGCTCGGCTCGTCCAGAATCAACAGTTCCGGCTCGGGCAACAGCGCTTGCGCCAAAGCCAATCGCGCTCTCATTCCATGCGAATAAGTTTTGACTTTGGATTTCTCGCGCCCGCTCAAGCCGACCCACTCAATCACTTCGAAGATTCTGCTTTTCGGAGTCGGCGCGGAATAATGAGTGAGAATTTCCAGGTTCCTCCAGCCGCTCAGATAATCGTAAAAGGCGGGCGCTTCAAAAATGGCTCCGACATTTTTCAACGCTCTTTGCCGGACGCGCGTCACATCGTAGCCGCAGATTTTTATTTCGCCGCGCGTCGGCCAGACTTGTCCGAGCATCATGCCGATGGCCGTGCTTTTTCCCGCGCCGTTGTGGCCGAGCAAACCAAAAATTTCTCCCCGAGGAACGTGCAAATCCAAATCCTCCACGGCCATCCGTTTGCTGAAAATTTTTTGAACCTGATTGAGTTGAATCACAATTTTTTCTGTAGCGGCGCGTCTGCGACCGCCGCTTTTTTTTCCATTCTCTGTAGCGGAGCGGCTATGACCGCCGCCATTTTTTCTCACGCAATCCGGCGGCGGTCACAGACACGCCGCTACAAATTTGTTCGATGGCGGTCGAGACGCGCCCTTACAAATTCATTTCGTTCCCGGCAGTTCGAGCAGATTCTTGATATGCCCATCGGCGTAGAGAAAATTCATTTCTTTGCCCGGCCCGCGCGCAGAATGGAACCCTTCCTTGTCAAAAAAAAGCGGGACGTGATGCGATAAAATGTTCGTCCCCAAGATCCGCAAATGATCCGCGTTTTGACCGTTGACCAGAGGATTCCAGGAGTAACTCGACCCGGTTTCCTTGAAAATTTTTTCGTCAGAAGGACAGTGCAGGACATTCGTATTGGAGAGTTGGTTTCGTAAAACAATATCAACCGTCTGCGGAGGTGGATTGGTCACTGGGAGATTGGTGCTGATCAACTGGTCATAAATGATCGGCAGGCGATTGTTATTTTCCGACACGTAAATCTGCAGGGCCACGCCGAGTTGATGAAGATTGCTCAAACAAACCGTGGCGCGACTGGCCTCTTTTGCCTTGCTCAAAACGGGCAACAACATCGCGGCGAGAATTGCAATGATCGCGATGACGACCAGCAATTCGATCAAGGTAAAAGCGCGCAGGCGTTGCATTATTTCAGCGAAACATTCGCCCGCTTTCCATGCTCTTTTGAATCTCTTCCAGGAGCGGAGCGATTTCCGCTTTGGATTGCGCCGAGCTTTGGCTGTAGAAACTTTTCAAACCGATGGTCGCAACTTTTCTCTGCAAATCTTCGCTCAAAACGGGAGGCCGGTTGGTGCCCGCCGCAGCTTTCGGAGGTTCGCTGCTTTCGCGCGTCTCTTTCAATCGCTTCATCGCATCGTCGATCGTTTTCCGGCGTTTCTCCTCTGGCAATTGCTCGAACGCATTGATCATTTGTTTAAAGCCGCTCGGCATCGTCGCTTCGATAAATTCGCCTTTTTCCTGCTCGGACATTTCTTTGAACCATTCGTCCATCATTCGGCCGCCGCGAAATTTTTTTCGCTCTTCCGCCGAGAGAGAATTTATTTTCGCCGCCAAATCGCGCAAAGCCTTCGCCCGCTTTTCGCCGGACAATTTTCGCAGATCAGTTTCGTTTAAATAGCTTTGAACTTTTTCCGCGGTCATTTTGGAATTGCGGGCCATCACGTATCCGCCCCAGGCCAACAGCCACACGGCGAGAAAGCAAATCGCCGCGATTATCACCGTGCGTTTCCTCGGATTCATGAGTCCACTGTAACGCCAATTGCAGGCCAGGCGATGCAAAATATTTTTCTAACTTCACTAACTTCAGCGGGTGTGATTAAAAGCGGGTGAGGCGGGAACCGATCTTATTTTGGACTGCGGGGACAAGTCCCCGCTTTGGCTGCACGGTGGAAGAGCGGGGAAGGTACCTATTGAGCACTTTCTCCATCGCGTAACGTGCAGGAAAACCGGCGCCATGCCGCCGCAGTCCACGGAAACCAAATCCCGCCTCACCCGGTTTCAATCACACCCAACTTCAGCACCTGCGCATGTGGCGAGGACCGAGAAAGTAGTGGGGCAGACATCCTGTCTGCCGAGGGGCTTCCAGCCCCAGAACCACAATTCGCGGGCAAGATGCCCGCTGTGACAGGCTGGAAGCCTGCCCCACTATTCAGCATCACCCGTGAAGCGCGCTCTTGCTTTTTTCTAAACGCAATTAAAAGTCCTGACATGAGCCAACCGAAAATTTTAGCCTTTGCCGGAAGCACCCGAAACGACTCGTTCAACAAAAAACTTATTCGCATCGCAGTCGATGCCGCTCGTGCCGCTGGCGCGGAAGTGACTCTCATCGATCTGCGCGATTTGCCGATGCCGCTTTACGACGGCGATTTGGAAACGGCGAGCGGCCTGCCGGAGAACGCCAAAAAATTCAAACAACTTTTGCGCGACCATGATGGTTTGTTAATTTCGGCTCCCGAATACAACAGTTCCATCACCGGCGTTTTAAAAAATTCCATCGACTGGGCCTCGCGCGTCGAGTCAGAGAACGAACCGGACCTCATTTGTTTCAAAGGAAAAATTGCCTCGTTGATGAGTGCGTCGCCGGGCGGACTCGGAGGTCTGCGCGGTCTCGTTCATCTACGATCCATTTTGGGAAACATCGGTGTGATTGTGTTGCCCGATCAAATTTCAATTTCTTCTGCGCACGAAGCCTTCGATGAAAATGGCAAACTCAAAGATCAAAAGAAAAGCAAACAGGTCAGCGACATCGCGGCGGGCCTGGCGAAATTTCTGAGTAAAATAAAAAGTTAAGTTTGCGATGAGACGAACCATTCTCATCACCGCAATTGTTTTCAGCTTCACTTCTTTTTGCAGCTTTGTGCGCGCGGACAAAGTCGATGACTTCATCAAAACCGAGATGGAGAAACGGCAGATACCGGGTCTGGCTTTGACAATTATTCTCGACGGCAAAGAAACCAAAACTGCCGCCTACGGTTTCGCCAACCTCGAATTGAAAGCTGCGGTTCAATCTGAAACCGTTTTTGAAATCGGATCGATCACCAAACAATTCACCGCGGCGGGAATTCTTTTGTTGCAACAGGAGGGCAAGCTTTCGGTGGACGACAAGGTCAGTAAATTTGTCACGAATGTTCCTGACACGTGGACGAACATCACGCTGCGCCATTTGTTGAATCACACTTCGGGAATCAAGAGCTACACCGGCCTCGATGGTTTTGAACTGACGAAGCATTTGACCCAGGAACAATTCATTAAAAAGCTCGCCGCGCTGCCGATGGAATTCGCGCCCGGTGACGAGTGGAAATATTGCAACTCCGGCTACAACCTGCTCGGCTTCGTGATCGAAAATGTCAGTGGCAAAAAATACTGGGACTTCATGGAGCAGAAAATTTTCGGGCGTCTCGGCATGTCCTCCACCACCAACCGCGATCCGAGCATCATCATCGCAAACCGCGCCGATGGTTACGAAAAGAAAAAAGGAATGCTCATCAACCGCGATTACGATTTGACCGACGTTTTTTCGGCGGGCGCAATTGCTTCGACCGTCGGCGATCTGGCGAAGTGGAACGCGGCGCTGGACTCCGGCAAAGTGCTCAGCGCGGACAGCAGATCGCAAATGTGGACTTCAGGAAAATTGAACAATGGCAAGCTGACCGGCTACGGATTTGGCTGGCGACTCGAGCCGTTTGAAGGTCATAAAAATATCGGGCACAGTGGATCGACTTCAGGTTTTTCCGCGAGCTTGCAACGTTTTCCCGATGACAAAATTTGTGTGATTGTCCTCTGCAATTCTGACGAAACGAACGTGGCAACGACTTTGGCGAAAACAATTGGAGGTTTTTATTTCAAAGCGCCGTAGCGCCGGTTTCCAGCCTGCAGGTCCGAAGCTTCCCGCTTCGAATTCCAAGCGCAAGATGCCTCGAAACTTGCAGGCTGGAAGCATGCGCTACACGATGGAACCATGATCAAGTTGGTTTTATTCGACATCGACGGAACGCTGATTCGCACGGGCGGCGCGGGCGTAAAGGCGTTCGCTCGCGCGTTTGAGACGGAGTTTGGTTTGTCTGATGGAACGGAGCGATTGAAGTTCGCCGGACGCACGGATGTTTCGCTGGTGCGCGAGTTTTTCTCTCAACACGGAATTACCCCGGACAAAACTCACTTTGATCGCTTCTTCGCAACGTATTTGTTTTGCCTGAAAAAAATTATTGCCGAATGCAAAGGAGAAGTTTGTCCGGGCGTCCGTGAATTTCTAAATGGGTTGCGCACGCTGCCTGCTCCGCCGCTGGTCGGTTTGCTCACGGGAAATATCCGGCTCGGCGCGGAAATGAAATTGCGCCACTACAATTTGTGGGACGAATTTTCGTTCGGCGGTTTCGCGGATGACAACGAGGAACGGGATGGCATCGCGGCCATCGCGAAGACGCGCGGGGAAGAATTGCTCAAAACAAAATTGCGGGGCGAAGAAGTATTGGTCATCGGCGACACGCCTCTGGACATACGCTGCGCGCGATCGATTGGCGCAAAAGTTTTGGCAGTGGCCACCGGTGGATCAACCGTTGACGAACTCAAGCAACACAAACCGGAATGGACGGTGGAAGATTTGCGCGCGTTCAAACCGGAACAATTGCGGTAGGGTTTTATTTGGAGTGACTGGCGATTGTTTCCAAGCTTCCGAGTTGCAGTTGAGCGGCGTTATTTTTTCTGCGATCGGCAATAGCCAATACCGGAAACGGCGCAATAAATTTCGGCTTATCAAATTTTCAGCACGGTGTTACGACATTGGCTATCGGCTATCGACGATTGGCTATTCTCAGTGATAGCCAATGGCAAATAGCCAATCGCCAAAAAAACGAAAACGCAAATCCAAAAAACCCACAACCACCCAAGAAAGAAAACCATTATGCCCAAATACCAAAACTTCGAAGACCTCCCCGCCTGGCAGGAGGCCGCCCGCCTTTACAACGCCGTTCTTGATCTGCTCGAAACGCCGAACTGCCCATTCTCCTCCGGCTTCCGCAATCAACTCGACCGCGCCGCGCTCTCCGTTTCCAACAACATCGCCGAAGGCTTCGAGCGCGTTTTTACCGGCGAGCTTCTGCAATTCCTCGGCATCGCCCGCGGTTCGGCGGGCGAAGTTCGTTCCATGCTCGCCGTCATCGCGCTGCGCCCGAAAATAAAACTGTTCGCCCGCGACCTCGCCCGCATTCAAGCCCTCGCCAAATCCTGCGCCAAACAACTCACCGCCTGGAGCGGCTCCATCGAAAGCTCGCCCGTGCAAGGCAAGCGCCATCTCACGCCCGAAGTCAAAGAGCGCCGCGAAACCACGAACAAAGCTATCGCGTTCCGCCAAAATTTTCTGCGCGACCTCAAACCCACTCATCCGCTCTACAACGCTCCCGAAGCCCGTGCCGCTCGTGGCGAAATACTTCACGATTGACGCAAACAAAAAACACGCGACTCGCGCCGCGCCTTCTGTTTTTCCATCTGTTGAAATCTTTTTTACACGTCTGGCATTCAGAGCACAGGAAACCTTCTCGCTGCTGGGTGCGAAGCCGATGGATGATTGTCGAGAAATGGAGTAGCGCAGGATTGCATCCTGCCGTATCGCCGGTTTGCAACCGGCAGGACGCGCCAAAGAAAAAAGCGCTCGTTCTAGATCGAAGCCCAGGCAGGTGGCAAACCTGCCGATAGAGCAGCTTGCAAAGCTGCGCTACGTTGGCGAGCGGGAATCACTTCGCCGCCTTAATCCCGCGCAAATGTTCGTCGAACCAATCAGTGAAGATGCGCATGTCCGCGTCCATACCGGTCCACCCGTGATCTTTGCCTTCGCGAACAATCAGTTTGTAGGGCGCATTCACTTCTTCGCAGCGTTTCTGGAAAATTTGCGCCTGATAAAGAGGAACCTGTTGGTCGGCATCGCCATGAATGACTAGCGTGGGCGGCATGTTCGAGGTGACAAAATTTATGGGAGAAATTTCTTTGCCTAACTTTTGCCGGCCTTCCGCAGAAAAACTTTGCGGGCCAAATGCGGCTTGATGTCGGATGGTCGGGCCGAAGCCAACGCCGTCGTCGCCGGGTTTGCTCCAATTTAAAAAATCGGTTGGCGGGTAGAAACAAGCGACCGCTTGCACCGCGCTGCTCTCGCGGTCAATCGGGTCTTTCACGTCGGAACTTCCTTTCGCGCCTTGCGTGCCCATCGTGAGCGAGAGATGTCCGCCCGCGCTGCCGCCAGTAATGCCGAGATGATTTGGATTGACGCCAAATTTTGCCGCGTTGTGCCGGACAAATCGCACCGCGCGATGAATGTCCTGTTCGATTTCCGGAATGATAAATTTCGGTTGCGAGCCATGGACAACCGCGAAGACGGTGTAGCCGCGCTCGAGAAAAGGTCGGTAGGCGCCGGGGTTGATTGCTTCGTGGCTGGAAAAAAATCCGCCACTGACCATGAACAAAATTCCAAAACCGTTGGTTTTTTCGGGCCGAAAAATATCGAGCGTCAAGGCGGTCCCGAACTTGCGCCCGTAAATGACATCTCCGGTGCGAGTGAAATTGTTTTCCTGCGCGCGGACATAAGGCGCGAGCGCGATAAGAATCCCAGTCGAGATCGCAAGGAATATTTTTTTCATATTTAATTTCTAAATTTCCCGCTTGTCATTCATGGGAGCGCGGACGTTCTCGTCCGCGAGTTCGGCGTCGAATTTGAAGCATAAATTTCTGAGTCAATTCGTACCAGCGATTGTCCACTCGCGGACGAGAACGTCCGCGCTCCTGCTCTAGTTTTTCTTCACGCCACGCAGACTCTCGTCAAACCAATCGGCCAACCGAACAAAATCTGACGTCCAATCTTTCCAGCCGTGGCCTCCATCTTTTTTCACGATGAGTTTGGTTTTGACTCCAGCTTCTTCCGCGCGTTTTAGAAAAGTTTCCGCTTGTTGAATCGGCACCAGCTTATCGGCATCGCCGTGAATAATCATCGTCGGCGGCAGGTTCGACGTGACAAAATAGAGCGGGGAAATCTCGCGCCCGAACTTTTGTTTGGCGTCGTCGGTCGTCGGAACTTCGCCGAACGCGGCTTTGAATGCGGCTAAAACTCCTTCACCCAGCGCGCTTTCGTTTGTCTTTCCATAATTCAAAAAATCCGTCGGCGGAAAAAAACACGCGACTGCTTGCACGGCGCTGCTCTCGCGATCCACCGGGTCCTTGGCCGCCGGAGCGTTCGTCGCGCCCAGTTGCGTGCCGAGCACGAGCGAAAGATGTCCGCCTGCGCTGCCGCCGGTCACGCCCAGATGCTGCGGATCGACGCCATATTTTTTCGCGTTGAATCGAATGAAGCGAACGGCACGATGCATGTCCTGCACAATTTCCGGGATTTGAAATTTCGGCTGCGAACCATGCACGACCGCGAAAACGGTGTAGCCTCTTTCCAAAAACGGCTCATACATTTTTGGATTAATTGCTTCTTTGGCCGAGTACCAACCTCCGCTCACGACAAAAATAATTCCGAAGCCGTTGGTTTTTTCAGGCTGAAAAATATCGAACGTGAGCGCCGTGCCGAATTTGCGCCCGTAAATAACGTCTTCGGTTTGCGTGAGGCCGGCGTTGGTTTGTCCGGACGAAAGAAACGTCGCGGAAAAAATGAGCAGAGCCAAAAAAAATTTTCGCATGGGCGATGCATAACAATTCGGCGAAGATTTGTCGCGGGAAGAATTCGAGCGCGATGGAACCCAATTCCGAGTTGGAATGGGTGGCACAGGCGACTCGCCTGTGCCGTCCGGCCACTGGCCGGACGGAATGGAAGGGACATGGCATTGGAAATAGGCGCCCGGAAAAGTTCGCTCGCTTTCCTCATTCCGAGCGGCGGGTCGCCCCTCGGGACAGGCCAGTGGCCTGTGCTACCCGAGGCACACACTTGCCTTCGCGAAAAACTTCAAGTAGCCCATGTCCTCATGTGTCACTTGAATTTTTTTCGCGTCGGATTTATCGCCGCGAATTTTTTTCTCATCTCGAATTTGTTCGCCAACCAAGCGCTGATTAACTCCGACCTCGTGCTGGAGATTGATGGCAGGAAAGTTTTTCCCATCGGCTTCACCCTCCCGCCGCCCGTCGATGGCAAAACCCCCAGTGGGAAGAATGCGATCCAGGAATTGGCCGAAGTCGGAGCGACTTTTCTGCGGGCCGGACCGCTCAACGATGCCTGGGATGCCAA